>CAZHUY010000450.1:0-3030 GCA_964535465.1 uncultured Myxococcales bacterium
TAGCGGTCGGTTCGTGCCCTCGATCGTGCCCCAACCTTTGACCTGGTTGTTGCAGTCCATGATTGAAGCATAGCCATCAGGGCCATACACATATCGCAACCGGTACCGCGCGCGAATTAGAGCAGTTTGCCTCGATGGGGCTTTGGTCTGGTTAGATCTTCATCCAGTCGGTCGCGCTCCAGCTGATGGTCGCATCATCTGGCATGGTCAGCGTTCTCATGCCGGCCGTGTCGCCAGGGCTAGGGGCCATGTTTTCGTCCGCGTCGATGAGGCCGCAGGCGGTGTAGCTGCCGGCTCGCACGTTCTGAAGGGTGAGCTTGCTGGAACCGTCCGACACCGACTGCCCCGTCAAGTAGAGGGCGGCGCTGGGATCGGTTTCACAGGTCGAGCCGGGGGCGAAAAGTGCCAGGTAAACGGTTCGGCCCTGGTAGGCAGCCTCGACATCGGTGACCTCCAGGCTCAAATCGACAGTTGGATTCACGTTGTGATCGGTGTCCTTGATCAGTCCGCCCATCATGAGCGTGAGGTTGGAGCGAAGCTTGGCGATGGTGGTTCGCAGGTCTTCAACCGCGCCTTGCCACCGCGTGCTGTCCATCATGGCGTCTTCCTTGACCGCATCGGCCACCTGCGACCGCCAGGCCGTCAGTTTGGCGTCCACGGCCGAGACCGAGAACGGCCCGGCCAGGAAAGCGTCGGCCATGGCCTTCTGTCGATCATAAATCACCGTGCGCAGACGCTGCAGGAACGGGTCACACTCAACGGAATAGACGCCGTAGGTGTTGTGGCGAGTCACGCCGTCGTTGGTCACGGCGGCATCGAACGAGCAGGTGTAACCCTGGCACCCGTCGGTGATGACATTCCAGTTGGGAACGAGGTTGTCCCCGTTGGGGGCGTTGTCGGACCAGAAGTTCGGCTCGGGGTAGAGCAAGGCCTTGTCGAAGTCCCAAGGAATCAGGGTGAAACGTCCGCCGCCCACGTTGTACCAGAAGTAATTGCCGTTGGACGGTCCCCAACCCGGGCCGTAGTAGAAAGCCAGCACGCCGTCGAAGTTGGCGATGGCGCGATCCACGACCATGTAGCGAGCGATTTCGTCGAAGTCGATGAAGGGCGCCAGCCTGCTGGCGAAGTCAGCCTCGGTCGAGGCCGCGAGCGCCTCGCTCATGGCGAGGAAATCAGAAACGTCGATGACGTCGGGATCGTCATTGGTCCGCAGCGCCTCCTTGGCGGAGGCGGCATCAAGCCCTGATAGGGGCCACAGGTCACGATACAGGTTACCGTCACCGGATTTGGGGAAGTGGTGGGCGGTGAAACGACCATCGACTTGCTCCACCGCGAGGAAGAGCCCGTGATACTCGCCGTTGATGTAGACGCGTGCGTGCGCAGTTCGCGAGGCGGCCAAACCCGCATCGCGGAAAAGCGAGTAGCCGAGCCGCTCGCGCATCTTGCTCGGATCGGCGCCCATGGCATGCAGGTTCACCTTCTTCAGTCCGTCGACGCGTGCCCCATCGTCAAAGTAATCGAAATCGAGCTTCAACGAGAACCGCTGGCACACATCGACGTTGCCGAAAACCGGCTCGACCCGCTTCACCCGTTCGCCTCTGGCGTAGTCCACACATCCCCAAATGGAGTAGTTGCCCTTGTAGCGCACACCGATGGCCGGCAGCTTGGTGTCGCCGATCTGCAAGCCGGCTTGCACGTAGCGGTCCTCGTTCACGGTGTACGGATTGCTCAGCACGGTCTTCATATCGGTCAGGCGCGCGTATTCCTCATCGGTGAACGTGAGGTAGTACGACTGGACCTTGTCTTCGTCGAATACCTTGGCGCCGATGCCTTTCTTTTCGACCTTGCCTCCTCCATCCCCTGCGCTGCCGCCGGCATCCGAGCCCTTGCCTCCCCCATCCCCTGCGTTGCCCCCGGCATCCGAGCCCTTGCCCTTCGATCCGCTACAACCTGCAAGCGCAAGTGCCAGGGCAGACACAATGCCAACAGAGCGGCCAAATCCGATGTGAGGCATGGTGAGGTGAACTCTATGCCTGTGCCACACGCGTCAGCAAGCGGCGCCGTGTCGATCTCGCACAGTATTCAGCTGGGGGAAACCGCAGCCCCACTCATCGATGATCCAAGCTTCGGAGATCCAGCCCATGCCGATGGTCTCGAATTCGGAGATTCGGTTCGAGGTGATGCTCGCGACGCATTGGTTTCGGTCAATCTCGTGTGCGTCGGTAGAGGCAACCGCGAGGTTCATCGTCCATGCGAAGGTTCGAGCCGGGCTGGGGCACTGAGATCGCTCACGGCTTGCGCGAGGGTCTTCATGACCGCCCCCGTGGCCTCATAGCTCTTCATGATCTTGTCGAGGCCTTTGCCCCCGGTGACGGCGATGCCCTCGCGAACCACGTTCACCGCGTACCCGCGATTGCGGGCTCCCGCTACGGTCGCCTTCACGCAATGGTCGGCGTCGATACCGGCGATGGTGAGCGAGCCGACCCGTCGTTCATCCAGCTTGGCTTCCAGCGCGGGCACCGAAAACGCATCCCCTTTGATCTTCTCGATCTCGAGGGATCCCGAGGGGCGCGCGAGACGCGCATCGAGCTCGGCCCCTTTGGTGCCCGACACGACCGTGCCGCCCGTGAGGAGCTTGTAGAACAACTTATCGGGCACCACCTCACGCACCAGGAGGACCTGCCAACCGCCTGTCTGGGCCGCTGCCATCAATTGGTTCGCCGCGTCGATAAGCTGCTCCGATTCGGGATAAGGCTGCTTGGGATGGGGACCGGTGTAGTCCTCCTGCAGGTCGATGAGCACGAGCGCCTTGCCCGGCCGGTCGGGGCCAATGCGCGCTCCTGTCGTCGGGCTGACGACCATCCAGACGGCCACACCCAGCGCCCCGGCACCGACTACCAGCAACGAACCCAACACCACGAGAAGTCGTCCCATGCCGTCTCTTCTACCTCAACTTCTGTTCCGCAGCTGCGCTGTTTCTAAATCATCGTTCATGATTCTGGAACACCCGGGCTCAAGCGGCGGCTCGAA
>CAZHUY010000451.1:0-3025 GCA_964535465.1 uncultured Myxococcales bacterium
GCTGCGGGCCGACTCATGCAGGGCCTGATGAGGAAGGAGGCACGCGAGTACCTTCGAAGCGCCTAACACTAAGCTGCGGCAATGTGTCGAAAGCGTAAGCCCCTTACAGGGAGGAGCCCTGCAGGGAATGGAATATCGTGCAAGCTGGGGGCATGGAGAAGTCTGGAAATCAGAACGTCGTGCTGTTTCGTCGCAAACGGAGGCGGTGGCCACGTGAAGTGTGGGCCAACGAGGTCAAGACCTTTGCTGCCAGTGGGCTGAGCCCGGAGGAATACGCGACCAAGCGTGGCGTCCGCCTGGAAACCCTTCGGCGGTGGTTGCGTGTGCTGGGCAAGGACTCTGGTGTCGCCGCCAGAACCGAGCCGCCCACCACGTTTCTCCCCGTTCGGGTCGTGCAACCGATCGACCACCTTCCGGTCACTACCGCATTGGCGGTCGAGGTTGACCTGGCCAATGGTCGGCGCGTACGCGTCCGGCTGGGGGATCAGTCAGATGCCAAGAGGCTTGCTGATCTCCTTGATTGCCTCGATGGAGGGGCGCGATGCTGACGCTTCCACCAAGCGTGAAGATCTTCGCCGCTGTCGAGCCGGTGGATGCCCGCAAGAGCTTCGATGGCCTATCGGCCGTAGTGCGCGATGGTCTTGGGGGCGACCCCATGACCGGGCACTTGTATGTGTTCATCAACCGACGGGGAGACGTTGCCCAGATTCTGTTTTGGGACCGAACCGGTTTCGTGGTGATGAGAAAGCGTCTCGAGGCCGGGACCTTTCGCCTGGTCCGGCAAGCCGACGGCGTCGCCAAGCACGTGGAGATCGACGCCGCGGAGTTGAGCCTGATGCTGGAAGGGATCGACTTGGGCAAGGCAATCCGGCGCAAGCGATATCGGCACGAGCCTCAACAACAACAGTGACGATTTCTACAGTCGACTGTCGATTGTAGTTGCACAGTCAGCGACAGTCGTTCATTGACGTGGCTGCCTTGTCGAAGTCGCAGCCCAAGAAGAGCACGAAGCCCATCAAGACCACCGGCGCCTTGCCTTGGTCACCGGACATGCTTGGCGCTGGGGTCGAGCTGGACGCGGACGTAGAAATCCAGCGTCAGCGCAGGATGGAGTCGCTCAAGGCCGAGCTGTCGGCCATGGCAACGGCGGGCAACTTCGCCTCGGCCATCGACAAGATGATGGACATGGTCGCGAATCTGGAACGCGACAACGAGCGCATCTCATGGCGGCTTCTGCGGGCCATGCGCTACCGTTTCGGGCGCAACACCGAGAAGCTCGCGCCCGGCGAGCTCAAACAGCTCTACCTGGCCTTGGGCGGTGACGCCCAGGCGCCGCTGCCGCCCAACGGGCCACAGGTTCCAGTGCCAGCTCCACCCACCGAGGCCGCCGACGGCAACGCCGAAGGGCCAGACCCTGTCACGGGCGGCAAGAAGAAGCGCAATCGTAGGACCGGCGGCGCCATGAAGGTCGATGCCAGCGTCGAGCGTATCGTGACCGAGACGCCGGTCCCCGCAGAGGAGCGCATCTGCGCTATCTGCGGTCGTCCCAAGACGGTTTTCGATGTCGTCGAGTACGAGCGCATCGAATTCGTGCCCGCCAAAATCGTTGTTCACCAGGAACGTTGCGAGAAAATGGCGTGCCTGCCCTGTCGCAAGGATGTCAGCGTCGCTCCGCGCACTGACGTCCCAGCCGTGGTTCGCAAGGTCGGCTCCTCTCTTCTGGCCAAGCTCCTGACCGACAAATGCTCCTTGGCCCAGCCGCTCGACCGGCAACGTCGCGAGCTGGCCCGCATGGGCTTGCACATGCCCGACAAGACCATCTCCTCCTACTGGGCCTACACCACTGACATCCTTGCCCCGGTCGCGCTTGCGGTCACCGGACAGGTCTTTGCCTGCAAGATCGTCGGCGTCGACGACTCGCACCTGCGCACCCTCGACCGCACCGCCAAAAACGGCATCCGGCGCGGACACCTGTGGTGCTTCGTGGGCACCGACGGCGCCGTCGGCGGTCGCGAATCTGTGGCCTATGGTGTCACCGACAGTTGGGATGCCGAGGAAATCACCGACTGGTTTTCCTCCATCGACGGCTGGATCCAGTGCGACGGCTACGCCGGCTACTCGACCGAGGTCGAGGACGACGACGGCCATGTCCTGGTCGCTGTCCCCGACGAGCGCCGCCTCGGTTGCGGCATGCACATCCGCTCGAAATTTCACGCCGCGCTCCTGGCCAAGGACAGACGCGCTGCCGTTCCCCTCAAGCTCTTCGCCGACCTCTACCTCATCGAGGCCGAGTGCAAGGAGCGCGGGCTGGACGCCCAAGCCAGAGGCAATGTCCGCCGCGACCGTTCCGTGCCGATCTTGGACGAGCTCGACCAATGGGTCGACGCCATCCATCCCAAGCTGCTGCCCAAGTCCCCTTTGCGCCGGGCCACCACCTACGCCGTGAACCAGAGGCCCTACTTCCGACGCTGCTTCTCCGACGGCATCTTCGAGATCGACAACGGCCGAACCGAAAGACGGATCCGAAACTACGCGGTGGGGCGTCGGAACTTCCTGTTCACGGGATCCTCCCGCGGCGGTGAAAGGCTCGCGGTGGCCTACACCCTGGTCGACAACTGCCTCATCCTGGGCATCGACCCTCGACGGTATCTGCAAGACACCATCGACAAGCTCGAGCGCGGCCACCCCCTGGCGCGCATGTCTGAGCTGGTCCCCGCCTGCTGGGCCGCGAACCAGACCCGAGAGCAAGGACCCAAGTAGACTTGGTCGCGGCGAGGAAGCGCCGTCGGGGGCGTTGCCTTCGGTCTTGCGCGGGGTCGTTGCCATCCCGCCCAATGTGAAACACCCTCGCTGATCGCGCCATCACCCTGTCTGTAAGGGGTTTACGCTGGCTCAACTGGCTGCCCGGTCGACTTCCGTTGCTGACCTCGAAGAGATCTTGGATCGGGGTGGTATCTGGCACGCCGGGGACACCCAAGGCTGCGAGATCTTCGCGCAATATGGGTTCTCGTCTGAAGTTGAGTCC
>CAZHUY010000452.1:0-3017 GCA_964535465.1 uncultured Myxococcales bacterium
CACTGTCCTCCAACCACACCCGCTTCGACAGATGCCCACTACCGGGCGGATACGGCGATGCCAACCTGGACGGTGTCCTCAGCCGTCACGACGCGTTCTTCATCACCAACTTCGCCACCGGCATCACGCCCTCTGCCTGCAAGCCGCAGCCCGTGGGTGACGTGACGGGTGATGGCAAGATCAACCAGGAGGATCTGGCGGCGCTGCAACTGTACCTGAACGGGACCGGCCGCTTGTCGGCGCTCGAGGCCATCGCGGCCGACACCAATGACGATGGGCAAGTGACCCAGGCTGACTTGAACGAGTTGCTGTTCTACGTGACCAACAACACTCCGCTCTCGTTCGCTCGACGCCCGCTGTAGCAGGCCATGCCGCGAGGGGTGGGGCATGGGGCTCCACCCCTCGGGCGATCTCTCGAAACCGCCGGCTGAGCTACCGTCCGAGGGGAATGCCCAACTCGGACCGTAGTTGTTTTAAGCGCCATTTTTCGACCTGCGCCATGGTAACGCGGGTTCAGAAGAATGGGGACATTCCTACTTGGGCCTGACACCCCCAAACGCCGATAGCAGCGATTACGTCACCTAGCCCAGCTGTGCCGGGATCGGCCAAAACCGATGTGAGATCGAGCGATTCCCGTCGGTTTGCATGGCGTGGTGACGCGTTGCCCGCGACGCCATGCGTGGCCGTTTGAAATGACTACGGACTCGCCGTTCTGGGTTTGCCATTGCGCGTTTCACGCGACGGCTGCTACTGTCCGCCGCACGAGGATCGAACAGGAGGGACTCCCATATGCATGACAACAGTAGAAGAGCAGTGCTCAGCGTGGCCACCGTGGTTGTCGTTTTCGCATGTCTGGCAGGATGTGATAGCGGCAGCGACGGCCCGAACCTGACTCCCGAGCAGAAAGCCGGCGCCACGGCAGTGTGCCAGAAGCTCGCGAGCTGCGAGGGCTTCGAGTACAGCTCATCCGAGATGAGCGAATGCGTGATTGAGGGGGTCTTGGCGCTCCAGCTCTTCCCCGATCCAGACCAGTTTGCCGAATGCATCAACAGCATGTCATGTTCCGAGATTGAGGAAATCGCGCTTTCGCAGATTCTGGCCTGTCTGGACACGAATCGCGACAGCTACGTCTGTACTGACAGCACGACTCTCACGGGCTGCTCCAACTCCGGCAAATGCGCCTCTATCTCCTGCCCGGATTTTTGCCGGCTCGATGGGTTGAAATTTCATCACTGCGGTGCCAGCAGCGATCCTGAGAAGTTAGCGAACGTTTGCTGGTGCGAAGAGACATAGCCTGTCGGCTCTCGCACGAATCCGCCGCCATCGACCACCTTCCCGTTGCCGTTTGTGGTCTCCTTGGCCACGATCAGTGCGTTCTCGATGCCTTGATGTGACCGTAGGAGTTTGAAGCGCCATTTTCGACCGGAACCATCGTGACCATCAACGTGACGCACAAAGCCGACAAGAGAGATTCTGCAAACTAGGCCCTATGGGCCGGATTTGGGGACGCGCCCTGGCCTACCTGGTCAGATCCTCCCGTCGCCGGTGATGGGAACCCAGGGGGGGGCCATGCCCTCCCACAATGCTGCGCGGCCGGCAAAGCCAGCCGACTCCGCACGCGGATGCTTGCTGTGGGGCCCGTCCGACTCCTCACTCCTCAGTCAGAAACGTTCAGTATGTTCCCTCGTCCTTCGTCGCGGCCGGGCCTCCTCGCGACGCGAGGGCTCGGTCCGGGTCTGACCAGGTAGTACTCGCGCGTGCATGTCCCCGACCGATGCTGCTGCAGCCGCGGCTGTCGCCCTGTACGGTGGTGTGGAGCTTCCTTCCTTGCTAGCGCCTGACTCGAGGCAAGGTCGGTTCTCCAGACACGCTCTCAGAAGAGCAGCATGCCGGACAGGGAAAGGGAGTGGAAAGCATCCCCCGAGTAGGACCCACAGGACTCGGTCTTGGCTTCGGGACCGGGATAGCCCGTGCTCGTTGTTACACAGGTTGTGATGGGTGATCTTCCCGTGAAGCTGACCAGGGCGCCCAAGACCATGTTGCCAAGTGGTATCCCGGCGCCAGCGTTCACGCCGTACCCAATGCCGCGGTTGCTGGCGGAGGTTTCGGTGCCACCCGATCGTTGTCCTGCGAAAACCACAGAGAAGCCGAACGCGGGGCCGATGAAGGCCTCGATGCCCCTGATTCCGAAATGCAGGAGCGGGCTGAGGTGCACGTCGACGAAGCCAGCGTCGGTGTAGTCGGTGTCTGCCCCCTTCGATTCTGGGAAGAAATCGAGGCCAAACTGGGCGTTCAAAGAGAGCATGGGGCTCAAGTGCACGCCGAGGAAGCTGCCCAGTTTCAGTCCGGCGTCGAAGGAGCTTCCAAGGCCCCCCGTGGGGATCGCAACACCAAGATAGGGCATGAACAGGTTGCCTCGGCGATAGTCCGGCGTTCGAGGAATGTCAGACATGGGCACTGGTGCGGATGGAGAAGACGCGATGAGCTTGCATTCAGATACGCCGGCTGCTCCAACCGAGGGATCTACGAGCTGCAACTTGTTCCTTGGGAAGAATCCCAACCCCAACTTCACCTCCTGCCAGACGAAGAGTGTCTGGCCTGGTTGAGCATGGAACAGAAGCTCCGACGTGTTGCTGGCCTCGGACTCCAATTTGTTTGGGCCCGGACCAACCGAGAGAAGAGCGAAAGTCTTGGCCTGAGTGCTACCTGCCGGCTGGCCGTTCAGGCGCAGGTGGAACTCGCTGGATCCGGACATCAACTCATTTCGATACACATAGACGTGGGCCCGGTCAGGTGGCGGCGGACTGAAGGTCTTGGCTTGGACATCAAGGTGCTCTGGCGCCATGGGCACAGAGGCGCAGGCCGATAGGGAAACGACGATGGCGGCAAGGATCAAACGCGCTGTCAGGGTCATGTAGCCTTTCCCTCCAATGGACAACGGGCCGAAACCATGGAGCATGGAGCATGGAGGACCGTAGTTGTTTTAAGCGCCATTTTTCGACCTGCGCCATGGTAAC
>CAZHUY010000453.1:0-2995 GCA_964535465.1 uncultured Myxococcales bacterium
ACGTCGGCCGGGTTGCTTGCCAATATCAAGGAAGTCTCTGGCACCTCCTTGGGGCACCTCCTTGGGGGCACCTCCTTGGGGGGTTGCTTGCCAATATCAAGGAAGTCTCTGGCACCTCCTTGGGGTGGTTGCTTGCCAATATCAAGGAAGTCTCTGGCACCTCCTTGGGGCACCTCCTTGAAGTCTCTGGCACCTCCTTGGGGCACCTCCTTGGGGGGCACCTCCTTGGGGCCAATATCAAGGAAGTCTCTGGCACCTCCTTGGGGAAGTCTCTGGCACCTCCTTGGGGGGCACCTCCTTGGGGGCACCTCCTTGGGGAAGTCTCTGGCACCTCCTTGGGGGCACCTCCTTGGGGGCACCTCCTTGGGGGCCATCGACCCGACCATCACATGCCGCACACCCTCGCGTGCGACGGCCGCCAGGATGCGCTTTGCCTCGATGAGGTCGATCATCTCGTGTGTCGAAATGCTGCCACCGAAATCAAGCGTGGGCTTCTTCCGTAGGCCCCGTCAGGCGACGCCCGGCCCCTACCCCGCCGTCAGCCTGGCCGCCAGCCTCGAGCAACGCTCGGCCACCTTGGCGTTGCCTACGGCGATGCGCAGGGCCTTGCGGGTGCCGATGAGGATCACCAGCTTCTTGCCGCGGGTGACGGCCGTGTAGAGCAGGCTGCGCTGGAGCATGACGAAGTGTTGGGTGTGCACCGGGATCACCACGGCGGGGTATTCGGAGCCTTGCGATTTGTGCACGGTGGCCGCGTAGGCCAGGGTCAGCTCGTCCAGCTCGTCGGCGGCGTAGAGGACCTCGCGATCGTCGAAGCGCACCACCAACTGTTGGCCTTCGCCTTCGGGATCGGGGGCCACGCGCAGGACTTGGCCCACGTCGCCGTTGAAGACGTCGCGGTCGTAGTTGTTGCGCAGTTGCATGACCCGGTCGCCGATGCGGAAGCCGCGACCGCCGCTGCGTAGCTCGGGATGGCCGGCGGTGATCGCGTCCTGCAAAAGCCCGTTCAGCGTGATGGCGCCCAGCTCGCCCCGGTGCATGGGGGTCAACACCTGGATGTCGTGCGGGCGGAAGCCGTAGTGCTTGGGCAGACGGGTCACCACCAGATCGCGGATGGTTTCGGCGGCGTGGGCCGGCTCGTCGTCCTCGATGAAGAAGAAGTCGCGCTTGTCGGGCTCGCCCTTGGCCGGGGCGGCGCCCAGCTCGGGCTCTTGCCCATCGTGGATGCGGTGGGCGTTGGTGACGATCAGGCTGGCCGCGGCCTGGCGGAAGATCTCGGTCAGGCGCACGGTGGGGACGCGCCCCGAGGCGATCACGTCGCGCAGGACCATGCCGGGGCCCACCGAGGGCAGTTGATCCACGTCGCCCACCAGCACCAGGCGCGTGCCGTCGGCCAGGGCGGCCAACAGATCGGCCATCAGACGAATGTCGATCATGGACGCCTCGTCCACCACCAGCAGATCGGCGCCCAGGGGTCGCGAGCTGTTGCGACCGAAGACGCCCTCGGCGGGGCGCCATTCCAGCATGCGGTGAAGGGTGGCGGCCCCCTGCCCGGTCGCCTCGGACAGGCGCTTGGCGGCGCGGCCGGTGGGCGCGGCCAGCAACACGGTCACGCCCTGGCGCACCAAGGTGTTGACGATCCCGCGCACGATGGTGGTCTTGCCCACGCCCGGGCCGCCGGTGATCACCAGCACGGGCTCGGAGAGCGCACGCCGGACCGCCTCGGCCTGCTGGGGCGCCAGGGTGATGTGGGCCTCGGCCTCGTAGCGGGCCAGGGCACTATCGGTATCCACCCGCAGCGGCTTCACCTTGGCCCGCTGCAGGCGCCGCAGGCCCGCCGCCACGGCCATCTCGGCTCGCCACAGTCCCACGTCGTAGATGGCGGTGCCCTCGGGGGTGCTCTCGATGGCCACGTCGCCGGCGCGGCCCAGGCGATCCACGGCCGCCTCCACCTTCAACTGATCCACCTCGAGCAGCGTGGTGGCTTCGTCCACCAAACGCGTGCGCGGCAAGAACACGTGCCCCAGGCCACCGGCCGCGTCCAGCACGTGGCGCACGCCCGCCTCGACGCGCACGTCGGAGTCGCGCGCGATCCCCAAGGACGAGGCCAGGCGATCCGCCGAGAGGAACCCGATGCCCCATACGTCGAAGGCCAGACGGTAGGGATTGTCGCGCACGCGCTGGATGGCCGCGGCCCCGTAGCGTTTGTAGATGCGCACGGCAAAGGCAGGCGACACGCCGTAGCCCTGCAGGAACACCATGACCTCGCGCTGGTTGCGCTGGGCCGCCCAAGCCTTCTGGATGGCCACGGCACGCGAAGGTCCGATGCCGGGCACCTCGCGGATGCGCGAAGGTTGCGCGTCGAGGACCTCCAGAGTGCGGCTGCCGAACTTGTCGACGATGCGCTTGGCGAACTCGGGTCCAATGCCCTTGATCATGCCCGCGCCCAGGTAGCGGCGAATGCCCTCCAGGGTTTCGGGCGACAGCTCGGTATAGCGCTCGACGTGAAATTGCCGGCCGAAACGCGGGTTGTTTTCGTAGTAGCCGTGCAACCGCAAACGCGCGCCCGTGGCCAGCCCCAGCAGGCCGCCCACCACGGTCACCGGTTCGCTCTGTCCCTCGACGGTCAGCCGCGCCACCGTGAAAGCGCCGTCGCCGCCCGAGAACACGATGCGCGCAAGCGTGCCCTCCAGGATTTCTTCCTGGGCCTTGCCGGGCCGTTGGCCCGCTTTGCGCTCGAACAAGTCCATGCCGCCCCACCAACCTCCACTGCCCGCGCTGGGCCGTCAAGCGGCTCTAGCGCCAGTTTCATAACTCGCTCCGCGTCGCCCTGCCGGCTGCGGGCCGCGTCCGCTTCGTCGTTCGTCGTTGGAATCCGCCTCCTCTCTCCTTGCGGGCCGCGGCTCCTCGCTCGCCATGGCTCGGTCCGGAGTTATGAAACTGGCTCTAAATCATCGTTCATGATTCTGGAACACCCGGGCTCAAGCGGCGGCTC
>CAZHUY010000454.1:0-2960 GCA_964535465.1 uncultured Myxococcales bacterium
AAGTCCTGGATGTCTATTCTCTTTGGCGAACCATGGCGCGCAAAGTAAGACCGGAATCGAACCCAGAGGCTGCCCGGCCGAACACCGGCAAGGCCAAACCCAGCCGTGTTCGCGCGGATTTGGCCCTGGTGGAGCAGGGGCTGGCCCCTACGCGCGAGAAGGCACGGGCGCTGATCCTGGCGGGGCAGGTGCTCGACCGGGATCGGCCGGTGGACAAGGCGGGCGACCTGGTGGCGGCCGATGCGGCTTTGCGTCTGCGGGGCGAGCCCATCCCCTTCGTTTCGCGCGGCGGGCTCAAGCTGGCGCACGCGCTGGCCACGTTTGGGGTCGACCCCAAGGACACCGTGGCAATCGACATAGGTGCGTCGACGGGCGGTTTCACCGATTGCCTGCTGCAGGGGGGGGCCACCCGGGTCTATTGCGTCGACGTGGGACACGGTCAGTTGGACTGGAAGGTGGCCAGCGACCCTCGGGTGGTGGTGCTGGACAAGACCAACATCCGCCTGATGCCGCCCGAGCGCATCCCCGAACGTTGCGCGCTGGCGGTCATCGACGTCTCTTTCATTTCCTTGCGCCTGGTGCTGCCGGTCCTGCCCGCGTTGTTGCTGCCCAAGGCGCCGGTGGTGGCTCTGGTCAAACCACAATTCGAGGTTGGCCGGGCCAAGGTGGGCAAGGGCGGGATCGTGCGAGAAGAGGCCGATCGCCTGGAAGCTCTGGCCGAGGTGCAGACGGCGGCGCGCGGTCTAGGCTTCGAGGTTCTGGGCGAGACCACGTCGCCCATCACGGGTGGCAAGGGAAACGTCGAATACCTGATTCATCTTCGCTGTCCCTGACGTTGTCATGCGCTATTGTGGGAAGCATGGATGTATTAGTGACCGGCGCTGCCGGGTTCATCGGATCGCATCTTTGTGAGCGGCTGATTGGCCGCGCCGATCGGGTCACGGGCTTCGACAACTTCGACGCTTTCTATCCGCGCGTCGTGAAAGAAGGAAACCTGGAGAACCTGCGCCGGAATCGCACCTTTCGTATCTTCGAGGGCGATGTGACCGATCCGCACGACATCAACGCCGCTTTGGACGCCGCCGGGCGGGTGGACACTGTGATCCATCTGGCGGCCCTGGCGGGGGTTCGCCCGTCCATCAAGAATCCGCAGCGCTACTGGTCCGTGAACCTGAACGGAACCCTGCACCTGTTCTCGGCCTGCCGCGCGCGAGGCGTCCGCCGTTTCATTTTTGCCTCTTCCTCTTCGGTTTACGGCAAGGAGAGCCAGCTTCCCTTCAGCGAGGGCGAACCTTGCAGCCGGCCGTTGTCACCCTACGCCGCAAGCAAGCGGGCAGGCGAATTGCTGGCCTTCAACGAACACCACCTCTACGGCTCGTCCATCACCTGCCTGCGCTTCTTCACCGTGTATGGTCCGCGCCAGCGCCCTGACCTGGCCATCCACAAGTTCACCCGGCTCATCGCCAATGACCAGCCCATCGAGCTCTTCGGCGACGGCAGCAGCTCGCGCGATTACACCTGGATCGACGACATCATCGACGGGGTGGTGGCCGCCATCGATCAACAGGCCAAGGCCGCGTCTCCCGTGTTTCGCATTTACAACCTGGGCGGCTCTCGCCCCACCAGCCTGAAGGGCCTGGTCGATCGCATCTCCGGCGCGCTCGGCAAACCGGCGCGTATCGAATGGAAACCGGATCAGCCCGGTGACATGCCCCACACCCTGGCCGACGTCGAGTTGGCCCAGCGCGAGTTGGGCTACACGCCCAAGGTCAGCATCGATGAGGGCATTCCGCGCTTCGTGTCCTGGTGGCGCGCGGCGAACGGGCGCTGACGCTCACCCGCCTCACTCATCCGTCCACACTGTCTGACGGATTTCCGCGAGGCGCTCGTCGATGGCCTTCAACGCCGCCAGCGATGTCTCGATGGTCTGCGCCTCGCCACCGGCGGATTCGCGCGCCTGGCGCTGCTCCTCCAGGGCGCGCTCCAGCACCTCGGCGATGCCGCGGGCCAGGGCGGCGCCGGCCTCGGCGATGAACTCCTGCAAGCGCTGAACGAATTGATCGACGATCTGGTCCAGTTTGGGGCCCAGGGCCGTGGCGACCTTGGCCACCGCCTCGGGCGCGGCTTTGCGTGCCTCGGCCTTTACCTCGTTGGCCATCTTTCCCCGTAGCACCAGGGCCAAGATGGGCGCGGCCAGGGTCATCAGCCCGCCGGCCAGGGTATTGACGAAAAGCAAGACCGTGGTGCCGAGCGCGCCCAAGGCAAACACCGGGGCGTCGTACTTGAAGGTGTCGACGGAGATGTGCAGGCGCGCCTCGGGTGAGGACAGCTCCTCGGCGATCTGCTGGGTCAGGCCCTCGACCCTCTGGTTGGCGACCTCGATGGCCTTCTCGGCCAGGCGATCCAGCTCGGCCGCCATGCGCTCGCCTTCGTTCTCCAGCCAGGTCTTCCAGGTGTCCTGCAGGAAGGAACCCAGGTAGTTCTGCACGTCGGCGGCATCGGCGCCGTCAATGTCGGCGGGCAAAGCCGCCGCGAACTCACGGGCAAAGTCAGCCAGATCCTGGCGCACGCGCGCCTTCAAGCCGGTGGCTTCGCTGGCGATCAGGTTGGCGACCTCGTCCAGGGCGCGCCGACCTTCTTTCAGGCGCTCTTGCGCGTGCGCCACACGCGCCGCCAACTCCTCGGGCGGCAGCTCCAGCGAGCGCCGGCGCATGGCCAGACCGTCGCGCACGAAGGCTGAAAGTCGGCCTGCGTCCTGTACGGCGTGGTCCAGCAGCAAGCGCACGCGTTCACTCCCCATGGTCAGGCGCAGGTGGGCGAGCAGCGGCCGCAGGCGCGAGCCCTCCCAATCGCCCGCCAAGGCACGCTTGGCCGACACCGGGAAGACCGCGGGCACGCTCACCATGCTCGACAGGTGCCGGCGCGCGAAGTCCAGCGCCTCTTGCAGCTCGGCCTCGTCC
>CAZHUY010000455.1:0-2951 GCA_964535465.1 uncultured Myxococcales bacterium
GAGAAGAACCGCCTGGACAGAGCCCTCAAGGGGGCCAACGGGCAGGGTGGTTTCTTCCGGGACTATGAGAATCAGTGCCGGTCGTACATCGAGGGTCAGGCTCGTGGGGCGCCTGTGCAACCGCCACGGCCGTTGTCGGCCCTGATCACCCACCTGCGCAACGAGGCCCCGGAGTTCGTCCCGGCGGTCGAGCTGTGGACCCGGGCGCCCCGGGACAGGTTCTTCGACAGCGGCACCGATTCCATTGCGTCGGCCAAGTACATCTACTTCGAGTTGTCCGGGCTGGAGGACGACCCGTTGCTGGCCGTGCCCTTCGTGACGGCGCTCATGGGCGGCGTGTGGAGGCGCGTCCAGAACCCCAGAACCATCAGGGAGAAGAAGATCGTGATCGTCGATGAGGCATGGTCCTTCCTGGCGCATCCGGCCTTCTTCAGCGTCGTCGAGGACATGTTCAGGACCATGCGCAAGTTCAACGGATTCATCGTCCTGTCGACGCAGACGCCGAAAGATCTGAAGGACGGCCAAGCCCGCAAGCTCCTGCAATCCATGGCCGAGGTCTTCCTGTATCGGGGGTTCTCGGAGCCCACGTTCATGGAGCAAGATCTTCGCCTGGGGCCGGACCATCTGCGGCTCCACGAGAGCCTCCAGGAGGATGACAGACGTCGCGAGGTCTACTACGTGTCCGGCGGCGGCCTGAACCGGGTCCTGTCGGTTGAGATCCCCCCGGCCCTCTATTGGTTCGCGACCACCGATGGTGACGACAAGCATTGGCGGGGGGTGTTCTGCCAGAAGTTCGGCCTGGTCGGAGGTATCGAGCACCTGGTGCAAGCGTGCGAGGGCCGGACCATTGGTGGCGGGGAACTACGGCTGCAGAAGGTACGCACCTATGCCCAGAAGCTGGGCATCGCCACCTAAACCTCGGAGGTACCCATGAAGAAGATTCTGCTGATCGCAATCCTAGGCTGGGCATTCTTGGCACCCACGAAGGCGCATGCCAGCTTGCCGGTGGTCGATGCCGCAGCCATTACCGAGTCCATCCAGGAGTACGGCCAGATTCTCATCCAGTGGAACGAGCTTCTTGGCACCACACATAGCGCTCTCCAGGCGTTCCGCGATGCCTATACGGGTCTGCGCGACTGGAAACACATGGGTTGGGAGGACACTCTACAGATCCTGCAGATGCCGTGGTTCGACGGGGTCGACGGCATCGACGAGATCCGCAACGTGGCCACGTTGAGCATGATGACTGCCGGGCAGATCGATCAGCTCTGGCAGAACCTTGATCCGGACAGCTGGAAGTCCAACCCGCGGTATCGCAACGATCCCTGGTACCGCAACAAGGTGAATTCGCTGTACCGGCAGTCCAAGCGTGCCCGCGCAACCCGGGCCGCACTGCTCCGGCAGATGCAGAGCCAGAACGCGGCTCTGACCAAGGACGTGGCCAAGATCAAGACTCTGCGCGACGCCATCGAGAGCGAGAACAAGCACCCGACAGGCAAGGACGGGACGGTGAATCAGGGCAAGATCGAAAGCCTGCAAAGCGAGATTGCCGCGACCGAAGCGAAATACCAGGGAGAGGGTCTTCAGCTCGCCAACCAACGGGCCATCATCTTCATGGTGGGCCAGGACGATGCGCAGCGGGTGTATTTGGAGACCCGTGACCGGGGCTGGGTGAACAGCAACAACGCCGAGATCCGCAAGCTGGGTCAGGCAATCACGCGCTAGGAGTTGCCATGGGAAGCGCGGCATTCGGAATCGGCCATGTAGTGGACGCGATTATCAGCAGCGGCTCGAACGCCGCAGCCCAGACGACCAAAGCGGGCCTGGTGATCTTCAGCCTCCTGTTTCTGTTTCAGTTGATGGAGGGCGCCGCAGAGCTCGTGCTTTCTCCCATGTCGTGCCGGCTGTGGCACGGCAAGTTCTGGCTACGCATCCTGCTGGTGGCCGGCGGCCTTGCTGGTTATCAGACGGTCGTGGTGGGGACGGTGGCGAAGCTGCAGCCCGGGTTCATGACCAACTTCGCGGGCAAATGGGCGGACGTCTGGGAATCGGAGATGAAGGCCATCGAGGGCATCAAGAAAGCCGAGGCTGAGAACCAAGACCTCAAATACTCCGAGGTCACGGCTACAAAGGCCGGGAAGGATGACGATTCCTGGTACACCAAGCTCGGCAAATACGTCCTCGATGGGATGCTGACCGGACTCGGCTGGGTACTGGCCGTGATCGCGGGCATGGTGATCACTGTCTACATCCTGATGGAGGGTTTCACCGGGCTCGGCATGAACATGCTCCTGGTGGCCGTCGGGCCCATATGCGTGGCCTTCGCTGCCCACGAGAAAACAGAGAGCTACTTCTGGGGTTTCCTGAAAGCGTTCCTCTTCGTGGGCCTGATGTACATGCCGCTGCTGGGCCTGGCCTGCGAATTCGCGGGCGTCGTGATGGCGCAGATGACCACCATGGTGGCCGGCAGCAACCTCGTCTACGGCGATGGAACCGACATCAGCGTGCACTTCCTATTCGTGCTGCTGGGCCCGTTCTGCGCCTTCGCCGTGGTGAAAGCCGCGCCGATGTTTCTGGGCATGGTGTTGGGCAGCACCGGTGGCGGTGGCGGGGCAGCAGCTTTCGCCATGGGAGGCAGCCAGTTCTCAAGCATGACCAGCTCCGGGTCAGGAGGTGGCGCCGTCGGTGGGGCAGGGGGGGAGGCCTCCGGCGCCAGCGCGGCCAACACCGCGACCAGCGCGGCCTCGTCGGTGGCCAGCAACATTGCCGGTGTCGGCAGCGTGTCCGACATCAGGGGTGAGTGATGGCCCGAAGGGTCGAGGAAGAAGCCACCATCATCGACGCCAACCCAATGGCTTCGGTCGGCGAGCTGAAGACAACAGGGAAAGGCCGGCCGGCGCCGGTGCCCCTGGCCGAGAGAAAACGCGAGACGATAGTGGTAGATGCCCAGG
>CAZHUY010000456.1:0-2916 GCA_964535465.1 uncultured Myxococcales bacterium
TTTCTTGGTCGTAGTTCTACTGTTTGCTCTGCTTGTGGCATTCCCCTTGACCAATGCTCTGGCTGCAGAAGACAACACGCCCCCCGTTCTCAACTGCGTATTCCGCCCCAAACCGATCAGCGATTCCACGTCATGCCGATCACCTAATCCACGCCATGCCGATCAGCCAGTACGCTCCATGGCGATCGGCCATTCCAGGCCATGCCGATCAACTTTCGGTCGGTCCGTGGAATCGGTGATCGTCATGATGTGGATTGTGATACGCGCGTAAGCGACGCTCCTTTGAAGTGCGACAGTTACGGCCTTCAAGCACACAAGCGAGGGAGGCCGTGACGGCAAGATGGCACAAAGGAGACTGTCCATGCGAAAGACCAAGGAGATCCTGCGGCTCAAGTTCGAGGCGGATCTCGGCAACCACAAGATCGGCCGGGCGCTTGGCATCTCGGCCTCGACCGTCTGGGAGGCGCTCCTGCGGGCGTCTGCGGCCGGCATCACCTGGCCGCTGGCCGAGGAGATGAGTGAAGGAGAACTCGAACGCCGCCTGTATCCGAGCGCGAGCGAGAAGGTGACGAAGAACCCTCGTCTCCCCGACTGGCAGAAGGTGCAGGCCGAGCTCCACAAGAAGCACGTCACCCTCCGTTTGCTCTGGGAGGAATATAAGCTTCTTCACCCCGACGGCTACGAGTACAGTTGGTTCTGCCAGCACTTCAGATGCTGGCAGAAGGACATCGACCTCGTCATGCGCCAGGAGCACAAGCTGGGCGAGAAGGTGTTCATCGACTGGGCGGGAGACACCCTTCCCGTGATCGACCCGAATACGGGCGAGATCCACCCCTGCTATCTCTTCCTCGGGGTGCTTGGTGCCTCCAACTACACCTACGCCGAGCCCACGCTAAGCCAGAACTCGGCCACGTTCCTTGCCTGCCATGTGCACCTGTTCGAATTCCTCAAGGGAGTGCCCGCCCTCTTGGTGCCGGACAACGCCAAGACGGCGGTGACGAGTCCCTCCTATTACGAACCGGACCTCAACCCGGCTTATAGCGCCTTGGCCGAGCACTACGGCTGCTGCGTACTGCCTGCTCGCCCTGGGCGCCCAAAAGACAAGGCCAAGGTCGAAAATGCCGTGCTTTTCGCAGAACGCCGTATCTTCGCGGCTCTTCGCAACCGGCAGTTCTTCAGTCTGGAGGAAGTGGAAGAGGCGGTCGCTGCGGAACTTGCCAAGCTGAACGAGCGCCCCTTCCAGAAGCTCCCCGGCTCGCGAAAGAGCGTCTTTCTGGCAGAAGAGCAGCCGGCGCTTCGTCCTCTGCCCGATCGCCCCTATGAGCACCGGGACCGAAAAAGGGCGCGCATCCACATCGACTACCACGTGGAGCTCTTCGGCCACTACTACTCGGTCCCCTATGAGTACGCCGGCAAAGACGCGCAGATCCGCTACACCCCCACCGTGGTCGAGATCTTCCATGAGGGCGTGCGCATCGCCTCGCACGTGCGCGATGATACGAAGGGCCGGGCAACGACCAATCCCGAGCACATGCCGCCCCGGCACCGACACTACCTGGAGTGGACCCCCGAGCGCTTCCAGAGCTGGGCCCGCACCATCGGCCCGGAGACGGAGAAGCTCGTCACCAGCGTCATGGCCCGCTACCGCCACCCGGCTCTCGGCTATCGCTCCTGTCTGGGCATCCTGCGCCTCTCCGAACGCTACGGAGCCACCCGTCTGGAAGCCGCCGCGGCTCGCACTCTCCGGTTCGGGGGCGCCAGCTACAAGAGCGTCAGTCACATCCTCAAATCGGGCCTGGACGAGAAACCTTGGCCCGCCCCCCGATCGGCTCCTGAACCCCTCTTCCACGAGAACCTACGCGGCCCTGATTACTTCACCTCATAAAGGAGAGCGTCACCATGACGAACGAACAGACCATCGAGAAACTCTACGATCTCAAACTGGGAGCCATGGCCGAGGCTTTTCGGGAATCGCTTTCCCGCGCTGCCGAGACCCAGCTCTCCTTCGCCGAGCGCTTCGGCCTCCTTGTCGATCGGGAATGGACCAGAAGAGAGGATAACCGCCTCACCAGGCGCCTCAAGACCGCTCGGCTGCGGGTGGCGGCGAGCGTGGAGGAAGTGGACTTCCAGACAGCCCGGGGACTTGATCGGGAGGTCTTCTTGAGCTTGGCCGCCGGGCGCTATCTCAAGGAGCACCACAACGTCATCATCTCGGGGGCCACCGGGCTCGGCAAAACATTTCTCGCCTGCGCTCTTGCCGACAAAGCCTGCCGGGATGGATTCACCTCCCTTTACTACCGGCTGCCGCGCCTGGGGTTTGAGCTCCAACTCGCCCGAGCCGACGGCAGCTACCTCAAGATCCTCGCCACGCTGGCCAAGGCTGATCTTCTGATTTTGGACGACTGGGGGCTGGCTCCGCTTGAAGGTCAAGCTCAGCACGACCTGCTCGAGGTGATCGACGATCGCGTCGGCCGGCGCTCCACGCTTGTCGCCACGCAGATCCCCGTCTCCGAATGGCACCATCTCTTGCCCGACCCCACCGTGGCCGACGCCGTACTTGATCGGCTGGTACATAACGCCGTCCGGATCGAATTGAAGGGAGGTTCCATGCGCAAACGCAAGGGCACAAGTTGACCCATGCCGATCAGGATGTTATGAAGGAAAACCTAGAGCGTCGCTTCGCTCCGATCTGATCGGCATGACGTGGAACGGCTGATCGGCATGAGTGTGGAACGCCTGATCGGTTTCAGTGGAATACGCACCAATGGTCCGCCCCAATGCTTCGGCGAATCCCGGGGGATATCGCGACCCCTCGTCGCTACGTCTACGTGTCATAAGTCTTCCCGTCCGAACCACGTGTCACACTGCACTTACACACTATCACCCTAATGTGGGGAGGAACACCACAAAAGGCTT
>CAZHUY010000457.1:0-2898 GCA_964535465.1 uncultured Myxococcales bacterium
GTCAGCGGTCTTGACCTGGCCGAGCACCAGCCCCTCGTCGGAAAGCCACGCGCTCGTAAGCCCCTTACAGGCCGCAGGTCAGCCGCGGGCAAGATCTCGTGCATGCTTCGGACATGGACAAGGGAGCGAGTCTTGAAGAATCGGCACCGCGACGGAAGCGGCGGCGGTGGCCGCGGGAGGTGTGGGCCAGGGAGGTGAAGGCGTTCCGCGACGGAGGCTTGAGCCCCGAGGACTACGCGGCCAAGCGCGGGATCCGCGTGCTGGCGCTGAAACGATGGGCGCGCATTCTCGGTGGCGAGGTCAAGGCAGCGGAGGGGCAACGCGCGCCGAGCTTTCTACCAGTGCGCATCGTGAACACCCCGAGCGATCGCAGATCGAGCCCCACGTCGTTTCAGGTGGAGGTCGACCTGACCAACGGCCGACGCGTTCGAGTGCGCGTGGGGGCCGGTAGCGACGTGAAGAGTGTGGCCCGCCTGCTCGACGCCCTCGACGGGGACGGGCCATGCTGACGCTTCCCCCAAGCGTGAAGATCTTCGCCGCGGTTGCGCCTGTCGACGCTCGAAAAAGCTTCGACGGACTCGCGGCGGTGGTGCGCGACGGTCTCGGCGGCGATCCGATGACGGGGCATTTGTACGTGTTCATCAACCGGCGCGGTGACGTCGCCCAGATCCTGTTCTGGGATCGCACGGGCTTCGTGGTGATGAGGAAGCGCTTGGAGGCCGGGACGTTCAGGCTTGTCCGCGAGGCAGACGGGACCGCTGCCCAGATGGAGATCGACTCGGCGGAGCTGAGCCTGATGCTGGAAGGGATTGACCTTCACAAAGCGACACGGCGAAAACGATATCGACACGAGCCACAACAACAATAGCGAGGTGATTCTCAATCAACTGATGATTTCAATTGCACTGTCTCTCGCGGTCTGCAATTACAGTGACCGCCTTGTCGAAGTCTGCTCGTCGAAACAGAACGAAGCCCATCGCGGCGAAGGGGCCGTTGCCCTTGCCGCGCGAGCTGCTTGGTGCAGGCGTCGAGCTTGATGCGGACGTCGAGGTCGAGCGCCAGCGCCGGATGGAGTCGCTCAAGGCCGAGCTGCGCAGGATGGCGGCCACGGGAAACTTCGACTCCGCCATCGACAAGATGATGGGTGTGGTCTCGGAGCTCGAGCGCGAGAACGAGCGCATCTCATGGCGGCTTCTCCGGGCCATGCGCTACCGTTTCGGGCGCAACACCGAGAAGCTTGCGCCCGACGAGCTTGGGCAGCTCTACCTTGCCCTCGGCGGCGACGCGTCCGCGCCCACGCCAGCGGAGGGGCATCTCGTCCCAGTACCGCCAGCACCGACAGAGACCGTGGATTCCGACGGAGATGCCGTGGGCCCCGCGCCAGCCGGTACGGGACGGCGTAAGCGCAAGGCCGGCAGCGCCACCATCGTCGACGCCACCGTCGAGCAAATCGTGACCAAGGTGCCGGTCCCCGCAGACGAGAGCACCTGCGCCATCTGCGGCGCCGCCAAGACGGTCTTCGATACCGTCGATCATCAACGCATCGAATTCGTACCGGCCAAAATCGTCGTGCACGTCGAGCGACGCGAGAAGATGTCGTGCCCGGCCTGCCACAAGGACGTCAGCGTTGCCCCGCGCACGGTTGTCCCGGCTGTGGTGCGCAAGGTCGGATCCTCCGTCCTGGCGAAGCTCATCTCCGACAAGTGCGCTTTGTCCCTGCCCCTCGACCGCCAGGGGCGTGAGCTGGCCCGCATGGGCCTGCACATACCGGACAAGACGCTGGCCTCCTACTGGGCCTACGCCACCGACACCCTCGCTCCCGTCGCCCTCGCGGTTGCGGGCCAAGTCTTCGACTCCAAGATCGTCGGCGTCGACGATTCCCACCTCAAGACCCTCGACCGCACGGCCAAGAACGGCATCCGCCGCGCCCATCTGTGGTGCTTCGTCGGCACCGACGGTACCATCGGCGGCCGCGAATCCGTTGCCTGGGGCTACACCCAAAGTTGGGATGCCGAGGAAATCACCGACTGGTTTTCCTCCATCGACGGCTTCATCCAGTGCGATGGCTACGCCGGATACGCAAGCGAAGTCGAGGACGACGACGGCCAAACCCTGGTCGCCGTGCCCGAAGACCGCCGCCTTGGCTGTGGCATGCACATCCGTTCGAAATTCCACGCAGCCCTCCTCGCCAAGGACAGACGCGCAGCCGTCCCGCTCAAACTCTTCGCCGACCTCTACCTCATCGAGGCCGAGTGCAAGCAGCGTGGCCTCGACGCCAGCGCCAGAGGCCACGTCCGGTGCGAACGCTCCCTGCCCATCGTCGACAAGCTCGACGCCTGGGTCGATGCCACCCATCCCGGCCTCTTGCCCAAGTCGCCTCTGCGGCGGGGCACCACCTACGCCATCAACCAGCGCGCCTTCTTCCGTCGCTGCTTCTCCGACGGCGCCTTCGAGATCGACAACGGCCGCACCGAGAGACGCATCCGAACCTACGCCGTCGGTCGCAGGAATTTCCTGTTCACCGGCTCGGACCGTGGCGGCGAGCGCCTCGCCGTCGCCTACACGCTCGTCGACAACTGCCTCATCCTGGGCCTCGATCCGCGCCGATATCTGCAAGACACCATCGACCGGCTCGAGCGCGGCTTCCCCTTGTCGCGCATGTCCGAGCTGGTCCCCGCCCGCTGGGCCGCGGACCAATCCCGATAGCACCGTCGCGAATAGGCCCGCGCCACGCGCGGAGACATCCCCGCAACGGGTGCCTGCCGGTCCTCGCGCTCTCGCTTTCATCCCGGCCAGTCTGCACTATTTCGGCCCGTGTCTTGGCCTCCTCCACGTAAGGGGCTTACGCTCCAACGTATACGAAGCCTCGAATTGGGTGACATCGGTTCAGGATGGTCT
>CAZHUY010000458.1:0-2897 GCA_964535465.1 uncultured Myxococcales bacterium
CCTCCGTTCTCTACATTCCTTTGGTCAGCCCCTCCTTTCATCTCTGTTTTGTCTGAACCACACCATCAACACTCCTCCTCCAACCAACAGCGCCCAAGTGGAAGGCTCAGGCACTGCGCCAGCTAGAATCGGCACGCCGGGGCGTGAGTCGTAGGCCCAGCCCAAGAGAGCCGCTCCGGCGGCGTCACCGGACAACACAATGTCGAAATAGCCGTAGTGCAGACCATCGGCTAACTCGAATTCAATTCCGATGAATCCACGAGTTGCCGCCCCTGGCGGCCATGTGCTCAGGCAGCCGCTGTCCAGACACTGAACTATCGTAACGAACGCGATTTCTCCAGGACTGACATAGCCGCCTAGCAAATCGCTGGACCGCCAACCCAACTGCGGAGTCAACGATGGGTGAATCGCAAACCCTTCGGGCAAGTCCGCCACTGGCCCGCCAAGGTTGGGAGGGGGATCAATCTGGTATATCAGCCGATTTGCCCGCTCGGTGCGGAGGGCGACCCCCTCTGAGGATGCGGCAAATGTGAAGTCCGGCGATGAGTCGCCATTAATGTCAATCGGATACTGAATCATGAATAGATCGCTCCAGATGACCGTTGGCTCCGGCAGTCTTGTCGCGATGACGCCCTGCGCGCGTGACGGTGGGGCAGCCGGACCAAGAAACCCGGCTGCCACCAACATCCAACTCAGCAATCTGTTCCTCATTGTCCTCGGCGCAGTGCCCAGAAGCGATACTCAGCACTGCTGGTCAACTGCACGGTGTTGGTGCTGCTCTCGGCCAGCACCGAGGCTGCGCTGGTCCAGTTGGTCAGGGGTGTGGCTACGTTCGTGGAGGTCAGAATCGTAAAATAAGCGCCGGGGTCGGCCACGAACGTCAGCAGAAACTCATTGGTGCTCGGCGACTTTTCCAAGGCCGTGATGAGCGGCGCGGGCGGCGTCACGCCGCCGAGGGCTACCGAAATCGCCTGCGTGCTGGGCGCGGGATTGCCGGGCAAACCGCCGGAGTGCGTCACGGTAATGCGATAATCCCCCGCCGGTGGCGAGGCGATGGAAACGCGCTCCACGTTATTCCGGTTGTCCACGCCGCGCGTCGCGGCGGCGGAACGCGCCGCCGAGGTCTTGTTCGTCAGGTCGGGATTCAATACCCACGGCAGATACACGTTGGTTGCGCCCACGCGCTCCACCCGGATGTCAATGTTGTTGACCAGCATCGGATTCACCGGGTCGGCGTTGGTCACGCTCGTCAGTGCGGGACCGGCAGGGTCGCTCCATGCACCGGTCAGCGTGAAGGGCTGTGTGCCGTCGGAAGTGACAATCCACGAAACCGATTGCGTCGGTGCAAGGGTGAACTCTTTGATGAACGAGCCGCGTCCCCACGTGAAGTCCTGCTCCAGGCGTTCGACGGCTGAACGCGCATTGGCTATCCCGTGGCCCAAGCGGTAGTCCGGCCCTTCCGCGCCCACGTCGTCACAAGTGTCAATGGCAACGGCCTTGGGCGTGGAGTTGAGCCAGGCGTCGGCAGCGTTGGTCAGGCCCGGATACAGTTGGGCGCGGCGCTGAAGTACCAAGCCCAACTCGCCCACAATTCCGGGCGCGGCGAAACTCGTGCCGCGAGCGAAGCCGGTGTATTGGTTGGTCGCTGTCGAGGTGGGCGAAATCAATCCCAAGATGTTCGTACCACTGACCTCGCCCAAGGCATTCCGCAGTGGCAAGTTGGACGTGCCCACCGCAGCCAAATCAGGTTTCAATCTTCCGTCATCCGTTGGTCCAGCGCTGCTGAAACTGGCAGGCACGGCGTTGGCCCCGGGTCCGAAACCAAAGATTACAAAGCTGTTGCTGACCCAATAGACATCCTCGCACGCGCCCACCGTCAGCACGTTCTTGGCGGTGCCGGGAGCCAGCAATGAGTCATACCCTCCGTCGTCGCCGTCCAGCCAGTCACGTGTGGTCGTGTCAGCAACATAGACCCCGCCCTGCAGTCGGTAATATGTTCCCGGGGAATTGGTCGGCCCTTCCAGACGGTCGTTGCCGCAGGCATAGACCATCAAGTGCCGCGTCGCCTCGGCCTGATGGAACTGGTCAATCTGGGTGCAACCGGTATCGAACTGATCGGATGGCGTGTAAAATCCGAACTTCACGTCCTCCGGAAAACTGGCCGGAATCTGGCCATACCAAACCCAAGCGTTGGTGATGGGATTGCCCTGATAGACGATGTTCTCCTGCCGCCAGCCATTGATTTGTCCCCACGACTGGTTGCCGAGAAAGACCGGCGGATTAGTGGCGTCGCCCGCTGCCGCCGATTCTCGCTCCGTCTTGAAGTCCGCGGTGTTGTACGCGAACACAGTGGCCTCGTAGGCCACGCCCCGCGCCTCGTAGGAACTCCCGAACAACGTGCCTACCCCGCCCGCCGCCATCGTTCCGGCCACTTGGGTGGCGTGGCCGGTGTTGTCCAGCGCCGCGCCATCGCGCTGCCGGATGCGCGTGCCAAACTCGATATGGTTGGTGCGTACCCCGCCGTCGTTTTCCCACAAGGCGAGCGTGACATTCGTGCCCGTGAGGTTCAGCCCGCTGTTGGCCTCTGAATACGGCCACGCACCAGCGGGCCATAACTCGTCCGCACTGATGCTGGCTCCGGCCACCGTGTTCTGGCTGCCGATGTAGGTGGGCGAATCGGCCAACTCGCCCGTCAGAATCAATTTGCTGCCGTCGCCGGTTTCAATCTCTCGGGTCGTGTTGTGCTTCTTGGCCAGTTCGTCCAGGGCGCGTTCTTTGGCGGGCTGCTCGGCGGCGGAAACAACGGCCTGCTGGCGCAACGCCTCGAACTCCGCTGCTCCCGCCTGCAACTTCTCCGCACTGGTCGCCTGCCCCAGTGGGATGAGCGGGCGCAACTG
>CAZHUY010000459.1:0-2886 GCA_964535465.1 uncultured Myxococcales bacterium
CCTGCAGCTCGCTCTGCAGGCTGGCGATCTTGCCCTGATTGACCGTGCCGTCCTTGCCGGTGGGGTGCTTGTTTTCCTCCTCGATAGCGTCGCGGAGGGCTTTGATCTTGGCAACGTCCTTGGTCAAGGCCGCGTTCTGGCTCTGCATCTGGCGCAGGAGTGCCGCCCGGGTTGCCCGGGCACGCTTGGATTGCCGATATAGCGAGTTAACCTTGTTCCGGTACCAGGGATCGCTCCGATACCGCGGGTTGGACTTCCAGCTGTCTGGATCAAGGTTCTGCCAGAGCTGATCGATCTGCCCGGCGGTCATCACGCTCAAGGTGGCCACGTTCCGGATCTCATCGATGCCGTCCACCCCGTCGAACCATGGCATCTGCAGGATTTGGAGAGTGTCCGCCCAGCCCATGTGCTTCCAGTCCCGCAGGCCCGAATAGGCGTCACGAAACGCCTGCAGGGCACTATGCGAGGTGTTGCTTTTCAGGATCCCAAGAGTGATGAGCGTGACAAGAAGAAGGCCATTGCCGCCCTTGGGAGGATGAAGGACCTACGGGCAATCGCGGTGCTCCTCGGTGCCTTGGCGCAAAGCAACTTGCGCAGCGTTCGCGTAGAGGCAGCAACAGCCCTGGGCAGGAAGCAGAACGTTTCGGCAGTAGTACCGCTGATCAATTGTCTTGCAGATGGATACAAGGACGTTCGCATGGCCGCTGCCTCGGCGCTAGCTGAACTGGGTGAGCCACATTGGGGTCACTTGGTCAAGGGTGATGATGACGATTTTTCACGACTGGCAAAGTCAGCCGACGCACGCGCGGTCGAGCCCTTGCTGAACGCACTACGAGTCAGGCCCCTCTTTGACGCTGAACACGCGATTTGGGCGTTGGCGCAACGACGTGAATCGCGTGCGGTTCCGCTGTTCATTGGTGCGTTGGACTCGGAGGAGGCTCCCACCCACAGAGCCGCCTCTATCGCGCTGGTAACTCTGAAGGCGCGAGACGCGCTCATCAACGCTTTGGCAACAGGTGAGAGCAGAACAATCCGCTGTGGCGCGGCCAAAGCTCTGGGCATGCTGAAGGATCCACTCGCAGTGGAACCGCTCATCGGCGCACTAGAGCAAGAGGACTCGAGCGTCCGTGAATGCGCAGCCGGAGCTCTGGGCAGGCTTAAGGATCCGCTCGCAGTTGAACCGCTCCTCAGGGCTCTTGAACGACGGAAGGACGAAGGCATTCCCAGGGCTCTGGGCAGACTCAAAGATCTGCGCGCGGTCGATCCGCTCATCAAGATCCTTGGCACTGGCCACTGGCGCGACATTCGTAATGCAGCCATCGCCTTGGGCGAACTCGGTGACGAACGCGCTGTCGCGGCACTACTAGTTCAAACAACGGAATCGGGCTTTAGGGGATGTCGATTGGCGGCAATACAAGCCTTGGACGAGCTCAGCGGGGGCTAGTCCAAAGAAGCGCCATCTCTTCCTTCGGCCATCGTCGAGGCATGGGTTTAACGAAGCGTGCGACAAGACAGCAGCCTGCAAGACTCAGACCTCATGCATTTCTGTTCATTTCGTCAGTTGCGCCCCGGCGAGCTTACTTCAACCGGCGGACTCCGGCTCGTGGAAGGCGCGACTTGTGCGCAGGCACCGCGGCGCTGATGATCCGCCCGGCATCATAGCGAGACTACGCGAGGTCTGCAATGCCGAGCTTCTCAATGCCAGTCGTGCTGAACACCTTCTTCTGTTCATCGAAGATGATCTCAATCCCAAGTTCCAGGCAGTGTCGCTTCTTGTCGGCGCTGTAGCGGTCAGCTTGCCCATGCGTAATGAGCACGTCTGGTCGAATGCGGGCAAGAAGCGCTCGCCACTGCTTGGTCGCCGCATCGCCGCCAAACTCGATTTCGCAGTCGATCGCGAATGCGTGGTCGACACTGCGAAGCTCTTCGAGCTGGAGAAGCCTGACCTGCTGACTGTGGATCGGCCTTCCATCGCCCTTGGAACAGCGTATGGAAGCATCGCTGTCCACTCCAACCAGAAGGACGTCGCAGCAGGATTTCGCGAACCGCAAGTGCTCGATGTGGCCTAGGTGAAGGATGTCGAAGCACCCGCACGCGAGCCCGACTCTCTTTCCGTTCATCCGGTATCGCCTCGTTAGCGTCTCGACTTCCTCAGTTCTCCACATTTTCACCGTCCGTCGATGGCCCCCCCCGCACAAGCCAGATGACCTGCATCGGAAGGAACAGCAAATGTTCAGAACACGTACCCGAACGAGAAGTCCATTCCAGCTCGCAGGCGTAGCCTTCTCTCCTCGTAGGGCGTCCCTTGATCTATGAGATGGGAGATCGTGTACAGCTTCATGCCCCAAATGAAGACAAATGGCTCGAAGTTGATCCGTACGAGATTGACGGCCCCATAGAAGCCGCCATGAGCATCGGGCGTTGGTGACGAGTAGAGAATGGGCACCCAGCCGACCTTGAATTCCATCGCAAATGTGGACTCTCCCGTCCACAGCTCCCAGGCCAGCATGGCGTAGATTGCCTGGCTGTCGAGGATGGGCGCCCAGTCGCCTACGTGGCAAGTGATGAGCTCGGTTCCGAGCCCCAAGGCGAGGCCGCGGACGGGGTGTCCAGAGCTTGAATGCGATAGGTAGTACAAGTAGTCCAGATTCGCTACCAAGCCAAGACCGTTAGGTTTGAGCCGAAAGTCAGCCTCATTGGGGTTCGACTTCGCGATGCTGGCCCTCGAACCGCCCAGCAGCACCGACGCACCAGCCGTGAGCCGAACCTCCGCGAGCGCCGTGGACTGGGCAACAACCACAGTCAGCCCAACTATAGCGACCAGTATTAGCGGCTCCCCACCCGAATCTGTGGGTAGAGGGATAGTGACGGAGACAGCGGCGGAGG
>CAZHUY010000460.1:0-2886 GCA_964535465.1 uncultured Myxococcales bacterium
ACCCCCAAAACAACTTGTTTTTTATTGCGGTTGTTAAGTTGTAAGGCACTAATGCAACATCGCAACTGAAAGCATGGTTGCGCGCAGGTTTCCCACAAATAAACACGAAAGAGTTTCAGGCGCGGGCGCGGGTGATGAAGGCGTTGACCCATCCGACACGGGTCATGCTGGTAGACGCACTGCGGTCGACCGAAAGATGCGTGACGGATTTGCGCCGGGTCGCGGATGTTGGGGACGGTCGTCTTCAGTGTGGTAATCGGGGCGCTGATGCATCTGGTCTTCCTCAATGAAGAGCGGGCACGGACGGCACAGAACGGTCAGGATGTGTACGTCGAAGCCGAGGACAAGCCGCCTCGGCCGTTGTGGCAGACGGCGGTCTACTTTCTCAGCATGGCGGCGGTCCTGGTGTTCGCGAACTGGGCCAAGCCGGCAGAGGCGACCGGAGCCTGGCACGCTATCTACGCGGCGAAGTGGTGGATCACGGCGGTGTTTGGGCTGCTGGCGGGGCCGGGGGTGCTGAGCGCCAAGAACGCGGGCAAGAAACCGGCGGCGACAGGAGCCCCATGCTGGCGGTGACGTTCAGGTTGGCTGCGACGAATCTGTCGTATGGTATTCTGCTGCTTCTGCTCTACGGCGTGGGACACTGCGGCGTGATCGTGCTGGCCGGGACGTTCTCGGAGATGGTCAGCACTACTTGGACTGGAATGAGAAGTCCAAGGGCGCGTTGATCCTCAAGAAAGTCTGTGGGGTTATCGTCATCGTGGCGGACTCTGGCTGATCTACACGGCGCGGTAGGCTGAGCCTGGCTCATGGCGTGGGCGTCGTGGGCTGCACGAACTTTCTTGAATCCCTATTGACAGCGTTCTGTGCCAGTGCTACATTTCGTCGTGTGACGAAGTATAAAAAAGAGTTCCCTCGATGAAGCTGGAAGTGTTTGACCCGCCGATGTGCTGTTCCAGCGGGGTCTGCGGATCGAAGGTGGACCCGGCGTTGGTGCGGTTCGCAACCGATCTGAAGGCGCTGGAGGCGCAGGGCGTGACCGTGGCGCGCTACAACCTGGCTCAGGAGCCGATGGCTTTTGCCCGCAACGAGACGGTCCGCGAAGCCTTGCGGGTCGAAGAAGACTGTCTGCCGCTGATCCTGCTCAATGGGAAGATCATCGGCAGACGCGCCTATCCCGCGGGCGCGATGCTGGCACTCTACTGCGTTCAGGATTAGAGACCAACGAGTTGACGTGCCTATCCCGCGGGCGCGATGCTGGCAGCCGCCTTGGGCGAGGAGGAGGAATAGGATTCCCATGAGCGAAGCCGCCACCACACTGACCTTCCTGACCGACGCGCCGCGCCACCTGTTCTTTACCGGCAAGGGCGTCGTCGCGGTTCTCTTTGGCCTGGCGACGCTGAAACTGCTGCCTTTCAAACTGCCCAGTCGCGCCGCGAAGTCAGGCGGCGACGCGGCATCCGGCGGCAGGCTGGGCGCGGTGCTGGGTGGATTGTTCCTCGGGGGCGGCGTGGCGGCCGTGTCGCTGCCCTGCAATCCGGGCATCTACATCGTCATTGGCGCAAGCCTGTTAATGGGTCGAGTTCTCTGGGGCATGTTGCTCATGGCGGCGTTTGGGATCGGTTTCAGCATTCCGCTGGCCATCATCCTGTTCGGCGTATCGTTCGGCAAGGCATCGCTCAAGGTGCGGAAGGCCGATGCCGCCATACGCGTTGTGGCGGGAGTGCTACTGGTGGGCGCGGGATTGTATTTGTTGGCCATCTTCTAGCGTGAGCGGGTGAATGTTGCAGACAACGAAAGGACAAGAGAAATGAATCGAGAATCGAACTCCTCTGACGAGCGGAAAATGACGAATGTGTTCGAGCGCTACCTGACCGTGTGGGTGGCGTTGTGTATTGTCGGCGGCATCCTGCTGGGAAAACTGGCCCCCGGATTGGCCAAGTCGCTGGATGGCATATCCATCTTCGTGGACGGTGCACCGGTGGTGTCCATCCCCATCGCCATCTGCCTCTTCTTCATGATGTACCCCATCATGGTGAAGATCGACTTCGCCTCAGTCATCAAGGCGGGCGGCAGCGGCAAGCCCGTATGGCTGACGCTGTTCGTCAACTGGTGCGTCAAGCCCTTCACCATGTACGGCATTGCATTGGTCTTCCTCGGGTTCCTGTTCCGGGGGCTCATCGGCGGCGAGGCCACCGATCTGGTCAAGATGCCCTTCGGTCTGGACCTGGCCGTGGGCGCGACGCATGGAGCCGGTACGGTCGTCCTGCATGAGGGAGTGAAGATGCTTCAGGTTCCTCTCTGGCGAAGCTATTTCGCGGGCTGCATCCTGCTGGGCGTCGCGCCTTGCACGGCGATGGTGCTGGTGTGGGGCTATCTGGCGCGGGGCAACGACGCTCTGACGCTGGTGATGGTGGCCATCAATTCACTCACCATGCTGGTGCTCTACGGCGTGCTCGGAGGGTTCCTCCTGGGCGTGGGGCGACTACCGGTTCCCTGGCAGGCGTTGCTGCTGTCGATCCTGATCTATGTGGCGCTGCCGCTGGTCTGCGGGTACTTCTCGCGAAAGTGGATCATCAAGGCCAAGGGCGAACAGTGGTTCACCGAGAAGTTCCTGCATGTGTTGACCCCGATCACGATCATCGCCCTCCTGACCACGCTGGTGTTGCTGTTCAGTTTTAAGGGCGAGGTCATTCTCGGCAACCCGCTGACAATCCTGTGGATCGCCATCCCGCTGTTCATCCAGACCATGCTGATCTTCTGGATCGGGTATGCCTTGGCGAGGTGGCTCAAGTTGTCCTACCGCGACGCCGCGCCCGCCGCGATGATCGGCGCGTCGAACCACTTCGAGGTGGCCATCGCCACGGCGACAATGCTCTTCGGCCT
>CAZHUY010000461.1:0-2867 GCA_964535465.1 uncultured Myxococcales bacterium
CCCGCGTTACCATGGCGCAGGTCGAAAAATGGCGCTTAAAACAACTACGGTCCTGCGTCGGGCGGTCGCTGAACGTCTTGGCTGCTCGCGCCCCCGCCAGAGGAACTACATGCGACCAGAAGGCCGGCCAGAGAAAGAACGGACAGGTGAGCTAAGACGTTGCGCAAGGTGAAATTCCTTCCAAGAGCCGCAGCCGCCTCGACCGTGAGCGACTGGTTCATGTGGTGCCGTTCCGAATGATCGTCTCCACTCAAGGAGACGATCTTGATGGTCGATACCCAACCTGATCCGCAGTCCTGGGCGCCGACGCGCCCCGCAGCGGCCAGGGATGGCCAAGGAGTCGTAATGCCACAACCACTCACATGCGTTGTTCTCTCCATCGGGTGCCTCATTGCCGGCTGCTCGGGCGGCGGTGCCGCCTCCAGCCCGGAGTACGGTCAGCCGCCTCCAGTGACAGGCAAGGAATTGGCCAAGCAGGACGTGTCGAGCACGGTGCCCCTGCAGATCGAGACCGACGAAGGACGCATCACGCTCGCAGCGCCGGCCGGTGCCTTCGCGGAGCCGACCACCGTGCGGGTTCGTGCTGCCACGGCTCAGCCACCCATCGACAAGGTGGGCAAGGTGATCCGCGCCTACGACGTGGAGACCTCGGCCGAGATGAAGCAGACAGCCACGCTGACCTTCTCGTACGCCGACGCAACCCTGGCGCCCGATGTCGCGGCCGAGGACCAGCTCAAGGTGGCCTTCTATCATCCAGAGATGCGCAGCTGGGTACAGGCCCATCTCAAATCAGTGGATACGACGTCCAGGACCGTGACCGTCGAGACCGATCACTTTTCGGTATGGACGCTGTGGGGAATCCTGGGCGAGTACAAGGTCGACAACACCAGCCCGCGCTTCCGCATCCATTGGGATCCCAATATCAACGCCTCCGGCATGGGTGCGAGGAACGTCGAGCAGTACAAGGACAAGACCAGGGAGGTCCTCGAAAAGTCCTACACCGCCTACACCACCGCTGGATTCACCGCGCCGGTGGGCAAGATCGACGTCTACGTCGTGGACGCTGAGGAATCGGCCTACAACCCACTCACCGGGAACGTCATCATCAGCAGCAAGAGCTACGACGACAACGCGACCATCCATGAGATCGCCCATGAGCTCTTCCACCTCTTCCAAAACAGGCAGATCAACCTGAAGAGCATGGACTGGCGCCGCTGGTTCGTCGAAGGAGCAGCCGACTACGCGGCCGACAAGGTCGCGATGTCCACCGGCATGATGGGCGCAACCGTCAAGCCCGACCACTTCCAGGTCTATCTGACCACGGTCGACGGCAAACACGAGTACGCGCTGGCCCACCTTATCCACTACCTCGTGGGTCGGGGCGTCGACTTCAAGGAGCTGCAAGACGCCGTCTTCAAGGACTGGCAGTTCACGGACCGCAGCGAGTCTGCCTTCGCCGACCATATCAAGACCAAGACCAGCAAGAGCTTCGCGGCCCACCACGCGGCCTTCGCGGCCGCGCTCCTCTTCCCGGGGACCGGGTCGCTCAAAGGCACGGCCAAGCTCTACGACACCATCAGCGAGCAGAAGGTCACGATCACGGACAGCGACAATGGCAAGGCCATCGACATCGCGGTCAAGGACGGATACGCGGTGAAGATCCTGGGTCTGAAGATGGACCTGGATACCAGCAAGTCCGTGGAGCTGACCGTCACGGGCGGCGTCGTGCCGGCAGTGGTCTTGGCCCCCGGTGACTCGCAGTCGGGAGCATTGCCTGTTGCGCAAGCTGCGGCCACGGGCAAGTTCTCGGGGATTTCCGCCAACCACGGCGACTCCATCTACGTCATGGCGGCGGCCGACGCGAAGGCCACCGTGAGGGTCACGGTCGCCCTCACCGAACAGCAGCGCACCTGCTGGGCCATGCTCAAGAACTGCTCGGATTCGACCGGACAGCAGCCCGCCCCGACGGACGAGTGCTCGGGATCGGCGCTGATCGAGCCGTACTACGAGTGCGTGAACGATCGCTGCACGCTCAAGGAAAAGGTCACGGACTGCGCGAAGTACATCACCGATACGAGCAGGGGAGCGGGCACCTGTGGAATCCCGGTGCGTTGTGCCGGGAGCTGCGGCCCGATGTGCGCCGGAGCTGACTACTTCAAGTAGTTCACGTGCTTGCTACCCCCGAGGGGTGCCTCCCGAAGCGGTGCCAGAGACGACTTTGCGAGCGTCCGGTCGTTGCCAGGCAGACCGATCGGGCCGTTCGAGGAACGCGATGTACTTCTCGACTTCCGCGAAGGGCCGCAGGTGAGCGGGATTTAACCCTTTCTTTGCCAGCGGACATTCGATGGCCGGCAGGGTCGCGTCAGGAGCAGGCCGAGCGGCCGAGGACAGCCCCGACGCGGGACGGGCGGGTGAGGCGGCTTGGCGTTGCTTCTGACAAGCGGGCAGCGCAGCGAACAAGGCCAGCAGGATGGCCAGCATCACGCTTTTCATGGGGTACATGGCAGTCTACAGCCGGGTTGCCCGTTGTCGCACGACCTCTTCGACCAAGGGGCCGACGGTTTCCGCTGACACCGGCAGGCTGGGATCCTTGGCCACCCGGGCCGCGGCCACCAGCCAGTGCATGTCCTGGGCCGAGGCCTTGCCGCCGTCAATGCTGAACCCCTCGGCGTCCGTGGGTCCGACATCGATCCCATAGGCGTGCGAATGGAAGATGGCGCGACCCTCATCGGACAGGATGAAGGCCTTGAGCTTGCGCGCCAGCTCGGGCTGCTTCGAGAACGTCAGCAGCGCCACTGGCAAGCGCACCATGCCCGGCACAGCTGGGCTAGGTGACGTAATCGCTGCTATCGGCGTTTGGGGGTGTC
>CAZHUY010000462.1:0-2836 GCA_964535465.1 uncultured Myxococcales bacterium
GGCTCCTTGGCGTACGCGGCTCCGCTGCCGTCCCAGCACTTGGTGTTGAAGCTGGACCAGGGGATGAACCCGCCGTTGCCCGTCAGGGTGGTGCACCAGTAGGTGTTGGCGCTGGCCCCGAGAAGCTGAATGCGCAGGACGGAACCGCCGGTGTTGGCCACACTGACGGTGAGCCCGTCGCCGGTGACCGTGGCTGTGTTCTTGACCCCACCCGCGGCCACCACCTCGTTGAGATTGAAACCGATCTCCGCGTAGCCGCTGTAGTCCGCGGACGGCGCCACCGAGCCCGAGGCGCACAGGGGCGCGCCGCTCACCGCCGTGAAGTTGGCGGGTGCGATGCTCGATCCCGAGCTGGACGTGGTCCACGCGTAGCCGCGCCAGGGACCGACCGTGACATAGCCGTTGACCACGGTCCACGCGCCGCCGTTCACGCCGGCGGCGCCGCTGTTCCCGCTCGCTCCCGCCGCCGGACTGCTGCTGCCGACCACGCCGCCGCTGCCCTTGGCACCTCCAGAGGTCACCGGCGCGCTGGAGGCCACGGGTGCGCTGGTGGCCGGCGTGGTCGAGCCGCCCGCTCCATCTGGCGGCGCTTGCACGCACATCCCTGCCTGACAAATCAACCCCTGGTCGCAGCCGCCCTTGTCCAGACAGGCGCAACCGAGCGTCCCCAAAGTGCACGAGCTGCTTGCACTTCCCGCCCCCGAGCAGGCGATCCCCGAAACAAGAGAGCCGAGGATGGCAGTGGCGACCACGAAGCGCGCGATGTTCGACATTGTAATCTCTCCCACAGAAGTTACGGCCCCGCATCGTACACCGAAGCGCGGTGTCGCGGCTAGTCGGGAATCCGGCGCAGCCAGGGCGCGTGATCGACGCGAGCTACGTCCGAACGGGCTCCACGCAGTCGCGGATCGAAACGCCCGCCACTTCGCGCTGGCCGCGATCGGGGGTGAGCAGGGTGCGGCTGAGAATGTGTCCCTCGGGCAGCAGCTTGGCGAGCGTGACGAAGCCGCGCGGTTGGGGGTCGGGGGTCTCGGCCCACTTGCACTCGAAGAGGTGTAGCTTCTCGCCCACCGGGATCACGAAGTCGACCTCGTTGCCCTGGTGGTCGCGGTAGAAGTAGATGCGCGTGGGATCGCCACGGTTCGCGTAGTGACGGACAAGCTGCCCGAGGGCCAGCGTCTCGAACAGGGCGCCGAGCATCGCGCTTGCGCGCAGGGTCTGCGGGCTGTCGATGCCGGCCAGGAAGCAGGCCAGGCCGGTGTCGGCGAAGTAGAGCTTGGGGGTCTTGACCAGTCGCTTGCCCAGGTTGCGGTAGTACGGCTCGACCAGCATGACCACGCCCGAGGCTTCGAGGACCGAGAGCCAACCCTTGATGGTGTTGACGGCCACGCCCACGTCGGCGGCCAGGCTGTTCATGGACAAGAGTTGGCCGGTGCGGACGGCGCACAGGCGCAGGAATCGGTCGAAGTCGCGCAGGTTGCGCACCGCCAGCGCCTGGCGCACGTCGCGCTCGAGGTAGGTCGCGACGTAGTCCGCGTAGAAGCGCCGGGGATCGAGGCCCTTGGCCACCAGCTCGGGATAGCCGCCGCGAAACATCCACTCGCAGAGGCGGTCACGCGAGATCGGCTCGCCCGTGAAGCGCTCGATTTCGCGCAACGAGAGCGAGAACATCTCGATGACCGCCACGCGCCCGGCCAGGCTTTCGGTGACTTTCTCCATCAGCGTGAACTTCTGGGAGCCGGTGAGCAGGAACTGCCCATGGCTATCCTGATGTTGTTCAATCTCCGCCTTGAGGTACCTGAACAGGCCGGGCGCGTACTGGACCTCGTCGATGATCACCGGCGGTGGGTAGCGGCGCAGGAAGTCCGAGCCGGACGAGTCGGCCTGCTCGGCCACGGCCGGCAGGTCCAGACTGACGTAGCCGTAGGCAGGGAAGGCATGCTCGAGCAGGCTGGTCTTGCCCACCTGCCGGCTGCCGGTCAGCAAAATCGCCGGTCGTTCGAGCTGGACTCGACCCGCGAGACTGATTATTTCCCTGTCTATCCACATAGATAGGCAGTTTGCAGTACAACTGATGAAATTTCTACTTCTTCGTTGAACGAAGGCTGCAATGCGATGCAGATCACAAACTTGAAAGCTAGCAAACCTGAAAGGACGCAGAGAATCAGTTCGCCTTGAGCAGCACGATGTCGTCGACCCAGAAGTCGAGGGGGGCGGGCTCGCCATTGCCGAGCTGGATGCGGCTGACCTTGTTCTGGCTGAACGCGGCCTTGGCGCCCCAACCAGCTTGGCCGAAGTCCACATCGTCGAAGCGAATGACGTGACGACGCCACTCGGGGGACAACAGAATCGTCCGGCCGTGGGCGTCGTAGATCGAGGCCGCCTCCATGTCGACGGTGTGCACCCCGACCCGCAACCGGCCCTTGCCCTTGAGCGAGAGGGCGATGCCGACGTACCCGGAGAGGTCCAGGCCCGCGCTCGCGGCAACCGGGAGGGCGAGCTGGAAATAGCCCGTGGGGGATGGCGTGGCCGACAGGTGCGCGGCCCGGGCACTGCCGTTCGCCCCGTGGGCGGACACGGCGAACGGGCTGGGGGTCAGGGTGGTGCCGGCGTCCGATGACGTGTACCAGGCGCCAAACCCCGCGCGCGTGGCGCGCAGATCGCCGTCCTCCAAGTCGTCGACCAGTTCTTCGGTCAGGCTCGCCGTGCAGGGCGCGACCTTGCCGCCGCACTTGAAGGCCTGCATGAAGACCGGCAGGCACGCGTTCGAGGGCGGCACGCCCTGGGAGAGACGGCCGCAGATGCGGGTGGTGTTGGTCTTTTCGCAGGCGAAAAC
>CAZHUY010000463.1:0-433 GCA_964535465.1 uncultured Myxococcales bacterium
ACCAGGCGATGATCACCACCGCGTCCGGTCTGACCGTGGCGATCCCCTATTATATCATCTACAGCCTCTTCATCGGCCGGATAAACGGCGTAGCCCGCGACCTCAACCATTACGGCGAAGAGCTCTCCGCACTGCTGAAAGCCGCCGGCGGCAGGAAAAAGAGATGAAGATACGGAGCACCAACAAGCAATTCCTGACGCTCGAGTCCGTTGCCATGACGGACATCATCATGAACATGTTCGTCTTCTTTTTCATCACCTTCAGCCTGCTCTATACGTTCAATCCCAGGCAGGAATCGAAGATAAAGGTGAACCTGCCGAAAGGCATGACCGTGACAAAAATCAAGGGGGAAAACCCGCTCGTCGTCAGCGTGAACGAAAAGAACGAGATTTATATCGCCAACAACAGGGTGTCAGAGCAGGCCCTCCGATCC
>CAZHUY010000463.1:443-2831 GCA_964535465.1 uncultured Myxococcales bacterium
ACAAACGCGCATCGGTCGATTATTTCGTGAAGGTGCTCGACGCGGCCAAGCAGGCTGGCCTGAACAAGGTAAGCATATCGATAGAGCTCCAGAAAAAGGATTGACCGACCCTGACCGGCATTGTTTTTGAACAATTGTATTGACAGATTTTGCCCGTTTCACTAAATTAACATTGAAGACTCACGCGGGGCTGTAGCTCAGTTTGGGAGAGCGCTAGAATCGCACTCTAGAGGCCGTGGGTTCGATCCCCATCAGCTCCACAGAAACTAGGTCAAAAAGGTCTGAATTTTCGGACCTTTGCACGTCTCGCGAATTGGGCGGCGTCTCTTCGGGATTTTCGCCGGCCTTCATGTCGCCAGTATGTCGCCAGAATTCCCCTTTTGGGGTGGTCCTGGCGGTCCCTTTGATGTCGCCGACGGCTCGCCGGGCCTTGGCCTTTCCCGTGCTCCCCGCAGCCCGCGGGGCCGCATTCCCGGCACCTCCGGCGGACTGCAAGACCTCCTCGGCGGCGGCCCGCTGGGGTCTCATGTACTTGGCCGTTGTGGACGGCTGACGATGGCCGGCGAGATACATGACGCCCGAAAGGTTCGAGGTCACCTGCCCGAGGTGGGTTAGGCGGCTATGCCGGAAGTCGTAGGGCGAGATCCGCTCGGCTCGGTATTCATCTATCCCGGCGGCCTTGGCCGCCTGTGCGCCGCAAGAACTCCATCCGACGATTCGGCAAGGACATCCTCCGGACGCACGGTCGGATTCGACCAACGACGATAGCTTGCCGGCCGTGGTCGGCGCAGGTTGCCGGGTAGCGAGGCTTCGCTGCCTCGACTGGCGAGTACAACCGCGGGCCTGATGACGCTGTTGGGTGGTGATCCTCCGAGACCGACCTGGCTGCCATCGGCGACGCCGACAAGCACCCCGATACGGTGCTGAGACCGCGATTCTGTACTCGTGGTGCAGCCCGCCGAGGACCGGCCGTCCGCGCACCGCTTTGGACGGCACGGGCCGCATCGGCGGGAGCCAGCGGCCTCCGACCGGCGCCTGCATCCGCAGTCCCCGATGGGGCCGGCAGCAGTAATACCGAGCGTACTCGCGCAGGATGCGTTCGGCGTGGCAATCGTCCAGCACGATCACGTTGTCGAGGCAATCTCGACGGAGTGTCCCGATCATTCCTTCGCAAAAGGCGTTCGCCCGGGGTGCTCGCGGTGGCGTCACCAGGCATCGGGTTCCGAAGCCTTTCACCCGCCGTCTGAAATCGACGCCGTAGATCGCATCGCGGTCGCGAATGAGGAACCGCGGCGCATGGTCGAGGTCGCACACGGCCTCGGCGAAGGATTGGGCTGCGTACTGGCCGCTCGGCGAGGGTGTCACTCCCAGACGCACGACCTCGCGGCGTCCCAGGTCCAGGATGCCGAGCGCGTAGAGGACCTAAAACCGGAGGGTGACGATGGTGAACCAGTCGACAGCCCAGGTCTGGTCAAGGTGATTCCGGATGAACGTGGACCACTTCTGGCCGCGGCCGCGGGGCAGATTCGCGGGGCGGTACTTGGCCACGGTCCTCGGAGAGACGTGGTGGCCGAGCTTGGCCAGCTCCGCGGCGATAAGGCCCTTTCCCCACAGCGGATTGTCCTTCCACATCCGGCGAATGAGGGCTCGGGTGTCGGCATCCATGGGATGGCGACCAAGCCGTCGCTGGGACCGCCGCCGCCAGGGGAGGCGCCACAGCGAGCGATGCCAGCGAACGACGGTCTCTGGCCGCACGGTGGTGACGGCGTCCAACAGCCTTGGAAAGAGTCTGGTGATGGCGGCCATGGTCCAACGGTCCCGCGGCTTGAAGTGAGGACGCGATGCGCCTCGTTGAAGTACAACGATTTGCTGGCGGGGCAAGGCATTTTCCGCGATGAGCCTGGCACGGCCGCGGAAGATATCGTGCACCAGACCAAAAAAGGCTCGAAGGAACTCGCCAAGCATGGCCAAAAACCATAGCGTGCCGGCTCTCTCGCTGCCCCGCGGTTCGTACGGGCTTCTTGCGACGCACAGTCTACGTCAGGCGTCTCGACACGCGGCTTAACGTCCGGACCGTCGAGCACAAGAGATGGGCAGATCTCCGGCGGATCCCACCTAGATCACACCGTCCCGCCAGCGCGGCACATGCCGCGCGAGCACCCAACGTCGCGTTGGGCGTGACTGCCATCGGGCGGGACCCGTGGGCAAGTTTTGTCTCGCCGCTGGCGAGTCTCATGCTGTCCACCTTCGCGTGGACGGCCGCACCCTCCGGGCGCATCGAGGAGCCAAGGGAGCAACGGCTGCCTCCTTGACGGGTGATTTTCACAGGCCACGGACCTCAGCATCTGTTTTCGGGCTCCGGGGGGCCTTTCGTCCTGGCGGACTCAG
>CAZHUY010000464.1:0-2817 GCA_964535465.1 uncultured Myxococcales bacterium
CGTATCCAGTACGACCCTGAGTTCGCGGATACGGTGCAGCGGGGGGATCTTGTCACGCTCCAAAGGCCAAGCCACGGGAATTCCGTTTGCCTCAGCAGCCGAACGCACAAGTGCCAAATCACGCCGCGTCCTGGAGAGCACGGCCATCCGAGACCAGTCGGTCACCCCCAGGGAGCGCAATCGTAAGAGTTCTCGGACAACGGCTGCCGCTTGGCCGAACGCATCGGAAACCTCGACCACCGCAACGCGGCCGCGCGTCAGCTCATCCCTGTCGCCGAAACTGCCGCCGGCCGGCTGCAAGGTCCGCCCACGGTCGATCCGGATGGGCTTGTCGGTCTTCATTCGGTCGCGGTTGTGCGCGATCAGACGGTTAGAGGCCTCAATGATGGTGCGGGTCGAGCGGTAGTTCTCTACCAGATAGGTCACTTCCGCTTCGTAGTCGGTTTGGAAACGTTTGATGAACGTGACGTTTGCGCCTCTGAAGCTGTAGATGCTCTGGTCGTCATCACCGACCGCGAGAATAGACAACTTGCGGTCACCATCGTTCAATGTGCGGCCGGCGATGGCGCTGATCATTTCGTATTGCGGTTCGTCGATGTCCTGATACTCGTCCACCAGGATGTGCTCGAAACCGGCCAGCAACCTGTCCCGCACGTCGTCCGGCTCGACACCGGGAATATCCGTCTGACCGCGCAACACGTTGACGGCATCGGCTATGAACTTGTCAAAATCCGGTGCGGTCCCTTCCCGTTCCGTCACTCCGCGGCAAGACAGGCCGAGAATGCGCAGGGCGAGCCCATGGTAGGTTTGAACGGTCACGCCAATGGCATCTTTTCCAGCCAGATCCGCCAGGCGGTGGCGGAGTTCGAGCGCGGCCTTGTGGTTGAAGCAGCAGATCAGGATCGCACGGGGGCGCACACGTTTAACGCGCAGCAGGTACGCGCAGCGGTGCACCACGGTCCGCGTTTTTCCGGAGCCCGGTCCCGCGAGAATCAGCAGGTTCTTGTTCGTCGGCTGCGTGACGATACGGATCTGGTCCCGGTTTCCTAGTGAATCAACGATGGCGCGGTAAGACTTTGCGGTGGTGGCCCGCTCCAGAAGATCCCGGCTGTCGCCGAAGAAACGGCTGATGAAGGCCTCTTTTTCCATGGTGAAATAGGCGACGACGAGTTCCAGCGCGGCCTGAATTTTCTCTATGCCGTTACGCGCGTATTCGTTCATGACGTGAACTTGGAAAATGCGTTCGCGGTAGTGGTGCTGCAACGCCTCGTAATGCTCGTTTGTGTAGCGCTGGCCCCCAGCCTCGGGCAGCACGCGGATCGTCATGGCTGACCTGAAGATCGCGAGGCCTTTCTGCAGGATGATCACGTTCTGCTCATGGAGGAACATCAGGCCTCGCTCGATGGCCGCCTGCATGTCGCGGATATCGGATCGCAAGGTCAGATCCTGCTCCAACGCTGAGCGCAGCGTCTCAAAGGCGAAGTCGATCAGCAGGTCTGCCTTGGGCGGGGTTTCCTTAGGTACTTTTTCCAGAAGGGTGTTGAGAATCTGGCTGGAGACATTCCGTCTGCGTTCGGCCAGTTCTTCGATCTGTTGCCACGAGCGGCGCACGCGCACGCGATAAACGTCACGACCCACGCTGCGGCTCTCGACGCTCCCGGTTTGTCCGCCGAAGCCGCGCCCGTCCTCGCTCAAGCTGCGCAGGAGCTGGCGCAGCATTTCGGGCGAACTCTCTACATCACGGGATTTCAGCGCGTCATTGATGAGCCTGAGATTCAAGGGAAGCCAACCCTCCGGGTCGGGGGCCTCTTCGGACAGGAGCTTGAGGAACTCACGGTCTGTGCGAAGCACGCGCTCAAGACGTTTCGATGAATGGTCAGCGACTTTGTAGCGGATGAAGGCAGTGAGAAGGGTGTCTTTCTGCAGCACACCTACTCCCGTCATGGCGTCGAGCACTTTCAGAATCTTCGCGCTCAGGTACTCGGGACTGCGGCTTTCGCGGACTTGGCCGACGTCTTCGCCCTGTCGGGACTCCATCAGATAGCACTGAAATTCGGGTAGCAAGGCGATGGCATCTACCGATAGGGTGTCCGTTTCGGAGGCGTTCATCATCTCGCGTATGATCGCCAGCCGAAGTCCGATCTCCCGTTCGGAGAGATTGAGCGTGCCGAGCTTCGCTTGGGCCTCTTCGATGCTCTTTACGAGCAGCCGGGCCTGTATGACGTTGGTCCGGTTCTCATTGCGCTCGACGAAACCCGCCCGCTCAAGCCACGAGATGGCGGCACGGACTTTGGTGTCGGCACCATTGTCCTGCGAATCGAAATCCGTCTCGACATCTTCATCGCGAAGCAGCTCGCCGGTTGTGATGATCACCTCGTCCGACTTCACCGAGCGTGCGGCCTTACGCAGTCCGCGCAGGATCTGAGCGACATCGCGCCTGCTCAGTTCTGAGTTCGCCCCCATTCGGAACTGTTGTTCGGAGTCCTCGTCATCGTACAGCAACACGCAGTCGGCGGGATTGCGGTCGCGTCCTGCGCGTCCGGCTTCCTGAAGGTAGTTCTCCAGAGAGCCGGGCGTATCGCCGTGGATCACGAGACGTACATCATCCTTGTCGATCCCCATGCCGAACGCGTTCGTGGCGCAGATGACGCAGATTTCGCTGGCAAGAAAGGCGTTCTGAATACGTTTCTTCTCCGTCACCGGCAGTCCCGCGTGAAAGCACGCCGCAGACCAGCCGTGTCCCACAAGGAATTCCGCGGTCTCTTCCGCCGCGTGTCGCGTGGCCCTGAAGATCACCGCGCTGCCGGGGCCGTCGGG
>CAZHUY010000465.1:0-2811 GCA_964535465.1 uncultured Myxococcales bacterium
AGGTTACCCGGGGCTGCTAGCGCGCCAGCGCGGCCACCGCGACCATGTACCAGGCCGCGTGCGGCAGCCACTGTTCGACCCAGCGCCAGCCGTGACTGTCGGTCGGCCACTGGATACCGCTGCCGTCCTCTTCCTTGCCGGTGATGCCGTTGGCGATGCCGCCCGGCAAGGTTCCACCCTGCATCTTGGACGAGGAGTAGGCGGGCGGGTTGTTTTCGCCCAGGCCGTGCAGGAAGCAGATGTCGAAGGGGTTGGCGCCCAGGATCCAGTCGATCTGGCGGCCGGCGAAGCGCAACAGATCCAAATAGGGCGTGCCGCTCACGCCGAGCTGGTCGGCGCCCATCAGCGCGGCGCTGGCCAGCGAGCCCAGACGCGCGTTCTCGCCCTGCCACCAGTAGCCGGTTTCGTTGTCGTGGGGGATGAAGAAGCCGGTGCGTGACGGCCCGGTGGTCTGGCGGGCGTAGCCAAAGGGGTTGGTCACGGCGCGGGTCACCTGCAGTTGGTAATCCAGGTGCGTGCGCAAAGCCGCCCTGGCGGCCGCCTTGCGGGTCGAGTCGGTCTCGACCTGCAGGTAGCGCACCAGAGCCACCGCGGGAAGGCCGGCGTCCGAGGCGTGCCAGAAAGGACGCGTGCCCCCGTCGGCGATGAAGCAGCCATCGTCACCCAAGCGCCCGATGAGCGAGCTGGCCCGGGCCCGGGCCGCGTCCAGCACATCCCGGTTGTGGTTGGTGGCGTAGAGCTCCACGGCGGCCAGCAGGCCTGCGTAGTCATCGATAACGTTCTCCTTGCCGTCGTCGCAGTACTGCACGCCGTTGACGTTCAGGTGGGCGAAGGCCTTTTCCGCGCCGGCCAGGTATTGCGCGCTGGTGAACTCACCATCCTTCTTCCAACGGGCCGCGGCGGCCAGGGCCGCGATGCCCATGCCGCCGCCCTCGCGCAGAGCGGTCTGATACTTGTCGCTGCTGCCGCCGTGTTCGCCCTCGAAGGCACACACCTCGCGGGCACCCATGTTGCCCGACCAGTGGTCGAACACCGTCATATAGAAGAAGCCGGTCGGGTCGAGCATGCGCAGCAGAAAGTCGGCGCCCCATAGCGCCTCGGCCTGGACCGCGTCCGCGTCCGCCGACGCGAGGCCCGCCCCGGCCTGGTCGTGCACCCAAGCCAAGGCCCAGACCACCAGCGGGATCTGCTGCGGGTTCAAGAAGTTGGCGTAGCTCAGGTGGCTCAGGTACTTCGAGATGTCACCCGAGGCGTCGTACCAACCGCCGCGCACGTCCAAGCGCTGGTCGCTGCCATTGAGGGGAACGCTGGCGTCGGCGGCCCACACATCGGCGTCGTCGGCGCGCGAGGCCTTGAAGTAGCCCAGCACGGCCGACAGGGTTTTGGCGAGCAGGTGACGGTCCGCGATCTCGAACTTGGGCGAGGCCGAGCCCTCGACCTGCAGGCGGTAGGTCCCCGGGCGGGTCAGCTCGCTGAAGTCCACGGAGTAGAAGGTCTGGTCGCTGCCCCAGGCATCGAAAGCCTGGCCGTCGAGATCGCCGCACCACACCGCTGTGCCGTCGCTGGCCATCACGTGGAACTTCTTCAGGCCAGCCGGGCCTTCGATGATCGCGTGCTTGGCCCCCTGGGTGTCGAAACCGAGGTTGTTGATGTGGATTTTCGCGGTCGGCCCCGGGTTGACACCGCCGGCAGAGAACTCCAACCAGTCGATGTTGGCGATGCCGGCGGTGGTTCCGGCCGCCACCAGATACACGGTGTGGACGCCGGTGGTCGGGCTGAGCGAGACCGTGGCGTCGGACCAGGTGGCCCACGAGTTGGTCACGGCCGGGGTCCAGGTGCCGATGAGCGTACCAGTGGCACTCTCCAGCCGGATCTCGACCTTGCCCCCGTCGACCCCTTTGGCGTAGTGCAGGCGCAAGGTATCGATGCCGTCCAGCTCGACGTCGGCGTAGTAGAGGAAGTCGCCGCCCTCGAAGTAGCTGACGTTGGCGTCGACGTTCTCCAACTGGGTGCCCTGTTGCCCGCCCGCGGTCCCGTTGCACTTGCCCTTGCTGGGGCCAAAGGCGCATTCGGCCTCGATGCGCTGAGTGGACACGAGACGCACCGGCGCGTCGCAGGTCATCACCTTGTTGGCGGGCAACGAGGGACGGCCCGGACCGGTCGACCCCGTGGCGGAGACCCCGACCTTGCCGCCGGTGCCGCCCATCGAGCCGCTCTGACCACCGATGATCCCGCCGGGGTAAGACGTGCCGCCCGATGAGTCCCCGCCCGACGGGTTGCCGCTCTCGGGGCCAGCGCTGCCGGAAAATGAGCCGCCCGCTCCAGGCTGGGAGCCGCCAGCGCCCTCCGCCCGAGAAGAAGTCGAGGACGCGGGGCGACAGGCGGAGACGACGAGAAGGACCAGGGCAGCGCAGGAGAGGAGCGCGCGGGGGTGCTGCATGAAGGTGAAACACGCGTGACCCAACGGGCGAGAAGGCGGGATGAACCCCAGAGGAAACAGAGCGGGCCTGCGCCCGCAACCAGGACCCAAGCCTCATGGTCGCGGTGCGGAGAACACAGAGGAATCATGGGGTGGATGGCGTAGGCTTGGGCCATGGCCGCCTTGGACCTGTTTCACCCGCTCGTGCGACGGTGGTTCGCGCAGCGCTTTGCCGCGCCCACCGATGCGCAAGAGCGGGCCTGGCCGGGCATCAGCCGGGGCGAGCACGTGCTGGTCAGCGCGCCCACGGGAAGCGGCAAGACCTTGACCGCGTTTTTGGGCTCTCCTGTAGTTTCTGTGGGTAGCTGAAGTCTACCGTCAGCAGGGCAGGT
>CAZHUY010000466.1:0-2800 GCA_964535465.1 uncultured Myxococcales bacterium
CGTCCTCGACACGCAGGCCAGCCGGGATCTCGATCGCACGCGTGCCTTGGTTCGCGACCAGGCGTTGCCGCCCGCCCGACTGGAAGAAGCCGAGGCCATGGCGCAGACGCGAAGCCGCGAGGTCTCGCTGGCCGAGCTCGCCGCGGGTCGATTGCGTCGGGAGGTGGAGGTCACCAGGGCGGTCCTGGCCGACTTGAAGGGCGGGGCAGGGCGCGGACGCATCACCGTCCACGCGCCCAGCTCGGGGCGGGTCCTGCGGGTCATCACGCAAAGCGAGGGGCCGGTGGCCGCGGGAACCGCGCTGGTCGAGCTGGGCGATCCCGCGTCGCTCGAATGCGTGGTCGAGTTGCCCACGCCGGACGCCGTGGCGCTGAGGCCGGGCGCCGCGGTCGAGCTCGTGCGCTGGGGCGGACGCGAGCCGCTCGCCGGTCGCGTACGCATGGTCGAGCCCTCCGCGTTCACCAAGCTGACCGCGCTCGGCATCGAAGAACAGCGGGTCGGGGTCATCGTCGATCCGGTGGCTGACCCTCGCTGGCAGGCGATCGGCGACGGCTTCCAGATGGATGCGCGCATTACCGCCTATCAGAATGCCGATGCCACGACTGTCCCGGTGGGGGCGGCCTTTCGCGACGGGGAGAGTTGGGCGGTGCTGATCGTCGCGGACGGTCGCGCCCGGAAGCGCACCGTCACCTTGGGCGAGAAGGGCGAGAGCGAAGTGGAGATTCGGGATGGCCTGGCGCCCGGCGACAGGGTGATCCTCTATCCTGGCGATCAGGTCCGCGAGGGCCAGAAGGTGCGTCCTCGGTAGGTGGAGCTCGCGAAGCATCACCGCGAAGTGACAAGAGCGGGCTTTCGACGCAAGCAACGGCATGGCTTTTGCCGACATTCCCTGCGCCGTGAGAGACATCAGGCAGCTCGGCAAGTAGAGCCCCAAACAGCTCTCCGCACCATCCGAGGCCAACCGCCAGCCGTCCGCAAACGCGTGACGGCCTAGCCATGCCTGCGGTAGCGGCGCACGGCAACAACCGGCGGCGATTTGCCGACAAAGCCTGGATGTGGAGGCAACGGCTCGCATCCAAGCTCAGCCCACCGGCCCGACCTACGTCAGGCGGCAGCCGGAGAAGACAGCACTGTATCGGGTGATGCAGGATCACCTGCTGACCTTCGAGCAGCACTGGACCGACGAAGCCAGCGGGCGGACGCTGCCCAAGTTCGTGACGGACGAACTGCACAAGTACCTGGACTGCGGGATTCTGGGCCGAGGGTTCGCGCACCTTTACTGCGAGTCGTGCGGCGAGCATCACGTGGTGGCGTTCAGCTGCAAGGCGCGCGCGGTGTGCCCCAGCTGCCTGGGCAGACGGATGTCCGAGGGCGCGGCCAACCTGGTCGACCATGTCCTGCCCGACGTTCCCATCCGACAGTTCGTGCTGACGCTGCCGTTCCCGCTGAGGTTCCCGTTGGCGTTCGACGGGAAGCTGCTCGGGCAAGTGGTGCGGCTGTTCACGGACAGCGTGTCCAGCTGGTACCGCAAGCGACACAGGGCGCGCGGCCTGCCCGACGGAGAGACCGGAGCGGTGACCGTCATCCAGCGCGCGAACAGCGACCTGCGACTGTCGCCCCACTTCCACACGCTCTTTCTCGACGGCGTGTTCTCCGCGGACATTGACGGCAAAGGCCGCATGTTCCACCCGGCGCCTGTGCCGAGCCAGGAAGAGGTCGAGACGCTGGTCGAGAAGATCAGCAAGCGGATTCTGCGCTTCCTCGAACATCGTGGCGTGATCACGCTTCTGACTGCACCGGGCGATGGCGAAGTCACCGTGGTCACCGACGAGACCATGGCAGAGAAGGATCCCTTGCTTGCCAAGCTGCTCGCCGTTGCCACGTCTGGCACCGAGGCAGCCGGCTCTGCGACCAGGCGTCGGGAGATCCGCATCGTGATGGATCCCGACGAGCGGCCCGTGAGCAAGGGGACGTTGTGCGGGCAGAGTCACGGTTTCAACCTGCAAAATGCCACGCGGGTCGCTGCCAACGACAAGGAAGGGCGCGAGAGGCTGTGCCGGTACATCCTGCGACCGCCCCTGGCCAACGACCGGCTGGAGCTCCTCGGCAATGGCGACGTTCGCCTGGACTTCAAGCGGCCGTGGTCCGACGGAACGTCGGGGGTGAAGCTCTCACCGCTCGCCTTGATCGCTCGGCTCGCGGCACTCGTGCCCCCACCGCGGAGGCATACGGTTCTCTACTGCGGAGTCCTCTCTTCTCATGCGGCTTCTCGCAAGGAAGTGGTCCCTACGCCCGCGACCACGGTCGTCGGCCAAGACCAGCCCAGGGGCAAGTCCAAGTACATAAGGTGGTCCGAGCTTCTGCGTCGGGTCTTCGGGATCGAGACCATCTGCCAGAAGTGCCGAGTTCCGCTGCGCCTGCTCTCCCTGATCAAGAGCGAGGCCATCGCGACGAGGATCCTCACTGCGATGCACCTGCCCGCCGACATGCCCAAGCTTCGCCCAGCGCGCCCGCCACCCCAACACGACGGGGATGCGCGGGGGCCGGAGGACTACATCAACTGACGGGGCGACACGGGGCGACCAAGGCCAGGCGACGCGCCCCGGGCGAAGCCCTGCGTCCGCTGAGGGATCCGCCTCCTTACGGCCTTTCGCACGACGCGTACGCTTCGCTCCGGTCCGCCCTCCACGCCTTCCACGCTGCCTTCGCCCTTCGCCCTCCACGCTGCCTTCGCCGTCCGAGGCAACAGGGTCCCACCAGGTCCCGCACCCAGAAGGCCGTTTCGATTTGCTTAGGCCCC
>CAZHUY010000467.1:0-2768 GCA_964535465.1 uncultured Myxococcales bacterium
CTTCTACCACCGGGAGGCGGCGTGAGCGGCGGCGATCGAGTATTGGCACCAGACGTGATCACGTCGCCGATCTCGGTGATCATGATCGTCCGATCTGAGTGATCACGATCCGCCGATGCATGCATGCGAACAGGAAGTTCAGAATGTCCTCGTTCGCAGCACGGGTGGCGGTGAGTGGGCAGGAGCCGCGTGCGGAGCTAACCCGCCCAGGGTTCCCATTGAAATCGGCTAGCCCGCCCTCCTTCGAGAGGTGGAGGACAGTCTGTCAGCGAACTTCCGTCGAAGACGCGTTCGTCGTGAATAATGCGGGCTAGAAGCGGGTGGGCCAGGTCATGACCTCGGAGAACTCCCCCACGGCCCAAACCCGCTCTGAGCCATCGCCCCATAGGGCGTCGATGCCTCGGTTGAGCTTCATGCTGCTGGACCAGACCCGCCCATCCCAGTAGAGCACCTGTCCACCCACAGCCACCGCCCATAGCGACTGGCCGCCAGCGCTCGCAATGGCTTTGATGGCCTGGTCCGTGGGTTTCGATTGGAGCGACCAGCTCACGCCATCCCAGTGGAACAGCTCGCCCTTGTCGCTACCTGCCCAGACCGAGGTCGCGCTTTGCCCGAAGACGGCTTCCAGGTTGGTCGGCACCAGCTCGGTCACCGAGTCCCAAGCTCGGCCATTCCAGTGCATGGCCGAGCCTTTCCCAACCACCCAGAGGTCACCGGGGGCTCCACCCCACATCCGCCATCCACGCTGGCCCTGCGGCAACGGAGCCAGCACGCTCCAAGCCGTGCCATCCCAATGCAACAGGTTGCTCTTGTCCTCGGTCCACATATTGCTGACCGCCCAGACATCGCCTGCACTGAACGCCCAAAGGGCCGGGATGTAGTCCCCGCCAGGCGAGCCGAAGCTGGTCCAGTCGGTCCCATTCCAATGGATGAGCTCGTCGGACTTCAACCCGTTCTTGGACCACCAGACCACGGCCCACAGGTCACGGCCCGAGGTCCCAGCCAGCGCTCTGATCCATTCCTCGTCTGAGCTGGGCCGACCGGGGGCGTACGGTTGCCCACGTATCTGCTGCCATGCTCGGCCATCCCAACGCAACACGCGTCCATCGAGGCCGCCGGCCCACGCATCGCTGGGACTGGCCCCCTGCACGGTCGTGAGCCAGCCATCCTCGAGCCGGTCCGACCCGCTCCAGGACTGACCATCCCAGTGTACGAACAGTCCAGCGTCGCCCACCGCCCAGACGTCGTCGGGGCTGGCCCCCCAGACGCCCCACAGTCGATCCTGACAATAGGGGTTAAGGACGGTCGGCTTCCAGGTTTGGCCGGTCCATGTGCTGCCGTCCCAGTGTTTGAGCAGGCAACTAGACCCGACCGCCCAGCGGTTCGTGGACGAGGTGCTCCAGATGGCTCTCGCCTCGACCTTGAAGGTGGCAGTGACGAAGGCGGTGCCGTCCCACCCGACGCATTCCCCGTAGATGTCACACACCCAAGGAGCGCCCCCCGGATCTCCCCAAACCACAGCAGGGGATGACTTGAGCCAGTGCTCGGACCAGGTCTTCCCGTTCCAGTGGAGGGCCCACGCGTGCGCGTTGGAGCTCGGATCCAGGTTGTTGCCCACGAGCCAGACATCGTCGCGAGCGCCTCCCCAGATGGAGATCCACCGTCCCACCCTGGGTGCTGCTCGCGTCTCCCACTGCTTGCCATCCCAGTGGATGAGGCCGCCATCATCGGAGAACACCCAAACGTCATCGGATGCCGTACCCCAGATCCCGCGAAATCTTTCGGATACCGTGGGGGCAGCCACGCGCGACCAGCGTTGCCCACCCCAATGCAGCAGCGTGCTCTCGCCCACCGCCCACACGTCGTTGCTGCCGCTGCCCCAGATTGCATACAGCAAGTCGGTGGTCACCACGCCCTCCTGCCCTGACCAAGCCTGACCATCCCAGTGGAAGATGGTGCCGTACTCGCCCACGGCCCAGACGTCCCGGGAGCCGTTGCCCCAGATCCCGTACAGGCCACGCCCGGTGGCGCGATCGGAATACCAACAGAAACCCTGGTCGGCGCAAAGCCCGGCCACCAGGGTTCCCGGAGCCACCTCCCCCGAGACCTCGGCGGCGGTGTCGCCAGCGGCGCCGTCGGCACGACCCGCGTCAGCCTCGGCGCCGCCGCCATCCGCAAGTCGAACCGCTGGGGCATCGAGTCCGTCGGCGTCGGCTGCCGTGTCCTGGGCCAACGCCTCCGCCGGCGCATCTGGTGCGGGGGCCAGGTCCGGGCTGGGCAACACATCGAGCCCACCCGGTCCTCGGCCCAGCGCCAGATCGAGAGGACCTGAGCCATCTGCGTCCGGTGCAGCATCCGGTGCCACATCAAACAGGCGACTCGCGTCCGGGCCTGCTGGTTTGCAAAGCCCGCCTCCATCCTGAGAAGGAGCGAGGTTGTTCGTTCGCCCGCAGGCGAGCGCGAGCGGCAGCAATAGGAGGCGAATTTTCAGTTGCCAGAGCAAAGTCCCGGGACCCTGCCACAAGCCCGATGCCCAACACAACCCCTGTCGAGGTTCCCTGATCCCGTGCTGTCCAAGAATTCATCGTCGCCGCTCACGCCGCCTCGCGGTGGTAGAAATTCAGCATACCTCCAAGCCGAGACCGGCAGGCAGATGACCTTGTCATGAGCGCCCTTCGCGTTGGTCGACCCGGCCTTCACCTCGATCAGCTTCCCTGTCCTTCGCCAGCAACTCATCCGATGCACAGGTGTGGGGATAGGGACGTGGA
>CAZHUY010000468.1:0-2756 GCA_964535465.1 uncultured Myxococcales bacterium
AGCGAAAACGCATTCCGAGCCTCAGTGGGCTGGGCTTCGCTCATGGGTGATGCAACCTCGCCAGCATGGGCGGCCAATCTAGGGCTGCGCCTGGGCACAGGCAAGGGGGCACCGTCACCGGCAATACATCACCAGGGGAATGGTGGCGCGGCGTTCGGTGCCGGTGGCATCGGTCCAGGCTAGGGTTTGTCTTTGCTCGTCGTCGATGACCGCGCGGCTGTCGTCGGCGGCCAGACTCAGGTAGGCGACAATCTCGGCCAGGCCGCGGTCCAACGGGCGAGCCTCGACGATTTCAGCCAGCGAAATTTGCGGCCGGGTTTGCAGGGTACGCCGGATGTGGGCGGCCAACTCGGTCTTGTCGACGTAGATTTGCTGGTAGAGCACGTCGGTGGGAACGTCGCCCTCGCCTTCCAGCAGTATCTGATCGACGATTGAGGGCTTCCAGGGCGGGGGAAACAGCGGGCGCTCCATGGCTAGATCTATCGCCGGCGCGGGCTCGTCCAGCTCGATGAAGGTTCCGCTGGGCGGCAACGGGCGAACCGCCAGCGCGGCCTGCTCGATGGCCCGGATGGTCTGCATGATTTGGCGGTTCTCCAGCCACACCTTGTCGTCGAGGTAGCGACGCAGCTGCTCGGATAGACGGGCCACTGTTCGCTGCGCCACCTCGCCCGCCTCCAGCCAATCGTAGTGCACGCGCAGGAGCCGCTGGTTGGGTTCCAGTTTCTGCACGGCCGGCAGGGCGAACACCGATTCCAGCAGCGACGACAACTCCTCTTGCCGAGCCGGAGACATGAGGAAATCCCAGAAAGCGCGGAAGCTTCGTCCCTGATCGGAATCAGAGATAGCGTCGCGTTCGCCAAAGATCTCATCCAGCAACGCGCCCTTGCTGCCGTCCCAGGTCGCGATCTTCTCGCGCACCGCCCGGTCCAGCTCGCGAAAGCTCTGTTCCAATTCGCGGAAATCCGCCAGCAGCGCGTAGGCGGTGTCGCTCATCTGGGCGAAGCGATCACGCACCTGCGCCGGCTCCATCAGATCCACGCGCCCCTCGCGCACCCGGGCCAACTCGGAGGCGATCTCGGCCTGGCGCTTTTCCAGCTCGGCGACGCGGGCCTTCGGATCCACTTCAGTGCCTTGCACGATCTGGCGCAACAGCTCGAAGACCGTGATCAGGCGTGATTCAGTGCCGACGAACTGCCGCTGCCTCAACCCCGCCAGCCACGCCAGGGCCTTCTCCGTGGCCGGGGTCAGATCGAAGTGGGGCTCGTCACTGCCCTGCGGGTAGTACTTGCGCAGCCACCCACGGTCTTCCGCCGCCCACTCGTCCAGATACGCGCCCGCGCTGCGCGGGAAGGCCTCCTCGCCCAGGCGCTCGCGCAGGTGGAAAAGGTAGTCGTCCAGCTTGGCCACGAGCTCTTGTCTGGCGATAGTCCGCAGGTTGGGTTCGACAAAGCAGCGATGAAGGAAGCTGGCCACGAAGGGCGCACTGTCCGCCATCAGCAGCCGCCATGCCGGGTGCCGCTTGCGAAGCGCATCGAGAGTCTGGAAGTCCATGGGGCGTCAGCTCTGGCTTTGGTTCTGTGTGCCCAAGATACCCAGGACATGCAGGGATGCCATAGCGCAAACGACTCAGGGTCCGATGCAGGTCAGGTGGGGTCGACCGATCTGGCGATGGACAAGCATTCAAGTCAAATGCGCAGCGCACCTTCGAGTTTGGCCATCTCGCGATCAAATGTGCCGACCGGGATGTGGCCAGCCTTCTTGGCGACCTCCAAAATCAGGCAGTCGGAAAAGCCAACCTTTGGGTGATCGCGAAAATGCGAAAGCGCAGCGGCCACGACCTCGCTTTCCTGAATCGTCAGACTTGCGTGTCGAAGGAGCATATCGACTGCCATGGCGATTCGCTTCGGGTCTAGGCCGAACACCGCATCGAGGACCCACATCGTCTCAGCCAAGACCAAATGGGAAACCCATGCGCCTTTGGCCACAAAGGCCTCCGCTGCCGCAACCTGCTTGGCGTCGTCCCGAGCGAGAAGTCGCACGAGGATATTGGTATCAACGGCGCGCATAACGTTCTCTCATGGCTTTGCGGACACCATCCTTGAGGTCTTGAATCGATCTTGCCTGGGGCGGCCCCTCAGGAAACAGAGCACGATTCAGCTCTGCCGACGAATACTGGCCAGCCCGACGAATGAGGACTTGGCCGCTCTCCTCCACCCACTCCAGGACGGAACCAGGGCTAAGTCCCAGCTTGCGACGCACTTCGGCTGGCACCGAAATTTGGCCTTGCGCCGTGACCTTCGATTGAGCAAGCGTCATGCCATTTCATTACCACGGTAATGCAGTGGGAGCAACCATTCGCCTCAACGCCCAGCGATAGCGATCGCTGATTCAGATGTCCCTAGGGCACGATCACGTCAAAGCCTTCCAGCTCGGCCACGCTCGCAAGCTGCCGGTCGCCCGTCACGAAAGGCCAGCGCGGGCGCTCCTTGGACAGAACCAGAGCCGCGGCCAGCTGCAGAGCGTCCGCAGCCCGAAGAGGGTGCACGGCCACGACCCTCTCGGCTCGGGCGCGCACAGCAACGAGCCCGTCGACTTCTGTCCATGCGGCGGCCAGGGCCTCGAGACGTTTGCTCGCCTGCATCGCCGCCGCCCTTTCCATCCTCTCGGCACGCACTTCTCGCCAAATCGCCGAAAGGACCTCGATCCGCGACAATGCCCAGACCGCGATACCCCGGTCCGCACGCAAGAGGCTCCGG
>CAZHUY010000469.1:0-2751 GCA_964535465.1 uncultured Myxococcales bacterium
CTGTACAAAATTGCCTATGCTGCTATGCGTGGCGGCTCAAATCGATTACGGACCGGGCTGGCTCATAGCAGCTCCATCTGAACTGGCGGCGGTGGATGCATGAGACCATCATGCTGAATCTTGGCCTCCTGGCAGAACTGCTGCCAGACCGAAACGGGGTCGGTCGGAGGCGCTGTGATGTCCTCGGGGACGTAGGCTTCCTTGTCCCGCACGGGTTCGCGCCAGCGGTGCTTGTGCTTCTCTCCGACGTTCGTGCAGCTTGGGTTGTGATGGTCTTTGCCGAGGTCGAGCGCGTAAATTCGGCCGCTCCCGCGATGGATTAGGGTGTAGCTGAGCGCTCCGGCGAGCCCGTTGAAGCTACCTTTGACGAAAATCGGATAGCCGACTTCTGACTGAACCTCGACGCGAAACTCCACCGTCGGCGAATGGTCTTCGTCGCCCGCCCACGTGATGTCGCCGACCACACGCTTGGTCGTGTCATTCAGCAGTCCCTCGAAATCCGCTTGGTTCATGACGCGGTCCCCTTCTGCAATCGTAGCGAATCGGCCGTGATGCCCAAAGTTATTTCACAGCCACCTCGCCGCTTAGCAGCTTCGGCAGGAGGGTGTCGCGGAGGGCGGCGAGGGTGCGGGACTGGATGCGGTTGCCGACGATTTGGTCAATGAGCGGCGACATGATGCGGGTCATGGCGTCCAGTAGGGGGCGAGGCGGAATGATGACCTTGGCGGCTGTGAGGTGGCCGCGCTGTATGTGGCCCATTGTCGTCGCCTTGCCAGCTGCGATGAGGCGGAACTCGCCGAGATGGTGCAGCGTCCAGAGGTAGTAGAACCATTTCGGGAACTCGGGCGACGTGACCTTGAACAGGTGCTGGTTCAACGCGCCTGGGCCGCCACACCATAGCTCGACCTCCAGGCTGCCGGACCACGAAAATAGTACGTCACCGTCCTGGATGATGAACTCAGGCGGAAGTTCGGAGCAGCATCGGTCTGCTCCGTCGGTGTCGCCCTTGCGGAGCTGGGCAATCTTGATTACCGGGAGAGTGGAACCGTTGCTCGGTGGATAGTTTTGGAGGGCGAGGCCGTTCAAGTAGTTGGCAGCCTCGTCGAGGCTACGCATCTCCCAGCCATGCGGGATTGGACCGAGAACAGAGTCTTGGAACCTGGTGGGAAAAAGGTCGGCGGTCGCCTTGTCGAGGCCGTCGGGTTTGCGGCCGTCGAGCTTGGCTCGTACCGGGTCGAAGTCCACAAACCAGCTCTGGAACAGTGCCCGCGCCATCGCCTCCAGCGTGGAGTTCATCCGGCGGTTCAGCTCAATCTTGTCGTCCAGCGTCCCAAGCACTGCAGTGATTGCCTTCTGGTCGGCGAGAGGCGGTAGGGGGATCTGGAATGATTCGATATGTCCCTTGGTTATCGCCCGTCGACTTCCGCCCGAGTTGAAGGACTCGATATAGCCTTTGGTTGCAGGATGGGTAAGCACTGACAGGAGATACCCAGGGTCGCATTGGCGACGGTCGGGCCTGATGATGCATACATGCTGATTCACGCACGCCGGAAGAACCGAGATCGGGGCAATGCAGGAGCGGCCGAAGGTCACGCCGTCGCCGGTGATGTTCAAAAGAATATCGTCTGCTTGAACTTCTGCGTTCCGAAGCTCGTTGGCGTGCTCTTCCGAGATGAAGACCAAACCAGTTGAATCGAAGCAGCGGTCGAACACATGCTGGCTTCTGACCAGGGCGTGACTGACCCTTGCTTCCAGATAGACTTCGCTGCCGCCCCGTGGCGTCGCGCCGCTGCCTATCTTGGAGCAGAAGTCCCCGAGCTTTTTCACCTGCCACCCGTTTGGCAGGCGCTCAACAGTTGGACATGTTCGTCCCTGACTACCCCGCATACCCTAGCCCTTTTAGGTTCGCCTTGATGGCCTTTTCCAGCTTCGCGCCCTCGGTGAACTGGCCGCTCAGCTCGGCCATCAGCCGGGCCATCTTCTTGGGAAATGGCTCGCCATCGTCCTCGACCTCTTCGGCACCGACGTAGCGGCCTGGCGTCAGCACATGCCCATGCCCGGCAATCTCCGCGGTCGTCGCAGACTTGCAGAATCCGGCGACATCCTTGTACTTCCCCGCGCCCTTGTCGCCCCGCCATGCGTGGTAGGTGCCGACGATCTTCTCCAAATCCCCATCGGTCAGCTCGCGGTGGACGCGGTCGATCAGCGTTCCCATCTTTCGCGCGTCGATGAACAGCGTTTCTCTGCGGCGGTCGCGGCGTTTGCCGTCGTTCTTCTTCTTGGCCAGAAACCACAGGCAGACGGGGATCTGCGTGCTGTAGAAGAGCTGGCCGGGCATGGCGACCATGCAGTCCACCAGGTCGGCCTCAATGATGGCTTTGCGGATGTCGCCTTCGCCGGATTGGTTCGACGACATGCTGCCGTTGGCGAGCACGAACCCGGCCATGCCGTTGGGGGCCAGGTGGTGGATGAAATGCGAGACCCAGGCGAAGTTGGCGTTGCCCTTGGGTGGAATGCCGAACTGCCAGCGCACTTCGTCGTCCTTGCGGAACCAATCCGAGTCGTTGAAGGGCGGGTTGGCCAGGACGTAGTCGGCGCGTAGGTCGGGGTGCAGGTCGCGGCGGAAGGTGTCGGCGTGCTCGGGGCCAAAGTCGGCCTCGATTCCGCGCAGGGCCAGGTTCATCACGGCAAGGCGGCGGGTGGTGGCGTTGCTCTCTTGGCCGTAGATGCTGATGTCGCCCAGCTTGCCGC
>CAZHUY010000470.1:0-2747 GCA_964535465.1 uncultured Myxococcales bacterium
TTCGTAGGCGTCTTGCCTGGTTGGGCAGCGTTACTTTTCGGCGCAGTCCCCGGTATTTACTGCCCCGAAGGGGCTCAACATGTCAGCCCAGGGCAACGCCCTGGGTTGGGTTACCGAGGCATTTCGTAGCCCTGAAAGGGCGAAACAATACGGCCAATCGACGAATCCCGGCAACACTTATTGCGCCCTTTCAGGGCTTGACGATCCGAATCTGTTCTCCCACCCAGGGCGTTGCCCTGGGCTGATTTATTGTGCCCCTTCGGGGCGGAAGACTCAGCGGATCGCAACATGCACCGCCATTGGCAGAAGGTGGCTGCGTGCCGCGTGGGGCCCGCACCCGGTAGCCGACGGTGTCCTTTCCGCAAGCGTGCGAGAGCCGAAAAACACACACTGTGGGTGGTGTCAGCGAGTTTGGTGCCCGGCGTGGCGGCGGACGTTCGGCAGCGGGGCCCTTTCCGAGCCGATGACGGTCGCTTGCCGTTGGCCTGCAGGCGGGCCCGGTTGGTGTGGTACGTTGTCTGTGGTCGCAGGAGGGATCGGCGCGCCGCCGACAATCGCAAGCCCGGCGATGACGGGGCGAGGAAGCAGCGAGCGATTCTGTCGAACTCGCCGGTGTCGAGGAGCATCATCGGGAGGTCGCGCCGCGGAAGCGGCCAGCGTGCTGAAGACGGCAGCCTGCGATCCGCGGCAGGCGAGCGTGGAAGTTGCTCGCTCATCGATCCTCGAAACGATCTGCGATGAGAGAACGGCAGGCGGGCAGGAACGGTGAAACGTTCCGCCGGGAGCGATTGGTCAGTGGACGGTTTCCAGGGGCGCGGTGTCGGTGACACCGTCGATCGTCTGCCGGTAGTTCCAGGGCATCCAGTTCTGCGGCTGGGCGGCGACCTGCGGAGCATGCCGCTGCAACTCCGTCAGGTAATCGAACGGATTGGCTCCGCAGAGTTGGCACGTGTAGATGAGGCTCATGTACATGTCGCCCACCTGGGCGCCGTGGTCCGTCAGGTAGAACATGGCGTTCTTGCGATGCAAGATGACCTTCTTCAACGCTCGTTCACAGACGTTGTTGTCCAGGGGAGCCCCGGCCTGGCGGAGGAAGAGCGTCAGTTCTGACCAGTGGTTCAGCATGTAGCTGATGGCCTGGCCCAGACCCGAGTTGGGTTCGACCAGCCGGTCGTCGATTTGCCGCGTCAGCCACTGGTGAAGTTCCTTCATCACGGGAGCACTCTTGGCTTGATGCCACTGCAGGCGCGCTTCCGGCGACAGATTCTGTTTTCGCGCTTTGGCATCGTTCTTGTAAATCACCGCCAAGGCTTTCAGCACGTAGCGGACCTCCTGGTCGAAGTACTGCACCACGTCGGCGAACTTGCGACGGGCATGAGCCAGGCAGTGGGCGAGGATCGTCTTCAACTCGCCGGGCAGGTTGCGGGACAAGGCGTCGCACATCTGAATCGGCGGTCCCCGTTCCGAAGCGCGCCGCACTAACACGTCCCGCAGATTCTCTCCCGCGTGTCTCCAGCCGGTGAAGAAGAGCGCGATGAGATGGCCCGCGCACGAGCACACGATCCCCGACGTAAAGATCCCGCGACGCTGGGGGTCTTTTCCTTCGTCTTCTTTTTTGCTCTCCGCCGCCGAGCTGTTTTTCGCCTCGGCCTTGTCGAACCGTTTGCCCATCCGCTCCAGGATTCGATTCGTGGTGTCGTCGTTGTACATCAAGTCGCCCTGGGCGCCCTGCCGAATCAATTCCTCGAAGGCCGGGCGGAGGCGGGGTGCGGCGTCGGCCACAAGCTTCCACTGGGTCGAGGCCGGCAGGGGAACTCCGAGGCTCTCCTGCAGGCCTTCCTGTCGGTTGAACGGCATCCCCGTTCCGTACTTCAACAGGCCAATCATGCTGGCCACGGTGATGTCGTATTTGTCGGCGCCTACGTCCTGCGGAACCTGAGCGGTGAACACTTTTCCACAGAGGTTGCAGCGCAGCCTTTGGAGTTCGTAGACCTTGGCCGGCACGGGGGCTTGGCCCACGATGCGGATCAGCGTGGCGGGGCGAGCCATCTGGTAAAGCGTGCCCTGTTGACATTCCGGGCAGTCGTCGCCAGGATGCAACGAAGCGTGAGGCACCTGGATTCTCTCGGCACCCCAATAAGCCTCGGCGCCATGGCGTCCGTGGCCCGGAGGCGGTGGCTTGGGAGCTGCCTCTGGAGCATCGCTTGAACTCCTTGCTTCCTCCCCGGCCTCGGCTCCCGCTGGCGGCGACGCTCCGTCCACCTCCTCGCCCAGCACCGACTTCGTCGTCTCGGTGCTCGCGCCAAACAGGAGCTTCCGCAGACGCGCGATCGAGATGTTCTTCTGGCTCAGCAGGTTTTGCAGGTAGGACAGCGACCCGAACGCCGCCCGCAGCAGTTGGCACTCTTCCTTGGAAAGGGCTTGGCCCGCCTCGGCATGTTCCAGAAGCTCGTCGAGTTGCTTCCGGTCCACCTCCATGATCTTCGGAGGCGGCGGTTTCCCTTTTCGGTTCATCGTTCCGGCCCATCCATGCTCGAACACGCCGACCTCTTTCGACGTGGGACTCCCTCCGCGTTCCTCACGGCTGCGACAGTAACTGGCGAAAATGACGCTGCAGCGGATAGCCCAACACTTCCTTCAACGAACGATTCGGACGATGCGTCTGGTCGTCCTTGCCGCGCCCCGTCGTCCGTCCCAGCACGATCCAGTTGGCCGCCCGATAACACGTCCCGCGGAAGCGTTCCGAA
>CAZHUY010000471.1:0-2737 GCA_964535465.1 uncultured Myxococcales bacterium
CCGGCCAGGGCCGGGGCCACGGTGTAGATCTCGGCGGGGGCCGTCTGCTTGGGGTCGGCCTTGCGCTCACCCAGTTTGAAGGCCGGGGTGGGCGAGGTGGGCGTGGCCAGGACGTCGCACTTGCTGAAAGCCGCACGGAAATCATCGGCGATCTTGCGGCGCACGCGCAGGGCCTTGCCGTAGTAGGCATCGTAGTAGCCCGAGCGCAATACGTAGGTGCCGAGGATGATGCGGCGTTTGGGCTCGGGACCGAAGCCTTCGCCGCGGGTTTGCGTGTACAGCTCTTCCAGGTTGGCAGCTTCGGCGGTGCGGTGGCCGTAACGAACCCCGTCGTAGCGGGCCAGGTTGGAAGACGCCTCGGCGGTGCAAACCAGGTAATAGGTGGCCACCGCGTACTTGGTATGGGGCAGCGACACCGGGACGATCCTGGCGCCGGCTCGCGCCAACTCGTCGATGGCCTCGCGTACCGCCGTCTCCACCTCGGGATCCATGCCGGCCTGGAAGTACTCTTCGGGCACACCCACGCGCATGCCGGCCATGCCCGCGGCGCAGGCCTGGCGGTACTGGCCCACCGGCTGCGGAATCGAAGTGGCGTCGTAGGGGTCGTGGCCGGCGATGACTTCCAGCAGGGCGGCCACGTCCTCGACAGTGCGGCCAAAGGGGCCGGGGTGATCCAGGGACGAGGCAAAGGCGATGACCCCGTAGCGCGACACGCGGCCATAGGTCGGCTTCATGCCGGCGACGCCGCACAGAGAGGCCGGCTGGCGAATGGAGCCGCCCGTGTCGGTGCCCAGGCTGCCCGCGCACAGGGAGGCCGCCACCGCCGCCGCGGAACCGCCTGATGAACCGCCGGGCACGCGCTGCAGATCCCAGGGATTACGGACCGGCCCGTACGCGCTGTTCTCGTTGGACGAGCCCATGGCGAACTCGTCCATGTTCAGCTTGCCCAGCGAGATGCCGCCCGCCGTCGCCAAACGGCTGGAGGCGGTGGATTCGTAGGGCGGGATGAAGCCTTTCAGGATCTTGGATCCGGCGGTGGTCTCGATGCCTCGGGTGACGAAGATGTCCTTCAGTCCAAGCGGCACCCCCGCCAGCGGCCCGGGGTCTTGCCCGGCGGTCACTGCGGCGTCGATTTGGTCGGCACGCTTACGGGCCCCGTCCGCGTCCACGATCAGGTAGCAGCCGATCTTCGGGTTCAGCCGGGCGATGCGCTCCAAATAGGCTTCCACCAGATCGCGCGCCTTCCACTTTCGGGTGCGCACGCCTTGGGCCAGCTCGGCGATGGGGACGCCCGCGATGGGAATGTTGGCCATGGCTAGCCCTCCCCCGAACCGGGGACGATGCGCGGCACCTCGAAGAAGGCCTCGCGTCGTCGCGGGGCATTGCCCAAGGCCTCGTCCACCGTCAGCGAGGGCTTGGGGGCGTCCTCGCGCAGTGGGCAGGCAAAGGGGACGGCGTGGGTCATGGGCTCGACGTCAGCGGTGTCGAGATTTTTGACCGTGTCGATGTACTCGAGGATGGCGTCCAGCTCGTGCGTCATCTTGTCGACTTCCGTCGGCGAAAGACGCACGCGAGCCAGGGCGGCAATCTCGCGAACCTCGTCGGGTTGGATGCGTGGCATGGCTGCCCTATTTAGCACCAAGCCAGGCGCAGGGCTCGCCCCTTGGCGCGATCCCGCTGCTTCTGCGCCTATGCGCCAGATCAGCGAGGTTGGCAGAGCCCGGCCACCGGGGCGGGGATGGGCGCGTAAGACAAGGTGCCGTCGCCAAGTTGCCCAGAGGTCGCGAGGCCCCAGCAGCGAATCCCTCCGCTCGTCATCAAGGCGCAGGTATACCCGTTGCCGGTGGACACCGCCGCGACCCCGGAGAGGACATCGCTCGCGGGCGGCCTTGGACGATTCGTCGTGGTGCCGTCGCCAAGTTGCCCGACGTTGTTGGCGCCCCAGCAACGTAACCCGCCGCTCACCATGATCGCGCAGGTGTGGCCATAGGACCCGTCAATGGCCTTCACTCCCCTGAGCACGTCGTTCGATGGCGGGACCAGTCGGTTGGTTCTGCTGCCATCGCCCAGTTGGCCGCTCGAGTTGACCCCCCAGCAACGGACCCCGCCGTCGTCCATCAATGCGCAGGTGTGATGGGAGGCCGCCGTCACCGCTCGGACACCAGAAAGCACGTCGGTGACGGGCAGTGTCGAGCGATACGCGGTCGTCCCGTCCCCAAGTTGGCCATAATCGTTATTGCCCCAGCAGCGCAAGCCGCCACGGGAGGTCACCACGCAGGTGTGCATCTCTCCGGTGGAGACGGCCTTCACGTCGACCAGCAGATCGTTCGGGGGAGGAAGGGGGTGTTTGTCCTGCCCCTGGCCAGGCGGGAAAATGCCGTAGGAGCCCCAGCAGCGCACGCCGCCTGTCCTCAGCAGGGCGCAGGTGGAGGAGCTGCCCAAGTGGACAGATTCGGCATCGGCAAGCACGTCCATGAGAGGGGGAACGAGACGATCGCTGGTTGTGCCGTCGCCGAGTTGGCCAGTCGAGTTGTCGCCCCAGCAGCGAACCCCGCCGCCCACCATCAGCGCGCAGGTGTGGGAGAACGCCGCCGCGATGGTCCGGACACCGGTTAGGGCATCGCTGGAGGGTGGCGTGGGATGATCCTGGCTCGTGCCATCACCAAGCTGTCCAGAGGTGTTTCGCCCCCAGCATCGAACCCCGCCCGCCGTGGTGACGATGCAGGTGTGGAAGGTC
>CAZHUY010000472.1:0-2706 GCA_964535465.1 uncultured Myxococcales bacterium
ACCCTTGAACACGGCTGGACCTGCTGCGCAGCAACAAGGGATCGATGATTAGACGACCAGGGCCACGACGTTCGGAGATGAGTCGCGGGCGCGGTCGGTCTACGGGATGTAGGGCACCGGCGGTGGGGGCAGGGCTGGGGGGGGGCTGGGCGGGGCCGCGGGGGGCGAGGGCGGCGTGGCGACGGGGGGCGCGGCGGCTGGCGGGGGCGCGGGAGGCGGAGGGGCCACCGGGGCGGGAGGGGGCGCGCCGCTGGGAGGCGGGACCGGAGTCAGGTCGGGCGGGTTCACGCAGCCCGAGAGGTCGAAGAACATGAACTCCAGCGCCTTCTCCTGGGCGTTGAGCGGGCGATTCACGCACTCGCCGGGGAAGCGGGGAGGCGCGCCGGTGATGCGAACCAGGTCCTGGTCGGCGACCACGTCGGCGGAAGAGACGTGAATGCCGGTGTACACCGCCCGTCCGCACTTGTTGCTCTTGTCGACCGGGGTGAGGAAGTCGAAGTAGTGAACATGGCGCGAGGATGCGTCGCTGCTGGAGGTCGGGTTGAAGATCCAGCGCTGCGCCGGCGCCCGCACGCTGGACGCCGTGTTCTTGGACACCGGGACCAATGGGTGGGCCGAGTTGGTGAGCTGCAGGCTGCCGTTGCTGGCAGAGGCCCCCACGTTGACCAGCCACTGGGCGAACGCCCTCCCCTTCGGAAAAGACGTGTCGATGTCGGTCAGCATGTCGGCGCTGCTGATGGAGGTGCCCCACATGGGCGGCGGATATTCCCAGGCCGCGATGTCGCCGTAGGGCGCGCCCGCCGTGGGCGAGGGTCGCAGCCAGGTCGCAAAGTAGTGTTCGAGGAAGACCTTGCCGCCGGTGTTGAGGTAGTTCTTCATGGTCGCCATGCGCGCGTCGGTGACGTAGGCACCGCCCGCTGAGAAGTAGGTCGGGCCCGCCGCGCAGTTCATCAGCACCATGTCGTACCCCTGCAGCGCGGTCGCGGAGTCGAACAGCGTCGTCGCCAGCGGGAAGCTCGCGCCGCTGTCGTACTGGGTCGCGCCGTTCACGTCTTCATCGTCGTGCAGGCCCTGGCCCTCCGGGAACAGGCTGTACAGGTTGATGTGCCCGCTGCCCGCAGGGTTGCTGAACTCCGCCGGATCGATCCCGATGCGGGTCAACAGGCACTCGAGGGCGTCGACCCGTCCCGTGGTGATGGCGATGCGGGGCATGCTGGTGTACTGGCCGTCGTGGTCGCCGTCCTTGATGTTCCTGGGCAGGCGCAACAGACTGGCCGGCTTGCTCTCGACCACGGGGTTGTCGGCGCACTGCCGGGTCACCATGGATTTGCCGATGGTCACCTGACGCCGCCACTTGCCAAGCTGCATGACCAGCGGAAAATCCGTTCCCCAGGGCACGTTGTGGAGCACGAAACGCCCGGCCGCGTCGGTCAAGGCGGTGGCGATGGGTTGCCCCGACACCTCCGCGTCGCACGAGGTGCAGGCCGCGCCCGTGGCGATGGGGTCAAGCGGCGCGTTGGGGATGGACACGAGCACGTTGTAGAGCGGGTTGAGGCCGGCCGGGTCGTAGACCGTGCCGCTCAGACTGGGTCCCGTGCCCCCGTCGCAACGAAGCTGTTTCTGGCAAAGGTTCACGCACGGGTCGCACACGTTGGGCGAGCCACTGCCGCACGCACCGCCATTCGAACACGTGGCCGGGCAATGCAGGGTTCCGCCGCAGCCATCCCCGATGTCCCCGCAGTATTGCTGCACGCCTTTGGCGTTGTGGCAGCTCACCTTGCTGCAATCCGCGCCGCCCACGCACAGACCGTTGCCGCCGCAGGTCCAGCCCGCACCCGCCGCCGTGCAGTCGGCGCCGCAATCGAGCGAATGCCCGCAGCCGTCGCCGATGGTGCCACAGTAACGGCCCCCGCCCACCGGCGTGCAGGTGAGCGGCTTGCACAGCGAAGCAGGCGCCTGGCACAGATGGTCCTGGCAGGTCCAGCCCGCCTTGGCGCAGGTGGTTGGGCAATCGAGGGTGTGTCCACAGCCATCCCCGATGGGACCACAGTACTGGTCGCCGCTGGCAGTCGTGCATTGAAGAGGGGTGCAGCCAGCGCTGGTCCCCGCCTGGCACAGTCCGTCCTGACAAGTCCAACCTGCCTTCGCGCAAGTCGTCGGGCAACTCAGGGTACGGCCGCACCCGTCGCCCACCACTCCGCAGTACTGATCCCCTGCTGCCGTCGTGCACGTCTTGGGCACGCAGCCGGCCTCGGGTCCCGCCTTGCACAGCCCTTGCTCGCACACCCAGCCGGCCCTGCTGCAGGTGAGAGCGCATTCCAAGGAGCCCCCGCAGCCATCACCGACGGTCCCGCAGTACTGATCACCGTTGGGCGTGACACAGGTGTTCCTTGGGCAGACCGCGGGAGATCCCTTGCACTGACCGTTGTCGCACGTCCACCCAGGCTGCGGGCAACTCGCGGGACAGGTCAAGCTGCCGCCACAACCGTCACCCACGACACCGCAGTAGCTTCCGCCGCCAGCGGCATCACAGGTGGTCGGCGTACAGAACGGCGGCGCACCCACGCACATGGAGTCGATGCACGTCCAACCGGGTGGGCAGTTGTCTCCGCACGCCAGCCTTCCCCCGCAGCCGTCGCCGATGGTTCCGCAGTACGCGCCGCCCGGAAACGAACAGCTCTTCAGACACGCGCCGTCCACGCACAC
>CAZHUY010000473.1:0-2687 GCA_964535465.1 uncultured Myxococcales bacterium
CCAAGACCAGGAGAGTCGCAGCCAGTTTCATGGTCGACGGTCTTCAGCCCAACGCTCCGGATCAGTGACCCCGCGCCACTGATGTCCGCCATGCAAGCGAGACGCAATCGCGGGGTTCACTGCATCCGGTTTGTTGGGCGGGATCATGGGTAATCAGTGACGCGCAATTCGCGCCGCCAGTGCCGCCAGTGCCGCCCCGGCGCAGGAACATGCCACGGTGCAGCCTAAGACTGCCAACCATAGCATGTGAACCTCCTTCTGCCACACAATGAGCACTACGGTCATACACAGCATCCAAAAAGTCAGGCGGAGAATGCACGGCCAATCACTGCGGAGAGCCTGCGGGTTACCAGAGGAAAGGAAATACTGCGAGAGCAAGAAGTAACCGCCAGGCCCAATATACATGGCGTAACCTCCAACAGTCTCGGCCAGAACGAACCAAACAAATGGCCCGACCACCCCAAGGCAGAGAGCTAAAACACTCTTCCACTTGCGAGGGATACCCCTCTTCGCAATCGGTTGATCGAGTGTCTCAGGAGCCGGCGGAGCTTCGTTCTTGCTCATACGAATCAAAGTCGTTTGTCGGGAATCAGGTTCGCGTCTCTTAGCGCCAGTGAGCTGTCGCCCAACGCAAAGGTCAGCGACCTGAGCCAGCCGGCAAGGGTGTTGAATTAGTCTCAAGCTGAACCGGCTGGCTCCGGTTCGCTGGACCGTCTGGTTCGGTGATGCTTTTCTCTTTCCACTTCAAATACTCTAAGACCATATCGTTCGGCTCCTTGCCTGAATAGTGAGTGGACTTGCCATTCCGCAGCCAGATCACGCGGAAAGGAGGCCCAGGCTCCTTGAACTCTGCCTTCGCAAGCGTCTTCGGGTCCGCCCTCCAATCAATCTCGACGCGCCGCTTCAACTCGTCGATGGTGTCACGCGGTCGGAACTCCGCAATCCAAGTGCCGTCGAGGTTGGTCGAAGTGGTGCCTTTGTATGCCTGATCACTGGTCGTCCGAAGCTCATCCCAACTCCGCGGCCAGGAACCTCCGTGCTTCTCCATGTGCTCGATCACGAGGTCGGCAGTCCACCAGACGGCGTAGGCATCCCTCGGAACCTGCAATACATGGTAGCCAAACCAGACGATGAAACCAGCCCCGGCGAGCAGGACCGCAATCACGATGAAGATGATGTTGCGCTTGCGGCGTGTCATGAGCGGCGATCTTTCACCGAACGAAACGGGTGAGCGACCGCCGCCGACAGTGACGGTGGGGCGCAGAAAGCACTCCCGAAATCCCGCTCAAGGTGGAGCGGAAGCGCGGGGCGGCGGTTCGTCTCCACCCGCTGGTTGGGCAATCTCGTCATCTTTAACTGCAGAGCTAATCGCGTCATACGGTAGCAGGAGCGTGTCAATCGCCAAGGAAATCGGCAAATCGACAATCCCCACGATACAAGCACCTGCCTTCTTCCCGGCCGACCCCTGGAAAGAGCTGCGGCAAGGTGCCGTAATCAGGCCACCATCGACGTAGGTCGCAGCATACACTGGCGGAAATGGATCGCTGAGCTCGTGACGCCACGACGTTCTGGTGGCGACCGTCCCACACCCAGTGCAAGAACAGCTAAGGCTGGCCAAGAGGATTGCATGGCAGGCTTTCACAAGTGCGCCCAACGCAAAGCTGACCGATGACGAGGAGCGCGCCAATGACGTCCGCTTTGGAACACGCGGCTGCCCGCGCTCCTCGTCATTCGGTCAAGCGTCTGGTTCGGCGATTCTCTGCTCATGCCTCCGTGGTTCCAGGGCTTACGACACGTGGGCGAGAAAGTCGGTAGCGCACAAAGGCTGCCGCTAAGCCCCAAACTAGCACGTCACCGAGACCCCCTCCCAAATCAAGGATCTGCGGTATCTTGCTTTCGTTGAACGCGAACACCGGGAACCATGCGCCACACGATGGGCTGTAGACCGCGAATGGCAAACCGCGACCTGGGCCATCCATGCAATACTGATATGGGATGAGCATCGTCGCCGCCGTAAGGGCGACACCCCACAGGACATTGATGACGTGTTCCTTCACGGTGTGCGTGCTTTCGCCGAACGCCAAGGTGAGGCACGGCGACCACAGCCACCGCTACAGTCACCGGCCCCAGCCAGCGAAGCGAGTAAGCGGGTCGCCGTTGCCTCCACCGACTGGTTGGGCGATCTCCACGTCATCAGGTACGAGCTACTTTGACACGGAGATGCTCACGATCCTCCATCTGCCGTCGCGGAGTGCCAGCATGGCACACTCGGACTCCCTGCTACCTCTGTCCGCCAGGCGTTTCGAGATCTCCTGGCGGTGCAACTCATCCAACGGTGATGCAGACGCCTGCAAGATGTCTTCCAGCGCTTTGAGGTGACGCGGGGGGAGGGGATGAAAGACGCTGTAGGAGACCGTGGCAACCGACGGATGCGTGCTCGACAGGCTCACCTTCAGGTCAGTCACCTGGAGATCCTGCCAGTCGTCGTTTCCTTCGGGGGGCAGGAGCTTAGAGGTCTCGCCTGTGTGAACAACGTGTACCTTGGCGTGCTCGCGGCCTGCCTCGACTACAATGAACGCCGAATCGAGCACGCCTCGCAAAGCCTCCACATCCCGGGTAGCAATGGCCTCGTAACTCACATTTTGGCGGTATTTTGAGCCGGATTCTGTTATGCTAGGCATCCGTTT
>CAZHUY010000474.1:0-2685 GCA_964535465.1 uncultured Myxococcales bacterium
TGCAACATCAGCCAAGCGATGTTCGCGCCCCAGTCGTGCGCGACCACGTGGAAGCGAGGGCCAAGCTCGGCGGCGATGGCGAACGCGTCGGCCACGAGCTCTTGGTATTCGTAGGCGGCGACTTCGGTGGGGCGCGCGCCAGGGCTGTACCCGCGCTGGTCGGGCGCCAGACAGTGGTAGCCGCTCGCCGCCAACACCGGCATCAGGTTCGTCCACTCGAGGGAGGTGTCGGGAAATCCGTGCAGCAGCAGCACTGGCTCGCCCGTCGATCCGGCCTCCAGCGCGTCGAAGGTGAAGCCCCTGACTTTGATCGTGCGTGTTCGGATGCCGTCCGTGCCTTGCGTGTCCACGCGGCTACCCTCCGCGTCTTTGAAGACGGCGGAATCGGGGGCGGGCCCGTCGGCTTTTCCGGGCACGTCGCGTCCGGCGTCACCAGCGGAGTTGCCACCCGTGCCCCCTGCGCTTTGCGTACCGCCGGTAGCCTCCGTGCCTCCCGAGCTTTGCATTCCGCCCGTGCTCTCGGCACCGCCCGTTCCCTGCTTGCCTCCCTGGGCTGGGGCGCCGCCGGCGCTCTGCATGCCGCCTTGGCCTTGGGTCGAGCCGCCGCTCGACGTGCTTCCGCCCGCGCTGCTGGCGCTACCCGAACCAGACGTGCACGCCGCGCCCGCGGCCATCAGCGCCGCGAGGGACACAGTGAGAAGAGTTGGCTTCATGGAGACCTCCAGGGAATACGACCGCCTCGGAGATTCCATCCTACTTCGCGGACCCGAAACCGCGGGAGGGTAGAAACAGGCCGGGGAAAACCCAAAATCCCCGTCGAAACGCGGCGAAGAAGCAGGCCCAGAGAAGCGGAGCTGGACCTGCTAGAGCACCGAACGGTTTGAAACACCGGTGATCACGCGGCCATCCGGCGGTCGATGGCTTCGAGGTTCTGGACGGCAGCCGCCCTGCGGATGTCGAAGAGGTTCTTGCGAGTTCCGCGGTAGCGTGCGCGCCGGCCTTGGCGGCGTGTGAGATGCGCCTGGCTGTGCTCGATGGGGATGCGTTTGCGAAGCTCTTCGCGCCCCTTGGGGGTGGAGATCAGCTTGCGCAGTCTGTGCTGCAGCAACTCGTCGTCGGCAATGGTCACGGTGCGGCCGTTGCCAGCGGCGGCAGTCGTGCACTTGGCTCGCAGTCGGCAGCGGGCACACGCCTGTGGGTCGAACTCCACGTCGGCACCGAGGTCGATGGGCTCCACCCGACCTGCCGGGCAGGTGATGGTCCGGTCGCGCATGTTGATCTTGAAGTCAGCCTTGGCGAAGAGCTTGCCGTTGCGTGGGACCCAGGGCTTGCAGAAGATCTCCCCGCCATCGTCGATGACCTCTCTGACGACGGGACTGGCAATGTAGCCGCGGTCGATGTGCAACTCGTTGATCCGTCCGGCCTGGTGTTCGATGTCCACCTTGAGCAATGGCGCGGCCTCTTCTTCGGGGCGGTTGGCCGGGGTGATGGCGCACGCCAGAATCAGATTCGTGTCGAGGTCCATCGCGATATGTCGCTTGTACCCGCTGAAGCACTTGCTCTTGCTCTTCCGTCCGTGGCGCATATCCGGATCCTCCACGGACACTCGACGTTCGGCAGCTACTCCATCACGAATGCGTGTGCCACCGCCTCCGCTGGGATCCGGTTCAAGGTCTTGGCTGCGGATTTGTGCCAGCGTATCCACGTGGTCCTTCAAGGGCGGCTTGCCCAATTCGTCAGGCAGATTCCGCTTCAGCCATGTGTCCAGCGAGTCCAACTGCCGCACCAGCGTGTTGAGCGCACCGGCCTTGGCATCCGGGTCGCTCCACTCGGTATCGAGCCCTCGTTTCACGCTCGCCTCCAGTAACACCGGGATGCCGGCCTCTTTGGCCACTCGCTCGACCTTCCACCCCAATAGATCCGCGGTGCACTCCACGACCTTGCGCGCGGCGTGCCCGAGCAGATTGATGGTGTCCTCCACCCGGCCGGCACCTTCCAGTGGGCTCGAATCGATCGCCACGCGCAACGTCTTCGGGAGTTTCTTCCAATCGAAGGCTTTGCTCTGTCGGGCCATCTCCACCGTCCGCTCCAGCAGTCGCCGATCCATATCCATGCGGATCAGCCGCTCGCGAAAGTCCACCAGCGTTCCCTGGCCACAGGCAGGCCGGGTGGCACCAAGTCGATCGAGCACCATCTGCCAGCGCAAATCGACCACCGTCAACTCCACCGCCTCCGCATCGGATACGCCCAGATAGCTCTGCAAGAGCACGATCATGGCCAGCATGGCTGGCGGTACCGGCTCGCGCCCCGCGCCCGTGTCCCGGTACATCGTCTCCAACTCCGCCTGGAACCCTTCATCGAACAGGGTCTGGCGCTGGTCTCGGAGAAAGGCGAAAAGCTTCCGTGTCCTCCTGAGCCTGTGCAGAAGGAACTCCTCTTGCTTCGAATAGTCCTGTCGGGGTGTCCAGCGCTCGAATGCCATGGTCTTCTCCGCCGGCCCAGTAGTCATTGCCGGCGGCACTCATCAAGATCACGGCAGGCTCGGCAACTCCAGTTTCCTGCAATTTGCAGTCTGCAGGGCTCACTCCACCGAGCGCGCGGTGAACAGGGTGGCGTACAAGCGATTGGTCTGCGCGCTCGGTGGAGTGAGCCCTGCCCATGCTACGCAACCGTCCGGTTTGACTC
>CAZHUY010000475.1:0-2683 GCA_964535465.1 uncultured Myxococcales bacterium
TGTCCCCGGTCTTCAAGCTCACGCCGCTACACCCACAGGAACTATAGGAGAGCCGAAAATCATCGCTCTCGACCAGGCTTCCCGAGAGAGAGACCGGTGGCACCAGCCGAGCCGACACGTGCCACAGCGGCTCCGAGCCCTGCACCACGCCCCCAAAATCCCGCGCGGCTTCGACAGCGATCCTCGCGCCGGTACGCAGAAGCTGGAATCGGCAAACGAGCTTGCGCGGCAGCAGGGGCACGCTCCAAGCAAGAACCACATCGCCGCCAGAGCCGAACCCCAGGTCAAGCTGCCCGCCTCAATGATCACCTCAAAACCGGCCACCAATGATCACCCCAAAACCGGCCACCACAAAGTGACCGAGACGGGTTCTGTTTAGCTCAGGGGTTGTTCGTGCTGCAAATTCTCTGGGTTCTTGGTGCGCCAGCTGCGTGGGCCGCACTTGAGGACATGGCCGTGGTGCAGGAGCCTGTCGAGCATGGCCGAGACGGCGGCGGCATCGCCAAGCAGCTTGCCCCAGTCTTCGACGGGTCGGTTTGAGGTGAAGAGCGTGCTGACCCGCTCATGCCTGCGCATGACCAGCTCAAGCAGGTCTTCGCCAGCGGAGGTCGGCAGTTTGCGCATCCCCAGGTCGTCGATGATGAGCAACGGTGCCGTGGAGAGCGCCTGCATTCGTTCCTTCCGATTGCCAGCGACGGTGGCATCGGCCAGCTCTTCGAGCAGGATGTGGGCCTCGCGATAGAGGACCTTGTGGCCCTGCTGGATGACGGCTCGTCCGATGGCCTGAGCGAGGTGGCTCTTGCCAGTGCCAGGTGGCCCGAGGAAAAGCGCATCCTCGTGTTTGATGACGAAGTGGCCAGCGGCGAGGTCGTAGACCAGCCGTCGGTTCATCTTCTTGTTGAAGTCGAAATCGAAGCCATCGAGGGTCCGCTCGCTGTCACGGAAGCCGGCGGCTTTGAATCGTCGGTCCAGCAGCCGATCGGCACGGATGGTGAGCTCGTCGGTGATGAGGCGTGCGATCAGGTCCAGATGGGGCAGCTTTTCGGTCTGGGCCTCGCGCACGCGGGCTTCCACGGCGCTGGCCATTCCGCCCAGACGCAATTGTCTGAGGGCGCGGTCTACTTCGATCAGGTTCATTCGGCATTCTCCTTCGTGATGTGGTTGATGTACGTGCGGTAGTGGGTCAACTCGCGGATGAGTGGGTCGACCTGGCGTAGCGTCAGGGGCGGCTCGGTCGGGTGCTTCTCCAGGTAGACGCGGACGAAGCGCAGAGTTGGGACGCCGGCTTCCATCGCCAGGCCGCACGCGCGCTCCAGTGCCTGCTGCCCGTGTTTGCGGGCCTGGGCCAGCACGCCTTTGATCCGGCGCTCCCCGGCTTCGCCATCACGCTGGTGGATTTCGGTGCAAAGCAGCCCGATCTGCGCCCCCGCCTGGCGGGCGCGGACGAGCAGTTGCAAAGTGGTCGGTGGCGTCCGCTTGGGCCGATACTCTGGCGGCGCGTGCCGGTGACCGGGACGCTCGACGGGATATTCGCGCACCAGCTGGTGAGTCGCGGGATGCATGAGACGCACACAGCGCGCGTCCCATTGCACCGGCACCAGACGGCCGAGCAGCTCCGGCGGCGCATGGTAGTAGGCGCCTGCCACCTCAAAGCATCCGTCGAGGTGCACGGTCCGGTTGCCGTGTTGGTAATAGCGAAAAGGCTCGATGGGAAGCGAGGTCAGGTACGGCTTCTCTTCGGCGTACATTGCGCTCACCTGCCGCTTGGTGGTGCCGTGGATGCGCGTGTCCGCCCAGTCTGCTTCCCAGCGGTCGAGATAGGCTTGCGCAGCTTCCAGGCTCTCGAAGCGCAACCCCTTGAGCGGCGTCCGTTGTGTATGACCGACGCTCGACTCCACCTTCCCCTTGCGGTTTGGGTGGTAGGGCCGGCACGGCAGCGCGAGGACGTCGTAGTGCTTGAGGACGTCCCGATACAGCGGATTCAGCGTCGGGTCGTACCAGTCCGCCTTCAAGACTCCCTCGCGCAGGTTGTCGAGCACGATGGTCTTGGGCGCGCCTCCCAATCGGCGAAACGCCCGTTCGTGAAGCTCTGCCCATATCTGCGAGCTCGATTGCATCGTCAAGAGCCGCACCGACTTGCGGCTGAAGCCCAGCGTGAACACGAAGAGGCGCGACCGATGGTACTTCCCGGTGTCCGCGTCTCGAATCATCGGCCCCTCGCCGTAGTCCACCTGACCTTCGGCCCCTGGCTCGGTGACGATCACGGGATGCGCCTCCGGCACCGACTCACCACCCAGCTTCCTTATGAATCGGCGCACGCTGTTGTAGCGAGCCCCGAATCCATGGTCGGTCACCAGGTCCTGGTAGATCGCCATCGCGTTTCGCCCAAGCCGAAGCCCTTGCTCGATGAGATCCCGGTAGGGCTCGCAGGCACTGGCCGTCGGGGCCCGACCGACTTTCTGCGCCGCAGGGTCGGTGATCACCTGGGCCGTGGTGGCCGGTTTTGACCCCTGAGGGTCGGTGATCACCTGGGCCGTGGTGGCCGGTTTTCCTTCTGCAGTCGACGATGCTGGCCAGGGCGGCCAGCTTGAGACCCGCCCTCCGCGCCGGCGGACCGCGATTCCCGCCGCGTGCAAGTAAACGCCCGCCGTCTCTCGACGGACATGCAGCTCGCGCTCATTTC
>CAZHUY010000476.1:0-2679 GCA_964535465.1 uncultured Myxococcales bacterium
CGCCCATCAGAAACCGCGACTCCCAATCCCTCAACGAGCGTGACCAGTCTCAGCCTGGCCTTATGCCGCAAGCGTGAAAGTTGCCGAGAGAAATATGAGTCAGAATGCCGCTGGGAAACTCGTGATTGTAGTACGAGGCGTCGCCCCAGAACACAGGCGTGCCGTCGGCCATCAGGCCGCAGGTGTTGCTTTCACCCACCGAGATCTGAACAAAGGCCTCCTTGGGTGGAGCATAGCGGCCAGCAGGGCTTTGCCCCCAACAGGCCCAGGAGTGGTCTGCCCGGACACCACATGCGAAATAGCGGCCCATCGCGATCTGGACATAAGGGCCGGGGGGCGGCGTCGGAAGGTAGTCCACGATATTGTCCTTGCCCCAACAGGTGACCGACCCGTCGGTCTTGAGTCCGCAAGTGTGATAGCCGCCCGTCCATACCTGGGCGTAGATACCAGAACCGGAACTCGTGGAAGTGGTTGAAGGAGCGCCTGATTCGCTCCTTCCACCAGACCCGGATGAGGTTGTCGGAAACATGGATGTTCCACCCGTTCCGCTCACTCCGCCGCTCCCGGACATGGTGGTTGAAGCTATGGACCCACCGGGCTTGGCTGAGCCGCCCAGACCAGACGTGGTGGCTGACAATGTGGTGCTGGGGAGTCCGCCTGTGCCCATGACGACGACGTCCGATTTGCCACTTCCAGTCGGTGGCAATTGCGTCATACCGCCTGATTGGCCGAATGCAGCGCCATCATGCGCGGCTGGCACAACAGCGGGCAGAACTACGAGAAGGGCAAGAACAGCTCGGCACATCAGCATGAAATAGCATCTCGCGACGGGTTCTATGGCGGCTCACCGCGACAACGGGACAGATGCAATCTACACTTCACCGAGTCTGAGACCGTAGTTGTTTTAAGCGCCGTTTTCGATAGCTGCCATCGTAACGCGGTCTCGGAAGAATGGGGACATTTCTACTTGGGCGCTACACGCAGGAGTCTGATAGGAGAGATTCTGTAAACTAGGCCCTGTGGGCCGGGTGTTCTCGTCTGTGTGGAGCTTCCGCGGTTTCGAGGAGCGTGCCTTCTGGAACATCGATCACACGACCGTACGCATGGGCTGCGCTATCAACCAGGCCTTCACCGACGAGCTGGCCAACGGCGTGCTCATCACCGCCAACATCGCGGACCCCACGGTCTGGGGCATGTACGTCAACGTGCAAAAGGGCGAGGAATCGGTGACCAATCCGCAAAACGGCGTCTTGCCCGAGATCTTCTCCGTCCTGGGAGACAGCGGCCAGGTGGTGCGACAACGCTTCTCCAGCCTGTCGCCCGCGACGCCGCTCTTGTCGGACAGCGAGGTGGCCGCGCTCTTCCAGGCGGCCGGCAAGGCGCGCGCGCACTTCGCCCCGCTTTACGGCATGAGCCCGGAGCAGCTGATCCTGGACATGGAATTCAAGCTGACAACGGCGCACAAGATCGTCTTCAAGCAGGCCCGCCCCTACACGCCCAGCTCGCCATGAAAGGATTGGACAGCCCGCGGGCTCCTGGTCAGAGCCCGCGAGCGCCGCCGCCTTCGCTACTTGAGGATCTCGATGCCCGAGATGCTGGCGTTGTCGGTCACCGTGGTGAACTGCACGGTGATGGTTCCCGACGAGGTCGAGGTCGTGGTGAACTCACGGACCACGGCCTTGTTCTTGGCGTTCCCAGCCGCGACGTAGGTGTCGAACCTGGTGAGCACGGCTGTTCCATTGATGCTCACGTTGAACAGGCGCTTGCCCGCCGCGCTCTGATACAGCTCGGCCATGTGCAGCCGAACCGTATGGGCCGTCGAGGCGGTGAGGTTGGGGAAGGTGTACGTCATGTTCCCGTAGCGCTCGCTCTGGTACACCGCCGCGGGCGCTGCATTGGTGACACCGCTGACATTGATGGTGGCGCTGTAAGAACCTTGCGTGCCGCCGCTGTAGTACTGATCCCCTGTGAACGGCGACACCGCCGTGCCGCTGCCAGCGTTGATGCGATAGATAGCGGTGAGCGACGTCGACCCGTTGACGGTGAAGGAGCCTGCGTTGCCAACGGTAATGGTCGTGGTCTTGGAACCACCGGTGGTCGGTGAGAAGTTGATGATTTGGGTACAACTGGCTGAGGGAGCCAAGGAAGTAGGGCAGGTGAACGGGGTGGCCGGATAGAAATCGGTCGAGCCCGAAAATGCCCAAGAACTCGCGGAAAGTGGCGCGGAGTAGTTGTTGGTGATGGTGATGGTGCTGGTGCTGGTGCTGCCGACGGGGGTGGAGGGAAAGTTGACTGGGTTGGGGGAGAAGACCAGAGCGTTCACCAGCCCCGTACCGGTGAGCGTGGCCACGCCATCCCCAACCAGGAGCGAGGCCGTCTTGCTACCAGCGGTGGTCGGTTTGAACAAAACGGAGACCAGGCAATTGCTTCCTGCGGGCAACGAAGTGTCACAGTTGGTTAGGGCGATAGCGAACTGTGAGGCGTCCGTGCCGCCGACGGCGGGAGGGGTCAAGGGGACCGCCGCAGTGCCAAGATTGGTCACGGTGAAGATAGTGACAAACGTGCCACCAACCTGAAGCAGGCCGAAGTCCTTTGTCGCAGGCGTGATGGAAAGCGCGCTGCTTGACCCGTTGACGGTGAAGGAGCCTGCGTTGCCAACGGTAATGGTCGTGGTCTTGG
>CAZHUY010000477.1:0-2677 GCA_964535465.1 uncultured Myxococcales bacterium
TCGAGCCGCCGCTTGAGCCCGGGTGTTCCAGAATCATGAACGATGATTTAGTGTTTCGCCTGATGAATCGATACCAAACGAGGGTTTCACTGGGGGCAGTGGCCCTCGTCTTGGTTCTGGCGGCCGGGGCGTGTCGTCGTCAGCCCTTGCAGATCAAAGTCCAGCCAGGGACGGACCGGGCCTACCGGCTCTCCCTGGTGACGACCGTGGTTTCCCCTGGGCAGGCTCAGATCGAAAAGACCTCGATCGAAGGCGTGCTCAACGTTCGCGCCTTGGGCGACGCAGGAACGCATGTGTTGGGTTTCGAGCTGTCGCAGCTCGATGTCCAGCGGGGTGGCAAGTCGGCGCCCAACGTGGCCAAGGCTTTGTCCGTGCCTTTCCAGGTCGAGGTTTCCCCGGTCGGCAAGCTGGGCCTCTCGCGCTTCTTGCCCGAGATCTCGCGGCCCGAGCGGGCCTCGCTCGACAGCCTGGTGCGATCGCTCGAAATCGTGCTGCCGGGCAAGCGGGCGGAGCAATGGGAAGCCCCGGGCAGCGATCAGACCGGCGACTACTTGGCCTCGTATGCGTTGGGCTCGGATGCGACGACGATCAGCAAGCGCAAGATTCGCTACACCTCCGTGCGCGAGGCGGGCTGGGTATCCTTGAACGTCGTCGAGTCAAGCTTGGCGGCCAAGCTCGACCCGGCGTTGTGGCTCCACTCGGCTGAGCTGCACGAGAAATTCGAGTTGCGCGGACAGCAGGGTCCGATGGCGGCCAGCATCGAGGTCGCGATGCAGGTGCAGCCCCTGGCCGAGCGCCCCGCCGACCCGCTGGCTCTCATGCAGAAGGATGTGCAAGCGAGGCTGACCTCGCCGCGCGAGGATCCCTCGGCGCCTTCTACCTCGGCGTGGGATGAGCTGACCCAGGCCGAGCGGCGCGTGGAGTTCATCAAGGCGGGCGTGACCCTGGATGTCCTGCTCGAACGGATCGCGAAAGATGAGCTGCCTCGCTCCACGCTCTCGCTGCAAGCCTCGGCCTTTGTCCAGGCCTTCCCCGAGCAGACCAAGGCCCTGGTCGCACGTTTGGGCAGCCTGCCCGAAGCGAGCGCCGAGCTTGTGACCAACGCCCTGGTCATGGCGGGTACGGCGCAGGCCGAGGAGGCGGTGAGCGAGTTGCTCGACAAGGCCAGCAAGACCAAGGATCGCGTGAAGCTGCTGCAGGCGCTCGCCACCGCGTCCAACCCGAGCCCACGCATGGTCGAAGCCATCCTCGCCCTGCTCGATCGCGCCCGCGCCGAGAACTCGTGGGAAGACGCCACGGCCGCGGCGCGAATCTTGAGCCTGCTTGGCACACGCAAGAGCGCCGGGCAGGCTGCCGTCTCCACCGGTCTGCGCCAGCGGCTGGCCAAAACCAACAAGCCCGGCGAGCAGCAGATGTTGCTGCAAGCCCTGCAGAACGCCGATCCCCCGCTGCCCACGTCCGAGGCGTTGGCTTACCTGAAGTCACCGACGATCGAGGTTCGGGTGGCCGCGGTCGAGGTGCTGGCGGCCTCGAACGATCCCGCCGCCACCACCGCCTTCGAAACCATGCTGGCGGAAGGCACCGACGAGCCGATGCGACGCGCGGCCATCGCGGCCGTGGCCAAGGGCCAGCCCAGCGAGCGGCTCGGCACCATCGCGGCTCGCTTGCTCGCCGACCATTCCTCGCTCGATGCCAAGGCGCGGTTGGCCTTGGTGCAATACCTGGTGAAGGGGCTGCCCTCGGTGCCGGGAAACCACGCGCGGCTGGAAGCCCTGCTCAAGCAGGAGACCAGCCGCCCCCTGCTGGCCTTCATCCTGAACGCGCTAGCGGCCGACGAGAAGACGCCCCGACCCTGAGATCAATCAAAGCGCGTATTCTCGATCACACTCACGTGAGCGGTAGCGACCAGCGTCTCGCGGCTCCCGTGGGCTGTCCTTCGCCTGTCCTTCGCCAGCAACTCATCCGATGCACAGGTGTGGGGATAGGGACGTGGAACGGGATGTTCAGCGGCAGGACCTGGGGTGCCAAGAGTGCTATGTGGACTGCGATCGGCGTCGGATCTGGGACCATGTGGCCTTCGGACGTAGGTCGGCCCCTCGGCACAGAACGCTGGGCTGCAGGGAAGGGGGCTCTTCAGGCAGCGAGTCGTTCGTAGCGATGGTGGAGACCGCCGACCTCAGCCATCGCTACGACCTTGCCCATGGTGGGCGGCTGGATGGGGCGCGGTTCCGGCGCGTCCTTCCCCAAGGACAGGTGCGTTCGCGAACGGTGATAGGTGGCGAAGGTGGACTTCAAGATCCGGTACAGGTGCCGCTCGCCGAGGACAATGACGTGATCGAGGCACTCTCGTCGCACAGATCCCACAAGCCGTACGGCGTAGGAATTCTGCCAAGGCGATCGCGGCGCAGTGAGCACCTGCTCAATGCCCATGTCCTCGACTCGACGGTGGAAGGTATCACCGTAGATACCGTCGCGATCGCGGATCATGTACTTGGGGGCTGTGTCTTCTGGGAAAGCCTCGACGATTTGCTGGGCGGTCCACTGCGCGCCAGGGTGGCTGGTGACGTTCCAGTGGACGACGCGCCTTCGGTCGTGCGAGAGGACGAGAAAGACATAGAGGACGTGAAAGGTCGCGGTGGGCACGGTGAGGAAGTCGATGGAGGCCATGGAGCCGAGG
>CAZHUY010000478.1:0-2664 GCA_964535465.1 uncultured Myxococcales bacterium
TCCTCATGCGGGCGGCGGCTCACAAGCCCACGCGCGCGAACCTCAATCTCATCCGCGCCAACGCGGAACGGCGCGCGGCGAATCTGGCGCCGCCACGCGAGCTGCCCACCACAAAGACCATCATCCGCGCGTTCCTCGACCTGCAGGAGGCCAAGGTCTACCGAATCTATTTGCTCACCACCGGGATGATCCAGTTTTGGAAATCCACCGAGAAGCGCGAGTTCGCCACGCGCATTCTGAAGGCGGCCGAGCGCGATCTCTTCTACGCCAAAGAGAAACGCCTGGCACAGGTGGGACGCGCGCTTCGACCCGTGCTCTGGCTCGTGCGCGTGCCCATGCCGCGCGAAGTCCGCAGGCTGGAGCAGGCGATCACCAGGTGTTCGCGGCTCGCACAACTGCAGCAGATTCGGAGGGCCGGTCGCGAGGAAATACAAAAGGCCTACGAGCAATGGCGACGCGACTTCGTCCAGCGTCCGCTGGCGGAGCTGAAGAAGGAGAGCCAGAACCTGGCGCTGCCAGCTCAGGTACCAGAGCGTCAACGGCTCGAAAATGCCCGTCAGCAGATCCCCACACCGGAGGTTTCCAGAGCGACCGCCCTGTTCCGCCAGGGCTACGAAGCCTTCACCGCCATGGCCGAAAAGACGGACAACACCCACCAGGTTCTCAGGAAGTGGATCGGGAAAGAAGAAGACCTGGTCGATCAGGTCTATCGCCAGGCCAAGGGCGAGCCACCCACGCTCACGGCCGAGGAATACAAGGCGGCCGTGCGGATCGGTCGCATCGGTCACGCGTTGCATGTCGCGCAAGCAGCGCCGCCCCTTCGAGCCCCGAGCGCCTTTGCCGACGAAAAAGGCGAACTCGAAAGGTTGTCCGCGCGCATCCAGGGCCTTGGTCTGCGCAGTCCCTACACCCAAGAGAACCTGATATCGCTCTCGCCCAACCAGGTTCGCGACCAGATCGAGACCGCGCGAAAAGCCGGGCTCATGGACGATGGACCGGGGTGGACGCTCAAAGGCCAGGCCGCGCGCAGCTTCGTCCAGGACATGGAACACGAGATCGAACGAAGCGTGGAGGACGAACGAGGCCTTGAAGACCGACTCATTAATGGAAGGTTCCGGTCGTGAGCCAGCAACAGAAAGCGATCCATCGGCCCGATCATTAGCCGGCGCGGCGCATGCCGCTCGGGCACCCAACGTCGCGCTGGGTGTTACTGCCCTCGGGCGACTCCCGAAGGCAAACTTTGGCTCGCCACTGGCGCGCCTCATGCTGTCCACCTTCGCGTGGACAGCCGCACCCTCCGGGTGCATCGCGGAGCCAAGAGAGCAACGGCTGCCTCCACGGTGGGCGATTTTTCACAGGCCATGGACCTCAGCATCTGTTTTCGGGCTCCGGGGGGCCTTTCGTCCTGGCGGACTCAGCACGCACCTTTGGGATGGTCCCGCCCCACCCCATCGATTTTGCGCGGACACAAAATGCGACAGGGCGGGTCCCCTCCATCCGCTGCAGGGGCGTGCCCGGTCCCCTCGTGGGTCGCCCCGAAAACAGCCGCAGGAGGTCCACAAAATGAAAAATCACCCATCCACCAATTCGCAGCCGTCCACCAGCTCTCTTGTCTCCTCCTCATTGCCCCCGGGGCCTGTTCCGGCCCTAGTCCCCCCGAGGGGGGACATTACCGACCCGCCCCTCAACTCCGCAGCTCAGGTCGACACCGGGGACGATCTCTTTGGCCCGGCGATTTCCACGTATACGCGCGCGCAGGCGCTGGAAGACGGCATCCAGATCGACGCCAACATCGGCGACCTCGGCGAAATCTCGCGCGAGCATTTCAAGTTGCCCTGCTACATGACCGCCGGGCTGTTTGCCATCATCGAGAAGGCGGTCGCCAACCAGCGTTATTGCAACGACTTCCGCGGCGTGTGGCACGACGTCTGCTGGATGGGCAAGCGGGCCATCCGGTCGAGCCGGGATGCTTCGGTCGCCGAATACCAGGTGATCATCAAGGGAGTTGGCCGCCGCTCAACCTACCGTGTCCGCGTCGAGTGCGGCCCCATGGACATTGACGACCCGCGCCCCTGCCTGACCTTCATGCTGCCCGAGGAATCCTGAGCGGTTTCCGCGTCGGTGGCCTTCGCCGACTACTCGGAGGAGACCACAGGCAAAGAGTCCGATGGAACCGAACCAGTCTGGGATTTCACCTTCCTGAAACCCAGACGCACGCGATGACGTCGGCGATGCAGGAGCCAAGATCGACAGGCCGCGCACCTGAAACGCACAGAGGGGGTGTAACCGCTCGGTCGCTGAACCCGATAATGGGGTAGCCGGCCGCGGGTGTTGCCGCGACCTTCCGCAAGGAGCGAGCGCCCATGGCTCACGCCCACGATCATCGCAGACAAAAGGTGGAGCAGTCCCGGCCCAGGATCTCGGACCGAACAGGGGCCGCAGAACCGCGCCCGGTAGTGCCGCTCAGGTATCTGACCGCGGCCGAGGCCGCCACCTATCTGAATATCTCTCGACAGACATTGTATCGGCTGATTCGTACCGGTGCTCTCGCACCCGACGGAAAGGTTGGCGCTCGCATGCGGTTCTCGGTTGACCGCCTTGATCAGGCGGTCCGAGGCGGTACCCTTGAGCCCAGCGTGGACACTCGGCCGGAAAGAGAAAGTG
>CAZHUY010000479.1:0-2658 GCA_964535465.1 uncultured Myxococcales bacterium
TACCAGGCGACCACCCGGCTCTATGAGAAGAGCACGGGGGTCAGCCGGGAGGAGTTGGACAAACGCAAGCTGGAATACGACGTGGCGGTGGTTGAGTACGACATGGCCCTCGAACAGGTCCGCAAGCGGTTGATCGTCGCGCCGCTCACGGGCACGGTCGTCGAGGTCTTTCGGGAAGTGGGCGAGGCGTGCGAGGAACACCAACCGCTGGTCCGGGTGGTGGACACTCGGCAGGCCTACTTCATCGGCAACCTCGATCCCGAACCGTTTGCCCGCCTCGAACTTGGCGAGACGGTCCGGATCGAGCTTCCGACCGGCGCCGCTCCTGTTTCGGTGTCCGGCAAGGTGACCTTTCTGGCTCCCGTCGCGGACTCTGCCAGCGGATTGCTGCGAGTGAAGGTGCTGTTCGATCACCCGGGCGGACAGGTGCGGCCCGGGTTGAGCGCGACGATGTTCTTCGATTGACCTTCCCACGAACATGGTTGCCTCCAGCCAGACAGAACCGACCGACTTGGCTTTCGGCGAGTTGACCGAACTGCGCAAGTTCGCCGGCCCCCCGCGGGAGTTTTGGCCTCGTTTCCTGGCGGCCTTGGGAACCCTGAGCGCGGCGAGCCGGGCGGCCCTCGTCATCCAGGATCCGAAGGAACCGCAGACATGGAAGAAGCTCGTCGAGTGGTCCAGCGACGGGGGGGCGGGCCGCGACGGCTCGGCTTTCGTGACCCGCCTGAGTGCGTTCGGCGCGGCTTGTGCGGCGGCGCCGGAGGGACGCATGTTGGCCGCCTTTGACGGTCATGGGGGAAGCGGCCCCATCCCGTTCGTTTTGGCCAGCCGTCTGCGTCTGCTTCAAGGGGAAGAGACGTGCGTGGCCATTCTCCTCACACAGCATCAAGAGGAGGGGGCGCGCGAGGCTCTTCGGCGGGTGAGCCTGGCAGCGGATATTCCTGAGTCGTACCAGATCGGTCAGGCCGAACGGCGCGCCCGGGCCGATGTGGAGAAGCTCGCCGTCGCGTTGGATCTGATGGTCCTGCTCAACGCGGAGAAACGTTTCCTGGCGGCGGCCATGGCTTTCACCAACGGCATTGCCACCCGGTTCCATTGCGATCGAGCGAGTCTGGGCTGGCTCGAACGGGGATATGTCCGATTGCGCTCGATCAGCCGAATGGAGAAGTTCGACCGCAAGCAGGCGGCGGCCAAGGCCATCGAGGTCGCTATGGAAGAAGCGCTGGACCAGGACGAGGAAGTGCTCTGGCCGGCGCCTGAGGGAGCCACCTTCGTCAGCCGGGACCATCAGCGCTATAGCCAGGAACAGAAGGTGGCACACGTGTGCTCCTTGCCGCTGCGCCTGGACGACAAAGCGGTGGCAGTCCTGACCTGCGAGCGTCAGGGTCAATTCTTTAGTCTGCTCGAAATCGAGCAGCTACGACTCTGCTGCGACCAAGCGGTCCGGCGCTTGGCTGAACTCAAGCATTACGACCGCTGGTTTGGCGCTCGCTGGACCGCCGCTCTGAAGGAGGGCCTGGCCAAGGTCCTGGGCCCTCAACATACGTGGGCCAAAGTCCTGGCGTTGGTCGGCGTGGTCTTGGCCGCCGTTCTTTTTTTGGTGCCTTTCCGCTATCGGGTCGAAGGCGACTTTCTCCTTCGCAGCGACGAGGTGAGCTACCTGACAGCCCCCTTTGACGGTTACATCGCCGAGGTCTTTGTTCGGCCTGGCGATCGTGTCGAGGCCGATGGCCTGTTGCTCAGCCTGGACACTGACGACCTCAAGCTCGAGGAAGCGGCGGCGTTGGCGGACTGGAACCGCTACCTGCGCGAGGCCGAAAAGGCGCGCGCCGCCCGGTCGCTGGGCGAGATGCGCGTTGCCGAGGCGATGGCCCAACAGGCGAAGGCGCGGCTGGATCTGATCCGCTACCGGCTGGGGCAGGCGGCAATCCGGGCGCCTTTCCCGAGCGTGCTGGTCGAAGGAGATCTGCGGGAACGCATCGGGGCCCCGGTGAAACAAGGTGACGCCCTCTGCCAGGTGGCGCGCATCGACACGCTGTACGTCGAGGCCGAAATTGGCGAGCGCGACGTTCATGAGATTCTTGGAAGCAGTCAGGGCGAGATCGCTTTTGTGAGCCAGCCAAAGCGCAAGTACCCCGTCACAGTCGTCACCGTCCAGCCCGCCGCGGTCACGAGGCCCGAAGGAAACGTCTTTCTGGTCCGGTGCGAGGCGGACGATGGTCCGGAATCGTGGTGGCGGCCGGGTATGAGTGGTCTCTGCAAGCTCGAGGTCGAGTCTCGGTCGCTGTTCTGGATCCTCACCCATCGCACGGTCGACTTTCTGCGCCTCAAGCTCTGGTGGTGAAGCCATGCCCGAAAGTCCGCCAACGTTTAGCGAGAGCTGGTACCGCGTCGCCCGCCAACGGCTCAATCTGCATCCGGCAGTTCGGGTGCGCCGCACGATGTTCCGGGGCGAATGCTGGTACGTGCTCGAAGATGCTCTGAGCAACCAGTTCTTCCGGTTGCGCCCAGCCGCGTATGCCTTTGTCGCCCGGCTCGGTCCCGAGCGCACCGTCGAGGAGGTCTGGCAGGAATGCATTCAGCGGTTTCCGGACGACGCGCCTGGACAGGGGGCGGTGATCCAACTGCTTTCACAGCTTTACCACGCCAATCTCCTGC
>CAZHUY010000480.1:0-2637 GCA_964535465.1 uncultured Myxococcales bacterium
AGATCGAGCAGCTGGATGACGCGGACATCAGGGCCATGATCTCGGACGAGCTGGTCAACGCCCACCGCGCCCGCGGCCTGAGCCCGGACCGCCCCGTCCTGCGTGGCACCGCGCAGAACCCCGACGTGTTCTTCCAGGCGCGCGAGGCCTGCAACAAGTACTACGACGCCACCCCGGCCATCGTGCAGACGCAGATGGACAAGTTCGCCAAGGTGGTGGGCCGCAGCTACCACCTGTTCGACTACGCGGGCCCCGCCGATGCCGATCGCGTCATCATCGTCATGGGCTCCGGCGCCGAGATCGTCCATGAGACGGTCGATGCGCTGGCCAAGAAGGGCGAGAAGGTCGGCGTGCTCAAGGTGCGCCTCTTCCGTCCCTTCTCGGCCTCGCACTTCCTGGCCGCCCTGCCCAAGTCGGTCAAGGCTGTCGCGGTCCTGGATCGCACCAAGGAGCCGGGCAGCGCTGGCGAGCCCATGTACCAGGACGTCCTCACCGCTCTGCTCGAGGCTCAGGCCGCGGGCAAGCTGGCCTTCTCCATGCCCAAGGTCATCGGCGGTCGCTACGGTCTGTCCTCCAAGGAGTTCACCCCGGCCATGGTCAAGGCCGTGTACGACGAACTCAAGAAGCCCGCGCCCAAGAACCACTTCACCGTGGGCATCGAGGACGACGTGACCCACCTGTCGTTGCCGGTCGACTACGGCTTCTCCACCGAGCCGGACAGCGTGAAGCGCTGCCTGTTCTACGGATTGGGCTCGGACGGCACCGTCGGCGCCAACAAGAACTCCATCAAGATCATCGGCGAGGATCCCCGCTTCTACGCCCAGGGCTACTTCGTCTATGACTCGAAGAAGGCCGGCGCGGTCACCGTGTCGCACCTGCGCTTCGGGCCCGAGGTGATTCGCTCCAGCTACCTGGTGTCCCAGGCGCAGTTCCTGGCCTGCCACCAGTGGTCGTTCCTCGAGCGCTACGACATGCTGCAGAACCTGCTGCCCGGCGGCGTGTTCCTGCTCAACAGCGTGTACGGCCCCGAGGAGGTCTGGGACAAGCTGCCGCAGGAAGTGCAGAAGCAGATCATCGACAAGAAGCTGCGTTTCTACGTCATCGACGCCTACAAGGTGGCGAAGGAAACCGGCATGGGTGCGCGTATCAACACCATCATGCAGACCTGCTTCTTCAACATCTCCGAGGTGCTGCCCGCCGAAGAGGCCATCACCAAGATCAAGAAGGCCATCGAGAAGACCTACCAGCGCAAGGGTCCCGAGGTGGTGGCGAAGAACTTCAAGGCCGTGGATCAGACCGTGGCCAACCTGAAGCAGGTGAACTACCCGCAGACGGTGTCGAGCGCTCTCAAGATGCCGCCCATCGTGGCCGCCGAGGCGCCGGAGTTCGTGCACAAGGTGACCGCCGAGATCATCGCGGGCCGCGGCGACAAGCTGCCGGTCAGCGCCTTCCCGGTCGATGGCACCTTCCCCACCGCCACCACCCGCTGGGAGAAGCGCAACATCGCGATGGAGATCCCGGTGTGGAACCCGGCCATCTGCATCCAGTGCAACAAGTGCTCCATCGTGTGCCCGCACGCCGCCATCCGCGCCAAGGCCTACGATCCGAAGCTGCTGGACAAGAAGCCCGCCACCTTCAAGAGCACCAAGTACAAGGGCAAGGAATTCGGCGAGGCCATGTTCACCATCCAGGTGGCACCCGAGGACTGCACCGGGTGCTCCCTGTGCGTCGAGAACTGCCCCACCGTCGACAAGCAGGACAAGACCAAGAAGGCCATCAACATGGCGCCGCAGATGCCCTTGCGAGAGCAAGAGCGTGAGAACTACGCCTTCTTCCTCGACCTGCCCGAGGTGGATCGTCGCCTCGTTCGCGTCGACACGGTCAAGGGCTCGCAGTTCCTGCAACCGCTCTTCGAGTACTCGGGCGCGTGCGCGGGCTGCGGCGAGACTCCATACCTCAAGCTGCTGACCCAGCTCTTCGGCGATCGCGCCATCATCGGCAACGCCACCGGTTGCTCGTCAATCTACGGCGGTAACCTGCCCACCACCCCCTACGCCAAGAACAAGGACGGTCGTGGTCCGGCCTGGAACAACTCGTTGTTCGAGGACGCGGCCGAGTTCTCGCTCGGTTTCCGCGTGACCTCCGATAAGCAGAACGACTTCGCCAAGGTGCTGCTCAAGAAGATGGGCGGGGCTCTGCCGGGCGAGTTGGTCACCGGCCTGCTCGAGGCCGACCAGTCCGACGAGAAGGGCATCTACGAGCAGCGTGCGCGCGTGGCCACCCTGAAGCAGAAGCTGGCTGGCATGTCCGACGCCGATGCCAAGAACCTGACCATGGTGGCCGACGCCTTGGTCAGGCGGAGCGTGTGGGCGGTGGGCGGCGACGGCTGGGCCTACGACATCGGCTACGGCGGCCTCGACCACGTGTTGGCCAGCGGCAAGAACATCAACCTGCTGGTGCTCGACACCGAGGTCTACTCCAACACCGGTGGTCAGTGCTCGAAGTCGACGCCCACGGGCGCCGTGGCCAAGTTCGCGGCGGCCGGCAAGGCCACCCCGAAGAAGGACCTCGGCATGATGGCCATGGCCTACCGCAACGTCTACGTCGCCCGGGTGGCCCTGGGCTACAACGACCTGC
>CAZHUY010000481.1:0-2611 GCA_964535465.1 uncultured Myxococcales bacterium
TGTGTCAGCGATGTCCTGGCACTCGTTTGTCAACGATGTCATGGCACCACACCCGGAACGATGCATTCCAGGCAGTCATAGGGCTTGGAGGGAGGGTATCCGCTGGCATCGCGATCCCAATGCTCCATGTCCTTCGCGTAACAGGTACTCTTCTGGCAGCTTCCGGCCACACCATCGGCGGTCCTACAGGAGTCCCCGAGGCTGAGCGCGTTGCAAGCGTACACATCCGGGGAGATCGCATCGGCCCGGGACACGCCTATCCATGAGACGGCGAACAGAAGCGACAAGAGAACGGTTCTGGTCATGGGCGGTCTGCTCCGTACCACCACGGTCACGGGCGCCGTGAACGGCGGCGCAACAGAGAGACACAAGCAGCAAAAACCCCCGCCAACAACCAAGGGGCGATCACGCGCGCGCCACCGCCCACCGAACACCCCGAGCTCTCCTTGCTCTCGTCCTTGTCCTCCGTCTTCGTGTCGCTGGTCGTCGACGTGGCCACGTTCGCAGTCGGGCCGGTCGCCTGACCGGTGGCCACTCCTGTGCTCGCGCCCGTGTTCGGGGCCGTGGCCGCTCCCGTCGTCGTGGTGGTCGTCACGCCCGTGTTCGGGGCCGTGGCCGCTCCCGTGGTCGTGGTGGTCGCCACGCCCGTGTTCGGGGCCGTGGCCTCTCCCGTGGTCGTGGTGGTCGCCACGCCCGTGTTCGGATCCGTGGCCACCACGGTGGTCACGGTCGTCTCCGTGGTCGTCACCGTGGCCGTCGTCGTTCCCGTGTCCTTGCCCTTGGGAACGCACTTCACACAGCTATAGCTAGTGCTGGGCGGGCTCGCGCTGGCATCGCGATCCCATTTCGAGTAGTCCAGCCGGCTGCACGTGCTTTCCTGGCACACTCCGGAGCCGTTGTCGCACGGGCTGCCGACGGTGAGCCTGTTGCAGGCATAAACATCCTGCGGAACCACATCGGCAAAGGCCGATCCTGAAGACAAAACGACGAAGGGGACGGTCCATAGCCATGTCTTGTTCATGATCATTTCTCGCTGATGACGAATCCATGTTGGCAGAACCGCGTAACGCCGTCCAATCGCATCGTCGTGAAAGGACAGTCAGTAGTGACCCCCATCACGGTGCACCCGAGGAACAGAAGTCCCTGACCGGCTTGCGCTATCACGACCCCACCTCGATGCCGCGCAGCCGGGCTTCGCTCTTCAGTTGGCGGGTGGGCCATTCCAGGCACGAGATGCGATCCTCGGCGAGCAATTCGCACAGCACCTGCACACGCCAGGGACCGCACAGCGGCCGCTCGCCATCCCCCGACAGAAGGAAGTTGTCGGATCGACAGCCACCCCCACACAAGGTGGCCAGGGGGCAGTCGGCGCAGGGCACGAAGCTGCGCGCGGAACGCGGGTGAGCCCGCAAGGCCGCCGCCACCGCGCCGAGGCCGTGCCGGCGCACATCGCCGGCCGGCTCGAGCATGCGGAAACAAGGATAGAGCATGCCGTCGCTGCGCACATTCAGCGTGGCGCCCAGCGCGCACACGCAGGCCTCCCGACGGGTGGTGGCGGCACGGTAATCGGCTCGATGTGGGACGTGTCTGGCTGCACGCCGGCATCAGGCTGGGCAGCATCCCGGCCCTCCCCGGATGAATCGCACCCCGCAGCACCCATGGCCAGGGCAAGCGCGGCTCGCGCCAGGGTTCGCACGATCTCGGGCGCATGCACCCGTTCAGTTGCGCCATGAACGTGAACGCGAAAGCGCGTGTCGACGAGTTCGAGCTCGTCGTGGTGTCTGAGCACCACGGGCCGTTGCTTCGGCAGTTCCAGCACCCTACCCGCCCTGTGCAGCGTGGTCGCGGGCGTCCCGTCTGGGCAGAAGGCCATCAGGCGTTGATCGGCCGACACACAGATCTCGCAACCCACTCCGTCCTGGTCGCACCACAGGATGCGGCCATCGATGCCGAGCGCCAGCCCCAGCTCGCGCCCCACCTGCGCCGTGCAGCGCACGTAGCGCTCAGCCGATGCGGGCTGGATGCGTTCGAGGCAAAGCTCAATCGGTCTGGGCTTGGCGGCTGTCATCCTGCACCTCCTGTTACTTGTCGACCATTGACTCGCCTTTCGCGGCTGCCGTCAATCGGCGTCTCATTCACGCTCGAAGACCACTTCGTCAAAGAGGACGGCGGCCCGCTCCCAGCCCTCGCCGCGCGAGCCAAAGTGGCCCAGCACGCGCAGCCCGAGCTCACGCGCCCTGCGTGCCACCACCACGGGCAGCTTGCCTTCCAGCGACGAGGCGTCGAGGCGGCCCTCGCCCGTGACCACCGCCGTGCAACCGGCGCAGGCGGCGGCGAAGTCCAGCACCTCGAGCATGTGCGCACCGCCGTCGACCAGCGTGGCGTTCAAGGACAAGAGCTTGGCGCCCAGCCCCCCGGCCGCGCCGGTACGCGCTCCTGTCGGCAGCCCTTGGCTGGTCAGGCGCTGGGTCAACAGGGGAACGTCCTCGGGACGCGCGCCCTTCTGCGGGCCGAAGATACGAGCGGCCTCGGCCAGATCGGTGGTGACGTCGCAGAACACGGTGGTGGGCGGCAGGTGCAGTGCGGGCCAGTCGCGGCCACCATCCACCGT
>CAZHUY010000482.1:0-2248 GCA_964535465.1 uncultured Myxococcales bacterium
GCGGAGGGCATGCCCGGCGCGGTTCGTCGCGCTGAGGCCATGGCGGCGGCCGAGCCCGATCGCTTCTTCTTGCCCCAGCAGTTCAAGAACCCGGTCAACCCGCGCATCCACGAGGAGACCACTGGCCCGGAGATCTGGGACGACACCGATGGCGCGGTGGATGTGGTGGTGGCTGGCGTCGGTACGGGCGGCACCATCACCGGCATCTCACGGTATCTCAAGAACACGAGGCGCAAGGCCATCACCTCGGTGGCGGTCGAGCCGGCGACCAGCCCGGTGCTGACGCAGAAGAGGGCCGGCCAGCCGTTGCAGCCGGGCAAGCACCCGATCCAAGGCCTCGGTGCCGGCTTCGTGCCCGACACGCTGGATCTGGATCTGGTGGATTGCATCGAACAGGTCACCGGCGACGAGTCCATCGAGATGGCCCGGCGTTTGGCGCGCGAGGAGGGGATCCTGAGCGGCATCTCCAGCGGCGCGGCGGCGGCGGTGGCGGTGCGACTGGCCAAGCGGGACGAGTTCGCCGGCAAGCTCATCGTGACCATCCTGCCCGACTCGGGCGAGCGTTACCTCTCGACGGTGCTCTTCGACGGGATCGGCTGATCCGCGATTGCCGAGGGTGCGGGTGGCGCGCATAGTGGGGAGCCAAGGCGCAACGACATGACAAAGCTATCGGTCAACGTAAACAAGATCGCGACGCTCAGGAACACCCGGAACAACGGGATCCCCGACGTCGTGCGCCTGTCCGCCATCGCGCTGGACGCGGGAGCCGACGGCATCACCGTGCATCCGCGCCCTGACGAGCGCCACATCCGCGCCGCCGATGTCAGCGAGTTGGCCCGCCTGCTCGAACGCCACCCCCAGGCCGAGTTCAACATCGAGGGCAATCCCTTTCACGGCCTGGTCGAGTTCTGCGAGCGCGTGCGCCCCCAGCAGGCCACCCTGGTCCCGGATGCGCGCGAGGCTTTCACCAGCAATCACGGATGGAACCTGGGCGCGCTAGCTTCGGCCGAGCGCGACGAGCTGGCCGCGGCCATCAAGCGGCTGCACGCCGCCGGTTGTCGCGTGAGCCTGTTCATCGATCCCATGGTCGAGGTGCCCAAGCTCGCTCGGCACATCGGCGCCGATCGCGTCGAGTTGTACACCGAGCCGTACGCCGAGGGGTTCAGCAAGGGCGAGTCGGCCATCGACGCCTATGCCAAAACCGCCGCGGCGGCGCGCGCGGTCGGGTTGGGTGTCAACGCGGGACATGACCTGAACCTGCACAACCTGGCCTTGTTCCTGCGCCAGGCCGGGCCCATCGACGAGGTTTCCATCGGTCACGCGCTCATCGCCGATGCTCTGGAGTTCGGGCTGGCCGAGACTGTCCGACGCTACCGCGAGCTGTGCCGGGCGTAGGTCGGTTCAGGTCGCGGCGGGTGCTGGCGCCTTCTCCACCACCAGCCGATGGGGTGGCGTGTTGGGCTGGCGCTGCAGGCGCCCGTCGGCGAGCATGCGCTGTACGCGTTTGGCGACCACGCCCTCGTGCAGGCCGAGAAGAAAGGCCAGGGTGGTGGTGTCGTGGGCACGCGCCTCGAGGCGGTTGAGGATGGCCTGTTCGACCTCTTCCTCATCGAGGCGTCGGCCTTCACCCGGTCGGCGCGAAGGCACCGCGAAGACGGGGAGCGGCGCCAGGGTTTGCACCAAGAGCGCCAACAGCTCGTCGGACGCGACCTCGACCGTGTCGCTGGGGCTGGGGCGATCCAAGCGATTCAATTGGATGGCATCGGGGCGGATACGCTGGGCGGCCTCGTGCAAGGCCTCCATTTCGCGGTTGGTGTCATTGACCCCGGGCACGATGAAGACCTCGAGGACCAGCGTTCCCTGGTATTCCTCGCGCAGGGCCACCAGTCCTTCGATCACCTGCTGCACCGTGATCCCGTGGGCCGGTCGATCGATGGCCTGGAACGATTCCGGGGTGGCGCCGTCCAGCGAGGGCACGAGCAGATCAGCGCGGAGCACCTCGCGCCGTACCTCGGGGTTGGAGAACAGCGTGCCGTTGCTCAGCACGGCGACCCGGTAGCGAGGATGCTTGTTCTTCAAGTGCTCGATGATGCGACCTAGGCCTGCGTACAGGGTCGGCTCGCCCGAGCCCGAAAAGGTGACGTAGTCCAGGTCGGGTTTGCTGCCGAGGTACTGGTCCAACTCGGCCAGGATCGTCTCGACCGGGACGAAGGTGGCCCGGTTGGTGGTCAGGTGCGTGGTGGGACCG
>CAZHUY010000482.1:2258-2585 GCA_964535465.1 uncultured Myxococcales bacterium
TCGAGCGAGCACGTCTTGTAGGGCAGGAGATCGACGCCCAGAGAGCGGCCTAGTCGGCGCGAGGAGACAGGTCCAAACAGGTGCGGGTATCGGGTGGCGGTGCTCAAGGGGGATTTCCTTTGGTCGTGAATATAGCCTGGCATTTGGCGGAGGTTTGGCTCCCTGTTCGGAACTGGTCTGAGCACCATGTTATCCGCGAATGGTCATGTGGACCTGGGGTCGCATTTTCGTGTGCTGGTTTTCGCGGGTGTCGCTACTGATCAGGATACGGCGACTAGCATAGGACATTCGGGCTCAACGTCGGTGGACTGGAGTCGGGGTCGTGCC
>CAZHUY010000483.1:0-2582 GCA_964535465.1 uncultured Myxococcales bacterium
GACCTGCCCTGCTGACGGTAGACTTCAGCTACCCACAGAAACTACAGGAGAGCCCGAAAAATGGCACTTGTCCGCCCTACGCTCAGGCGTCTCGCACTTCAAGTGCGCTGGGTGCGCACCTCAAGTGCACGGGGCTGTGCTGACGCTCGCGTTGTGCTTGGAAGTCCCAACAAACGATGACGGCACGGGGTTTGCTGATAGTCGGCTGGAGGCCCTCACAACCCGGCTGAAACACAGCCCGATTCCTCAAAATTGTTCGAAGTGATAGATGATCGCCCGGTGTGTTGCCAATCGATAGGCGTCCGGACGCGGTTGCATATCGTCGAAAACAGGAGAACCCCATGACCTCAGCTTGGAAACATCCTCTCTTTGCTGCCCTTGTTCCTCTTCTCTCTTCCCTCGCATGCGGCTCAGGTGGCGGCGCGGCGGGTTCCGAAGGACCTGGGGTATGCCAGGAGATGGCAGCCACCGGCAGCTCGCCCCTCATCGATGACCTGAACGACGGCGATGAACACATTCTCTCTAACGAGGGCCGCCAGGGAACCTGGTACGTGTACAACGACGGGACAGGCACGCAAACGCCCACTCCTCGTCCGCCTAAGACCTGTGGCACGGACTGGAGCTTTCCAGTAACCGACGGCCAGGCTTGCACTCATGGCAGCGCCTTCACCAAGTATGGAGCTGCCGTCGGTGTCACGCTGAATGCCACCCCTGGCAACTGCAAGTCGTGCAACTACGATGCCTCGGTGTACAAGGGCGTACGATTCACCATCAGCGGTGATGTCCCTGGCGGGACGGTCAATTTGAGGGTGAACACGGCGGATTCGATGAACGTCCTCTATGGGGGCACATGTTCCGACGATGCCGCCTGCGGGGATGCGTACTGCGCCAACGTGAATGTCTCATCGACGCCCCAGACGGTCGAGATCCCTTGGACTCAACTACGGCAGCAGGGATGGGGGACGAAAGCCACGTTCGACCTCCGCCGGCTTTTCAACCTCGCGTGGCAAACCCAGCCCGGCGGTGGCGCGGCCTTCAGCTTCTGCGTCGACGACGTGAGCTTCTTCTGAACGCTGTTCGGGATCTCCGGCATTCATCACGTGAAGGAGTCGGTCCATGATCGTTGGAAGACATAGGCGAGTTGATTGGGTTCTTTTCGTCGCGCTGCTGGCAGGGGCTTGTGGCGGCTCCAAGAAGATCGACCCCGGCGAGGCGTGCACCCTCAACAGCGATTGCCGTAATCCGCTGTCGTGCTCGTTCGGCAAGTGCCACGAGACCTGCGTGACCACGCGCGACTGTCCCTTGGGCTCAAGCTGCGTGATGACCAGCACGGGCGGGGTCTGCCAGCTTGTCGAGGAGGCGGACTGCCGTAGCTCGGGCGCCTGCGCCGCCGGGATGTTCTGCGCGGTGGACTACCGCTGCCGAACCGCGTGCCAGAGCGGTGCAGCAAGAATTGCCTCTTTCGAGGTGTGGTTACAGCAAGGTTGTTCACCACTCGCTGAAGAACAGGCCACTGCGGTCGACTCTATGTGCCTATCCTCAAGCAACCGTCCGGCGACGCTAAACACCATTTCGCTGTTGTCCTCGGGTGACGTGTTGGAACCCGGCAAGCTGGTGATCCTCATGTCGCGCGGACAAAGGGGCAATGGGGAAATCCTCTCGCATGGTCGATGAATTAGACACATCTCGGCCCACACCTCGCCTGGCGCCAAGGTGCTGTCGATAGCGCCCGTTTGATTTAGCGGCCGACCTGGACCATAGCTGCTACCGGTCGGCCGCCCGTGCCAGCAGGCGGCCGACGCGAAGAAGCCGATGATGGTGAAGGCTAAAATCGCGTGACGGACCGCGTGATACACCTGACGCGCCAGTTTGAAGGTGCATGAAGGAGAGGAGAACACGTTATTCATCTACCGCTGTCCTCCATCTACGTGCGCCGTCGACGCAATTTCCGATCGCCGAGTCTTGCACCGAGGAAGGATCGCAACCCCTCCGCGCTGTTGTTCCAGATGGCCTCGACCACCTCTTCATCGATCAACCTGGCAGCCGCCATCTGATCAAGGACTCCGAGAATCTCTTCGCCCAGAACGACGCGATCCCCGAGCCGTTCCCAGTCTTCATGGAGCTTCTGGATCACCGACGGCGACTGCTCAAGCTCGATGACGACGTCGCGCGGTGAGGTCTTCTTCTTGAACAGGGCGAACGCGGCGGCGGCCACCTCTCCTTCGGATGTGCTGTTCTTGGCCGGTGATGGCGTCGGACGGCGATTGGCCAGCTCTTGAACCTCGGCGGGATCGAAAAGATGAATGCCGTCCGCCCCTTTGACCGGGTGGAGAAGCGATCCCTCGAAGCGTCTGACGGTGGTCACGCTGACGTTGAGAGTCGAGGCAACCACCGAGCGAGTGAAGCGCTGGCTGTCGGCAGGGGTGCCACCATGTACAAGCGTGGATTCGGCGAGTTCTGTATCCGCCTTCTGCGGCGAATCAGCCGCGGAAACGCGCTGATGGGAGGGTGGCTTCATCTTCCATGGTGATGACATACTGTCTGGCAGCCTGCCAGACAGGATATGGCAGGCTCCCCAGGCA
>CAZHUY010000484.1:0-2568 GCA_964535465.1 uncultured Myxococcales bacterium
ATCAACAAGCCCCTGACCGTCGCGGGGGCGGCGCTCGCGGAGACGGCCGATCAGCGCGCCCCCCAAAGCGCGCAGGCCGTCGCCGCCGACACTTCCAAGCTGATGGTCCTCGCCGCCCCTTCGGGGAGTCCCGCCATCGAGCTTGCTCAGTAATTTACGAAGCCCACTGTCTCATCCGCGTTGACATGTTCCGCACGGTGAGCATCACATGGACGGCACCCTTACTCTCGCCATCACACAAGCGTATGGAGAGGGCGCGCAGTATGCAGTAGCCTCTCATCCATTCTGCGAACGAGAGGCCACCATACTTCGCGTCGAACGTAAGCACGGGGACATGGAGAAGCGATTCGAGCGTCTCCGCAAAATCACGCTCGCTCTGGTCCAGGAAAGCCTCCGGGGGCAGTGCGATGCCATCGCAACCGTAGGCGTCCTCGATCGGGTTCGCCTCGACCATCATGTCGGAATGAACACGAAGTAGTAGCTGACTAATTCGCTCGTCAGCTATTCGACCAAGGAGGTCCAAGTCTCCCTCAGGCTCACCCCCGATGCTTCGAGACTGGAGCCCGGGTTCGGTACCCTCTATTGGCCCAAGCCAAACCTTTCTGCCAAAGAAGCGCCATCGTTCTTCTACCGCATTCAGAGCCAGCCATGAGTTCCCAAGGACCATCGTCGCGGCGGCTTTCTCGATTGCCTCTTCGCTGACCTCAGACTCCTGTGGTAGGTCGATATGGCCGCTCTCGGCAAACCAGCCTGAATCGTACGCAAGCATCTGCAGTGACAGCCCGAGCGCCGAAATCATCCCGCCTATCATTGCATCGGGTCGTTGCCCGCTCCCAGGCGCCTCTCCAATGCTCATGCCGTACAAGTCCGCGATCTCTTCCCCACTTGAGAGCCGGCTCTTGAGGTCGTCCTGGATTCGCCCAAGCTCTCGTGCCGTCATTTTCAACAGCGCCCAGGCGTGTTCGGCAGGCGTCAGATCCCTCGCGGCGGATCGGCTGAGCAGAGTGCGGATTTCGCGGTACCCTTCATCTAGAATGCGGGCAGTGGCCAGGGCCTCCTTGCAATCTCGACGGACGTCGCGAGCCTTCAGACGCCCTGCATACGTCAGCATCTGTTCTACGAAGCTATCCCGCCGGCGAGTCTCCTGGCGGTCGACCGACTCTCGGCGGACCACCACACGACCGCTCTCGACTAGTCGGATCAGCGCGCGGCGCAGTTCCTTCTGGCGAGCCGCGTATGGGAGTTCTTCGAGGATGGTTTCGCAGCCCGCCCAGTCTAAGGACTCCACGGCGGGATACAGCCTCTTGTGAATCGATTCCTTCTCTGGCACAGGAGGTGATCCTACCGCCTTGGGCTCAGGAGCGAATTGTACGAATGCTCGAGGTACCAATCGAGAAAATGCGGGAACAAGACGGGCACAACCACCGGAGATCTGAGATTTCAGATTTGCGTAGCAATGCCGTACCTCCTGAAGAGTTCAGAGAAGAAGCGCTTCACGAGGACAAGGCTCCTCTCGTCGGTGTCGAGTTCGGCGGCCCCGAATCGGAAGACCTCGTATCCTGATAGCCGCAGGTCACGATCAGCTGAGACGGTTGCACCGTAGCGAGAGGGATCTGCCCGGCCATTCTCATCGGCGTAGTGGTGCCTGCCGTCGACCTCGACCACGATACGAATGCCCGCAGGGAGCAATAATAGGAAGTCCATACGGAAACGGAGCAGCGAATCCGGTCCGCGTACGGCCACTGTCTTCGGATCCCAGTGCAACCAGACCTCGGGAAGAAGCGCAGGCAAGTCGGGTACGGCGGGACCAAACCCACGATAGAAGCTTTCGAAAAATCGCACCTGCGGAGGCGAGTTAGTCGGGAGGGCCTCTTTGAGGCGGCCGTATAGCGTTCGCTTTGCAGCATCCCCACTTGTGGCTCCCGTCGCGTCAGCCCACCACTCCTGCAGGTCCCGCCAGCGCAGACCCTCCGCACCAATGGGCCTATCGTATACGAGCACACGTTCGGCCTGCGTCACGATCTCGATGTCATTGTCTACTGCGTCCCGAAACCTCAGATCGGGTTTTTCCGGCGAGGCAAATATGATGTTCTTTGGTCGTCCGCGGGAACGAACCGCGTTCGATACAAGACCAAAAACAGGGTAGCCGCCAACGTTGCCAGTCTCGCGCAACTCGACCCCACATGACCGAAGCGGTCCGTTCACCGTTGCGACGAATTCACGCTGCGCGGAAACATCGGGACGGACTTCGGCACTGGCAAGGCCCTCCAGAAAGAGGGCAAAACGGTGGTCGCAGCAGTCAAAGGCGCCGAGATTGTCAAATAGCACCTCGACCGACCAATCCCCAGGATTGCGGTGGACGTGTCGCTCGATTTCAGCTTCCAGCGATGGTCTACCGGAGAACCATCCTGCAACTGAATCGTCTCGAAGCACCCAGAGGCGCTCAAGAAGATTGTCGAACTGGCGGGAATCTCCGAAGAGATCGATCCCTTCCATTGCTCGAGCAACCTCTCGTCGGAAGCGCTTGGGCACCTCCGGTCCCATGCCATCCCAGAGCAGGTCCTGGAG
>CAZHUY010000485.1:0-2553 GCA_964535465.1 uncultured Myxococcales bacterium
CATTCGCGGTCTCGACCGCGCCGCCAGCGATGCCCGGGTGGACGCCCTGGCGGCCACGCGGTCGCGCGTGGGTCGGCTGTGCCTTGTGGTCGTGGGCGGCAGCGCCGCCAACGCTTCCCACGCGGTCAATGACTTCCGCAAGCTGGCCGGCATGGAGGCCTACGCACCCACCGACAACGTGAGCGAGCTGACCGCGCGGACCAACGACGAGGGCTGGGCCACCGTGTTCGCGGCCTGGTTGGCGTCGAGCCGCCTGCGCGCCGACGATATGCTGCTGGTCTATTCGGTGGGCGGCGGCGACCTGGAGAAGAACGTCAGCCCCAACCTGGTGGCGGCCCTGCAAATGGCCAAGAAGGTCGGCGCCACGGTGGGCGGAATCGTGGGACGCGACGGCGGCTACACCGCCAAGGTCGCGGATGCCTGTGTGATCGTACCCACCGTGAACCCGGCGCACGTGACCCCGCACACCGAGGCCTTCCAGGGCGTGGTGTGGCACCTGCTGGTCAGCCATCCCAAGCTGAAGGCGGCGGCCACCAAGTGGGAAGGCCTTAAGTGAACGGAAAGAAGGCCCTGTTCCTCGACCGAGACGGCGTGATCTGCCGGGCCTTCATTCGCGACGGCAAGCCCTATCCCCCGCGCAGCCTGCAAGAGCTGGAGATCCTCCCCGACGTGAAAGAGGCTCTGCACCTGGCCGGCCAGCTGGGTTTCCTGCGCATCATCGCCACCAACCAGCCGGATGTGACCCGCGGCACACTGGACAAGAGAGTGGTGGACGACATGCACGGGCGCCTGCGTGCCCAGTTGGAGATCGACGACGTGCTGGTGTGCTGGCACGACGACCCCGACAACTGTGCGTGCCGCAAGCCAAAACCGGGGCTGCTGCTCGACGGGGCGGCCCGGCACGGCGTGGACCTGGCGCAGAGTTACATGGTGGGCGACCGCTGGCGCGACACCGAGGCGGGCGTGCGCGCGGGATGCCGCACCATTTGGATCGACTGCGACTACAATGAGAAAAAGCCCCCCACTCCGCCGGACCACCGGTGCCACAGCCTCGCCGAGGCGGTGGCGTGGATTCGCGATCACAGGTGAAGACATGAAACCAAGTCTCGATTCCCTTCGCACGAAGATCTTTGGCGACGGCGCTGACCGCAAGACCATGGTGTCGCTGGCCGCCAACCCGCTCATCAAGGGCTTCACCACCAACCCCACCCTGATGCGCAAGGATGGGGTGACCGACTACGAGAGCTTCGCCCGCGAGGTTCTGTCGGCCATCTCGGACCGACCGGTTTCTTTCGAGGTGCTGTCGGACGATCTGGACGAGATGGAGCGCCAGGCGCGCAAGATCGTGTCCTGGGGGGCCAACGCCAACGTGAAGATCCCCATCACCAACACCCAGCGCGTCTCCACCGTGCCGCTGATTCGCAAGCTGGCGCGCGACGGGGTCAAGGTGAACGTCACCGGCATGACCACGCTGGAACAGGTCAAGGCGGCGGGCGCGGCCCTGGGCGAGGGCAAGGCCTATTCCATCGTCTCGGTGTTTGGCGGGCGCATCGCCGACACCGGCCGCGACCCGGTGCCCATGATGGCCGAGGCCGTGAAGATCCTGAAGCCCTACCCCCACGTCGAGCTTTTGTGGGCCAGCCCGCGCGAGCTGCTCAACATCTTCCAGGCGGACGCGGTGGGCTGCCACATCATCACGGTCACCGCCGACATCCTGAAGAAGCTGCCTCTGGTCGGCAAGGATCTGGACCAGTACTCGCAGGAGACGGTCCAGATGTTCCGCGACGACGCGGTCAAAGCCGGATACGTGCTGTAGCCAGGCCGAGCGGCTAAGTTCGACACGGCCCGATCCGTGATCGAGGTGGAGCCGCGGGCGCGTCGAGGCTATTCTCCCCCCCATGGATACCCCCGAGCGGCTCGACAGCCCGCCCGTCGGAATGGGCGAACCAGCCGCCCCCTTTCCGCTGGCCTACACGCCCACCCCTGTCCTGGTGCGCGTTCCTGCCGCCGCCTCGCCCAGGTTCTGGACCGCGTCGCGCATCGGTCAGGCTGCCCGCAGCGGTATCTTGCTGACTGTCACCGCCGTGTCCGTCGTGCTCTTCGTGAGCGAGGCCCTGGGTTGGGGCCGTTGGCTGGACGCCTTCGCCAAGAACAACCGGGCCAATGCTCGCGAGCGCCTGTTGATCCTGGCGGTCATGCTGGGCGGCGCTGTCGTGACCGCGCTGGCCACGTGGGGCGTGCTGATGATCCGCCGTCGAGCCTCGACGCTCGAACGCGTGCGCCGGCTGGCCCTCTTCCTGTCGCCCCTGTCGGTGCTGGGTCTGGCCCTGCCCCTCTTGCGCCTGGAGCCCTGGAAAGACAACCCCATGACCTTGGGCTGCGGCCTGGCCATCGTCGCCTATCTGATCGAACGCACGGTGACGGCCTCGTTGGCCCATGTCCCCGAGGGTCTGGCCGCCAACCTGAGCACGGCGGGCCGCTGCTTGGCCAGCCTGCGCCCCCGCCTGTGGAACGTCCTGCCGCTGATCCTGGTGGTGCTGGGCATGGTGGGCT
>CAZHUY010000486.1:0-1310 GCA_964535465.1 uncultured Myxococcales bacterium
CCCATCTAAGAAAGCATCGTAGTCCTCGAAGCGCGCCAGCCAGACCTCATCGGAAGAGACCAGATTGCGCGCCTCCTCGAATGCTGCTTTGGCCTCCTCAATCTCTGAGGGCAGGAAGATGAGCGGGATAGTCTGATAGCTCAGGTTGGCCTCGCTCATGGCCGGAACTTTGACCTCCTCCAGCAGAGCTAGAGTTTTGTCGTCAAGTCCGGAATAGGCCCGCAGATCCAGATCCTCGATCTCCTGGTAGAGGTCTTTGAGCACGGCCAAGTTGTCTTCTCCGGCCAGGGAGTTGTGGCTAAGCTGGATGGCGACTTGCTGCTCATGGGTAAGCGGATCGTCTGTGACCATGACATCGATCTCATCGAGACCGGCGTCGATAGCGGCCCGGACCCGGTGGTTGCCCGACAGTACGGTGTAGGCGCCGTCCTCCAAGAAGGCAAAGGGCACCGAAGTCAGCTTGCCGTCCCGCTTGATATTGGCCACCAGCTGCGCGTAGACCTCGTGCCGCATGTAACGAGCGTTCTTCGTGAGCAGCCGCAGGTCTTGGAGCCGTAACCGCTCTATGCGGGTAGCGATGCCTTCCACGTCTCAAGCCCCTCCTGTAGTGTCCATTCGCCCATGCGCGCCCCGTAGTTCAGCACGTACTTGCCGCCCTCTTCTTTGCGCGAGAGCAACCGGAACAGTCCGCGGTACTTCATGCTCACCGGCTTGCTGGTGAAAGCCGTCGTCACCAGCCCGCGCACCCGACGGTGCAACACGCGCTCGGCCAGCAACTGCGCCTCGTGGGAGAGGGCGGCGCGCAGGACCAGAGCTGACAGTCTCCTGACGCTACCGTCGCCCACCGGGAAGTCGGAGATCAAGTACGCATATGGGGAAATGTCACCAGACGCGATGGCCTTCATCGCGTCTGGACGACTGATGGCCCAGGTGCCCACGAGCACGCCGTCTACCAGAAATCCGTAAGCCTGCAAAACGCCCCCTGGAGAAATGCCCGGGTTGAGATACATGCTGCGCAACTCGTTGAACTCGGCGGAAGGCAGGACGACAATTGAGGCCTTCTCGCCTATAACCCCTCCAGCGAAGATGGGAAGCCGGCAGTGCTCCACGTTCTGATGCGGCATGATCAGCCGGGTTGGAGCACGGTTCGTATACACCGAGACGGGCACGCGGCGGTTGCTCGTCTTCATCCGCCCGCGGAGATATTCGGACAACTCCGGGCGCTCTTTCGGCAAAACCATCATTCATGACTTCCGACACATCACCGCGTCCAAGAACTCGTCTATGCGTCCCTCGCTGAGGACTTCGTA
>CAZHUY010000486.1:1320-2544 GCA_964535465.1 uncultured Myxococcales bacterium
CCGAACACGCTGTCAAGCGGTTTGTAGAGTCGCTCGTATCCCGAGGCCCAAAAAGGTGGGAAGCTGATGACAGCAGCGTCGGCGGGCACCAGCTCAAGCCAATCCATCACGTCCCGGGCGGCGAACGACGCAAGCTCAATCGGCACCTTGGCCAGACGCTCCACTGTCTGACCGAAAAGCGTCTCCCATTGCTCCCGGTATGCCCGGCGCTGGCGCTCGTAGTAAGCGTTCTCACGAGTAAGCCCGGCTAACATCGTGGTGGCCAGCATGAGCACCGCGCACCGCTCTCGTTGGCCCATCTCCAGGTAGGGGCCAAGCCAACCCCATTCCTCTTCCCATTCCGGCTTCACCCGCAGCGTCGTCTTTCCACCCGAGAAGAGCGCTCCCAGATTGCACGAGTACATGCTCACGTCGTTGGAATGGCATCGCACCCCGATGTCCCATAAGGTGCGCTCGATGGTGAAGTTCCCCGAGCAGCCGACGTATACAGAGGAAAGGCCCCATCCCCTGACCGCCTCGTGGATGACCCCGCGAAGGGGCACAGGGATGGAGCCCTGAAACATGAGTCCTCCTAGATCATGGCCATCTGCTCGGCTTCCACAAGCTCAGGAATCACGATGCCGGTCTTACCCTCGTACCACGCGGCGAACATCCGTCGATGGCACCAGGACTTGCTGAGATCCTCATAGCAGAGAAGCACGAGATCGCGGCCGGCCCTCTCGAAGGCTTGGCGAAGCAGTTCATCTGCCGCCTCAACGCCCAACTCGTCGAGCTGCCGCAAATAAACCCCTCGGTACTCATCCTGGTCGGTCCATTTGATGATGCGCCGTGGCGGACAGAGCGGCCGCAGTTGAGGCTCAAGCGGGTAAGGCAACCGCCAGCGCGGACGACCGATGGAGATGGGAACCTTGGCCAGGTCGTCTCGGCCTTTCACAGCGGGGCTGTAGTAACGGGAGGTGTAGACGCGGAAGTCCATCATGACCTCCCGCAGGGTGTGGCCTGCAACCAGTTCCACAGGTCGTTGCCGTCGTGGATTCCGTACCAGGGGAAGCACTCCTCGATTTCGGTGGCCAGGTCGTCTAGGTGCCTACCCAGGCCATTTGCACGATCCAGCCGGCGAAAGTTGCGGGCGTTCTCGGTGTAGGTCAGGCGAGAATCCCAACGCTCTCTGTCTCGGTGGAGGCCGCCTTGCTTCCAAATCCACATGTAGAGCGGGATGTCCGA
>CAZHUY010000487.1:0-2540 GCA_964535465.1 uncultured Myxococcales bacterium
GCGAGACTTCGTGATCTCGAGATGGCGCACGAGATAGGTGCTGTCCTCCTCGCTGCGTAGGTGGACGACGATATCCGCGAGATACTCCAGCTCCAGGACTTCGGCCGTCGGAGCTGCCTCGGTCGTGCAGATGCCGACCACACCACAGCGCTGAAACAGACTGAAGAGCTGGCGGATTTGCTCGCGAGACAGTGGGCCATCGCCGAAGGACGCGAGGCCGTCGATGCAAACCATCCGGAGCTCGACGTTGTTCTCGGTGCTCGTCGAGATTTCCTTACCCGAGCTCGGGCGAATCGGCGTCTGCTCGTTTGTGGGGCTTGCGGCGCCTTTCCAGAGACGTTTGAATGCCGTCAGTAGATCTTCGATCTGACGGTAGCGCTCATTGAAGGTGCGTTGCGGGTCATTGCAATCCCTGGCTTTCGGGGTCAGCGTAGCAAGAAAGAGCCGCCCTTCTCCTTGCGTGGGCAGTTCGTGTTTGCCGTGCTCACCAGCCTTTCCGTCGAGTGCGCATGTCTTCGGGCGCGACACTGCCAAACGAAGCGCTCGAACTTGCTCCTCAGGCGTAACCTCCGATGAACGTTCCCCAATCTGGCAGAAGCGAAGCTCCCGGATCGGCTCATCCCAACCCAAGTCCTCGGCCTTCTTCAGCACCTGCGCGGCCGTCTCCTCCAGCGAGATGAACAGACTGGAGTATGTGTTCGGTTTTTGCGTACAAACCGCCGCCCATTGGAGTGCCAGCGTGCTCTTCCCGGTACCCGGCTTGCCGACCAGAAGGACGTTGCCGGATCCCGGGTCTCCCTTGTCGTTCGGGAAGCTGAGGCCGCCAAGCTTCTCATCGGAAAGGAGAGCGGGCATGCGTGTGGGGATAGGGCTGTCCGTCTTCCGGAGGCTCTTGATGACGCCACTCTCGTATCTCTCCAGTCGACACCGACGGTCGAATAGGACATCCATGGGATAGTCGAGCACGATGCGCCCATCGCCCTTCTTCCTGACTTCCTCAACGGACGGCTCCTGCTGGTCCTTCCCCGATGTCATTTTGATTCTCCTACGTCCGGGTTTCTGAGCTTGTTGAGCTTGCCTTTGACATCCTCGGCTCCTTTTAGCCATGCCCCGCCCACCGTCATGTTCCCTCCTTGGCCCTGCGCCTTTCCCGACAGGAGTCGCCACTCCGACTGCCCAACCAGTACCACAGGGGACGCATCATCGGAGTCGTTGTCTCGCCACACGACGGCGATGCGCTGGACAGCGCGTCTGGTCTTCCGAACGTCTATCTCCCGAATCTCGGCCGCGAGCGTGTCGTAGGGAATTCCGCTAGACCTGATGCTTCGGGTTGCCAGGCTCACCATCGCTTCCACAGTCCGCGCCAGATCGTCCTGCGTGAGGATCGGCTCTCGGGTTTCCTGGCCGAACTCGTTGTACAGATGCTCTTTCCACTCCACCAGCCAAGCGCGAACCAGGACACCGGCCGTCCAAAGCGTCTGCCGGATTTTGCGCAGCACCTCCGCGTTCTCACGACAGTTTCCCAGCACCACCGCGAGCAACAGCTCTTTGGGCATGGGCGCAGGTTCGCACGCCGCCTCGGCCATCTTCTCGCCTCGATCCTTCAACTCCTTGCCAAAAGCTTCTGACGCTCTTTCACCCAAGTCGTACAGGGGGGCGATTGGCCATGACTTCTCGGCCAGATCACGCCAGACGACATCTTTGGTTGCGTCCTGCCAATCCTTCAAGCAGTTGTGTCCAACAAGACCCTCGATGCGTTTGCGCCTGGGTGCTTCTTGCTGTGGTGACAGCGACGCCTCCGTGAGTGACGATCCACCTGACAGGACCCTCGGCGGCGTGCACAGCATGTATTGCCGTGCCACTAACATCTCGTACCACTCCATTCTCTTTCGATCAGCGGCATGATTGAAGATGTGTTCCGTGCCCGTGAGAACCTGAGGAAGCCCGTCCAGCAGCTCATCCTTTGGCGCCCCCGGCGGCGGCACGGACACCTCGCTCCCGTCGAGCGCCGCGATCAGCCTGGGGTGAGGCCGTTGTTCTGCCCCGTTCGTCCTCGCTGTCACCGCATCCCACCGAACCAAATCCTCCGTGCTGTAGCGCTTGAAGTTGGCCTTGAGTTTCCAATGTGCAGCAGGGTCCTTAGGCATTTGTGGAGAGCCTGCGTTTTCTGTTTGATCACTCTGGGGTGCCCCCTGGTCAAAGACATCGCCCAACACCACCTTCACCATCTGTCCCTCAAAGTCGATCTCGACGTTGCGGATCACCCGCCGAAAGGCCCCGACAGGGCCGACCTCGTCGTTATTGCGGATATAGGCTGGGGTGACGCGCGTGACGGTGCCATCCATATAGTCGATGAGGGTGAGCAGCGCCGCGCATGTGGACTGCCGGATCTCGCCCCACGGGTCGATGGACGTGGTGGACAGCTTGCTGAGCTCGGCGGGCATCTTGCGCGCCGGTAGGTCGTGGAAGCGGCTGATGCGCCCAATGACCTCGGCCAGCGCGTCCGATGGGATGCCGAGCTCTGCCCGATGGTTGCTGAT
>CAZHUY010000488.1:0-2499 GCA_964535465.1 uncultured Myxococcales bacterium
ATGCCCATCGTCGACCCGGCTCCCATCCCCATCAATCAGCCTGCGCGGCAACAGCCGAGAGGTTCCTTCAATTCATCAGGCATCGGCACAGGCGTGTGGCCCAGGTCTGTCTTGCGGACGTCGACGACTTTGTTGGCCATCTCGGAAGGCGCATGACGCCCAAGACGGTCTCAGGCTGGTGCAGCACACTTCGAATGTTCTTCCGGTTTCTGCGAAGCATCGGAAGAGTACGGGGCGATCTTGCGTCCGCCATCCTGGGCCCGAAGGTGCTTCTCTGTGATCGTCCGCCGAAGACCTTGACCAAGCAAGAGCTGCACCGCCTCCTGGCGAGCATCTCTCGGAAGCATTCAAGTGGCCGGCGCGCGTTCGCAGTGATTCTGCTCATGATCAGCTACGGCCTCGGCGCCGCCGAGGTCAGCGCACTCGATTTGGATGATGTCGACTGGCGCGCCGACACGATTCGTGTTCGTCGACCCAAGACCGGCACGATGACGTTGCTACCGCTTTCACCGGCCGTCGCACGGGCGGTTTCGGCGTATCTCCGTCGTGGACGCCCACCGACCGCATCTGATCGAGCGATCTTCGTCCAGCGTGCGATGCCGCACGTGCGCATGTCGCCCTCAGCGGTCCGAAACTGCGTCCGAGCTCACGCTCGCGCTGCTGGTGTCCGGGGCGGCATTGGGGCCCACATCCTTCGCCACACGCACGCCAGTCTCCAGATCGAAGGCGGCGCGTCCGCAAAGATCGTCGGCGACATTCTTGGGCATCGAGATCCGTCCTTGACTTCCGCCTACATACGCGTCGCCCTGGGAAAACTGCGCGAGCTGTCGCTTCCGGTGCCCAGATGAGTCGTCGATTTGAAGGGCCAATGGCTCGTGAAATGGAAAAGTTCCTCACGTTCAAGCGGTCGCTCGGCTACGGCTACGTGCGAGCCGAGTTCACACTGCGAGCCTTCGGTCGCTTCCTCGCCCACGAGGGCCGCCGAATGCGCCTCAGAAATGCGGTCCTGGCGTTCCTCGGCCCTGCCGGGCGTCCCCCGCGAAAACCCGTGTCTCTGGCGAATGAGATCGCGCCTATTCGTCAGTTCTGCCTTTACCTTCGGCGGCGAAATCCACGGGTGTTCGTACCTGACCGCACCTGGGCGAGCCACACCCCATCTACATTCGCCCCGCATGTGTTCTCCTCGGGGGAGATGCGAATGATGTTGCGAGCAGTGGCACGAACTCCACGGCCTGCATGCCGATCTCGGTGCCCCGGCCCCCTCATGCGTATGCTCATTCTGACGCTCTACTGCACAGGGATTCGCTTCGGCGAAGCAGTTCGCCTGCGCATCATGGACGTCCAGAGCAGTGCGCTTCCGGTAGAGAGCAAGGGGCGTGCTCGGTGGGTGCCATTTCATCCTTCGCTGGGTCGGGAATTCCAGCGCTACCTGCGCTGGCGGCGTACTCTCGAGCCTTCGGATGGACCAGCACCGCTGTTCGTGGATAGCCACGGCCAGGCGCTGACGGTCCGCCATGTTTCGGACGCGATCCGCCGAGTCCTGCGCGAGATCGGCCTCAAACCAGAATCTGGCCGAAGAGGACCGAGACCCTACGACTTGCGGCACACGTATGCCTGTCACCGACTGGCTCGATGGTATCGAGCTGGTGTCGACGTGCAGCCTCGGCTGGTTTGGTTGTCCGCCTATATGGGCCACACCAACGTCTGCGGTACCGAGAAGTATCTTCATGGCACGACAGCTCTCCTGGGCATTGCGTCCCGGCGATTTCGTAAGCGATTCGTGCAGCGATGACCAACACCGGCGACCGACTGCTGCTGCTCGTTCAGTCCTACTTCCGGGAGCATCTCGAGAGGGTGCGCGGCGCAAGCCCGCACACGCTGCGAGTGTACGCAGACGCCCTGCGCCTGTTCTTCTGCTTCCTTGGAGACCACGTAGGCCGCCCCATCTCCCGACTTCGTCTGGATGACATCCGTGTCGATGCAGTACTGGCGTTTCTCTCGTATCTCGAAACCACCCGTGGCAACAGCATCTCCACGAGGAACGGCCGCCTCGCTGCCCTTCACAGCTTTGTCGAGCACCTCCTCCGCAACGATGTACGGCGGGCAGAGCAGTACCATCGAATCCTCTCAATCTCGGCAAAGCGGGCACCGGTCAAGCCACCAACGTACCTTGAGCCAGAGCAGGTCCGCGCGATTCTGGCCGAGCCTGATCGCCGCACCGTCGTGGGATCACGTGACTATGGACTGCTGCTCTTCCTCTACAATACCGGCGCTCGGGTGAGCGAGGCGCTCGCCATTCGCAGTACCGACCTGAACCTCTCTCGACCCTATCAAGTTCGGATCGTCGGGAAGGGACGCAAAGAAAGACTCTGCCCACTTTGGCCGGAAACCGTGCGCGCCCTCAGGTGTGTCCTGCCGTCAAACACGTCGGAGCCCGTCTTCCGGCTTACGTCCCGTCAAGTGGTGTGTGAAGGTCGGTCGAGTTCTTGGTCGTTCTTC
>CAZHUY010000489.1:0-2498 GCA_964535465.1 uncultured Myxococcales bacterium
ACGTCGATTTCAGCGGCGCGACCCTGCGTGTCACGCGGCGCGCCGGCGCCTCGCAGGCTACGGGCGCCTGACCGGACACGGCCACCACCTCCCAGGCCGGCTTGTGCGGCACGGGACGTCGCTGGCTGATCCACAATTCGCCGTTGGGGGTTTGCAGGTGCAGGACGTCCGCGCCCTCGGCCCAGGTCACGTCAAGCGGCTGGCTACCCTCGGGGACATAGGCGTCGCCCAACAGGATGGCGGCCACCGCCTGGGGCGGCAGCGGGATGCCAATCAACGCCGCCACGTCCGCGGGTGTCGCCTGGCCCAGGCGAAAGCTCTTCTTCTGGTTATCGATATAGACGAACGAGCCTTGATGGACGGCCAGCGCCGCCACCACGCCTTGCAGGGACACCTCGGCCTCGAAGCGCAATTCGCCTGCGCGGTCCACCAGCATCTGCACGGTCCCGCGTACCCGCTCGCCGCCCATCCAACTGGTCACGCGCGCCTCCTGGTTCAAGCCACGCACAACCGCCTGGCGCGCGCGCAACGCCGCCAGCAACTCGTCGGCGGTGGGGGCGGGATAGGAGCGCTGGACCGCAGCCCCGGCGGCACAACCCGCCAAACCCAGCCACCACAGCCCCAGCCCAAGACACCCCCATGAAGAACGAAGTTTCATGCGCAATCTCCTCAGCGGCCGGCCTCGTGCCGGGACTCCAAACGAGAGAGGCTCTCCTCCAGGCGCCGACGCAGCCGATCGTCCGGTTTGTGCTCGAGGGCCTTGCGGTAGGAGAGGACGGCCCGCGCCGGATCAGCACGCTTGACGTACAGATCCCCCAGGTGAGTCAGGATCTCCGGATCGTGGGGATCCAAGCGCACGGCTTGCTCCAGGAACAGGGCGGCCCGATCCAACTCGCCGGCGCGGAAGCTGACCCAACCCAGACTGTCGAGCAACGCGCCGGAACCCGGCTCGCGGGCCGCCGCGCTCTGCAGGTGTTGGCGCGCCACGGGCAGGTCGTGGCCATGATCCGCCGCGACGAAACCCCAGAAGTTCAGCAGCTCGACCGCGCCGGGCCTGTGCTTGAGCAACCCCTCGACCAACTCCAGCGCGCGAGCCCAGGCGCCCCGGCGCTCTTCGATCAAGGCCAGGCCCAGGCTCAGGGCCACGTGGTGGGGATGCGTGCTGCGCAAGGCTTCCAGCCGGCGCACCGCCTGCAGCGCATCGCCACGCTTCTCGTCGACAAAAGCCAGAGCGATGGCGGTCTCCAGCTTCCGCTCGAGATCGTCTCCCGCCGCCTTGGCCGCGTCCTCCACCTGCTGGGCGGCCTCGCTGGTCTTGCCGGATTCGCGCAACAACTCGCCGGCCCGAAGCCGCGATTCGTAGTAGAGCACCGAGTCCCTCGGGACCGCCAAGAGAGCCGCCAAGGCCGCGTCGTCCTGACCCTTCTCCTTGAGCAGGGTCGCCTTGTGCAGAGCCAGGCGCATCTTGGCGGCGTCGGCCGTTCCCGAGCTCTCCGCCTTGTTCACCAACGCCAGGGCGCGATCCAGCCGGCGCGCCGAGCGCTCCAGCTCGATGGCGGCCGGGAATCCTTCGTCGCCCAACGCGACCAGAGACGGCGTCATGTCCTCGGCCATCTCCTCCGCACCCTTTGGATCGCCGATGCTCACCAGAAAACGCGCGAAGGCGGCCGCGATCTCAGGGGCGCTGTCGCTGCGATCCAAGGCCTCGCGAAAGGCCTTGCGCGCCTCGGAATCGCGGCCCTGCGCGGCCAGAAGCCAGGCCAGACCGGTCAGCGCCTCGATCTGATTGGGCTCCTCGCGCAGGATCTGGCGCAGATGCGCCTCGGCCTGGGGCATGTCGCCCAGAGCCCATGACACCGCCATCAGGCGCATGTGTCCGTCGAGCGAAGCCGGATCGCGCCGGCACAACTCGGCCAGCGTGGCCTCGGCGGCGGGCACGTCCAAGGCCACGATCTGGGCCTCGGCCAGTTCCAGGTAGACCGTCTGGGCCTTGTCGGGCTCGTCGCGAAAATCCACCAACTCCACGGCCTTGCGCAAGGGCTCGACCGCGCCCACCGCATCGCCCCTGGCCTGGCGCAGATGCGCCTCGGCCATCAACCCGTCGGCCGTGACCTCGATCTTCATCGAGGCGGCGATGGTGCCGGCCGCATCATCCAGGCGCCCCAGCCGAAGGAAGATCTCGGCCAAACGGGCCTGCAGCTCGGGCGATTCGCTGTCGAAAACCAGGGCCCGCTGCAGCTCCGCGGCGGCCTCCTGGTAGCGCTCTTCCTCTTCGTAGATGTAGGCGCGGCTGGCGTGCTCGTAAGCGTTGGCGTTCACCGACCGTGTGACAATCCGCCGGTTGTTGACCAGCTTGGTGACCGGCGGAAGCCGGTTCGCGCAGGCGCCCAGGCACGCGATGGCCCAGACGAAGAGGGTAAGCCTGCGAAAATTCACCCGAACAGGCTAAATCACCGTTCATGATTCCGGATCAGAAAAAAGGTTGAAAAGCACGGGAC
>CAZHUY010000490.1:0-2456 GCA_964535465.1 uncultured Myxococcales bacterium
GCGATCCGAGCGAAGCGAGGAGCGCCAAATGCCCTATGCGCAACAGGCTCCTAGGCAGACTTCTGGGTGTGTCCTCAGCGGCGGACTTGCAGGCCATGGTGGCGCGTTTTGGCGAGCTGCGCGGCTATCTCTACTTCTGTACGCTGGGCGGTGGCCTGCTCGCCAAGGGGCTGATTCACCCGGCGCCACCAGCGCCGTGACGATGACGGCCCATCTGGTATCCGAGAAACTCGCGCAACGCAACCGCCGCGTTGTGCTCGGTATCGTGGGCAGAATACACGAGCGTGACGTGGCCCTTGCCCGCAGCCTGCAGCAGGGGCTGCCAGGCCTGAGGACGCGACTGCAGCTCGAGGAAGTAACGACGCCGGAACTCATCCCAACGAGCCGGGTCGTGACCGAACCATTTGCGCAACTCCGTACTGGGGGCCACGTCCTTCAGCCACGACTCGACCGCGAGGGCGTCCTTCCTGACACCCCTTGGCCACAGACGCTCCACCAAAAAGCGCACCCCATCTTCACGATTTGCGTGTTCGTAGGCGCGTTTCACCGCGATGCTTCCGCTGCCTTCCCTGTTCACAGTCTCTATTTTGGCCCGGCTCTTCGGACCATGCCCTGATTCTGAACCTCACCATTCAGGTCCACGAGTCTTTTTACCCGCGCGCGGCTTGCACAGCCGTGGCGTGGGGGCCTCGACGCCCGGCTACTTGGGCAGCAGCGGTCCGATGACCGAGTACCAGCGTTCCGCCATGAAGGCGTAGCCAGTGTCGTTGGGGTGAACCTTGTCCGAGGCGATCATCGACGAGGTGGTGAAGCCGGTGAACATGTCCACCTTGGTGACGTGCTTCTTGGCGGCCACCCGGGCGTCCACGACGCCGGGGATGGCCTGGTTGTAGGCCTTGATGACCGCGTTGTCACCGTAACCGAGCGGCACGATTTGCGCGACCACCACCAGGGCCTCGGGGGCGGCGGTGGTGATCTGGTCCAGCAGGCCCTCGAGATCGCTGGCCATCTGGGTGGCCGAGTAGGTGCCCGAATCGTTGGTTCCGATGTGCAGCAGAATGATGTTGGGTAGGCCGCCATTGGCGTTGTCGAAGGCGGGATTGGGAATCACGGTGGTCAGGCCCTTGCTGCCGCCGCTGTTCGGGTTCACCTGCGAAATACCCCAGCCGTTGTGTCCCTCGTGACGGGTGACAAAGGTTTGGCCCGAGACCTGAAGGTTCGTGGGCCCGGATTTCTGCGAGCCGGTGAAGGTCGTCTTCAAGCTGGCAGCCGCCGTAAGCTTGAAGAGCGGCACGCGGTAGCCGCCTTTGTCAGACGACCCGACCCCGTTGGTGATGGAGTCGCCCAAGGCCAGGATCTTGCAGGCCGTTCCATCACGGGGGCAGGGCTGGTACCCCGCCGAGCCTCCGGTGGCAGTGTCGCCCTTGTTGGCGTCGGGAGCGCTCCCCGCATCGGGATTGTCAGTCCTTCCCGCGCCCCCGTCCTCCTTGGGACGTTGGGTTGATGAGCCTCCGGCGCCACCACGACTACCGCCGCCCTGACCGGTGCCGCCCGTGGCCACGCCTCCCGAACCGGTGCTTCCGCCCGTAGTTTTGCCGCCCGTGGTAGACGTCCCCCCGCCCGAACTCGTGGCGGTCGAGCGAGTGCCGCCTTTACTCGAAGCGCCCCCTGAGCCCGAGCTGCCACCCGCCGAGGACAGGGCCGACGAGCTTCCGCCGACCGCCGAACTGCCGCCCGCCGCTGAGCCTGCGCTGCGGGCCGAGCTGCCTGCTTGGGCCGAGCTGCTCGCGGTCCGCCCGGCGGAGCTGGTCCCGCCCGTTCGGTTGGATGAACCGTCGTCACTCTGATTGGAGCAACCCAGAAAAGCCGAGGCCGCCAGGGCGACCAGCAAGGTCCGCTTTGTCATGACAGCGCCAGCGTACTCTGTTCGGCAGACGAGAGGCAATCTCGTGCAAGAGAGATTCGCCCTGCGACACTCCTGACACCGCGTTGTCAGGAGCTCCCTATTAAAGAGGGTGTCGCAACCATCGTTGAAAGGGCCACCCATGAACCTGAAGAAACTGTACGCGCTTGTTACCGTGGAATCGTTCGCTGGACTCAAGGACTTCTACTGCGGGCATTTTGGCTTCGCCGTCGCCATGGAAGCCCCGGGCTATTTGCACCTGGCAGGCCGCGGCGGAGGCGAACTGTCGTTCATGACCCAGGACAAGTGCCCGCCCGCACCCTTTGCGGGCAAGGGGCTGACGCTGTGCCTTGAGGTCGCGGACGTGGATGCCGAGGCGGCGCGGCTGGCCAAGGCCAATCTGCCGGTGGTGATCCCGCTCACCGACAATCCCTGGGGCGAACGCAGTATCATCTTCCGCGACCCTGTCGGCATCCATGTCTACGTCTACCAACCCACACAGTAACGCATCCCCCGGCAGAGCCGGGGGCTTTCCGGCGTGAGCCGCTCAAAG
>CAZHUY010000491.1:0-2444 GCA_964535465.1 uncultured Myxococcales bacterium
TCTGCGCTCGCCTGTTCACCATGATGACGGCGACAACGGGGTGCCGGGGTGGGGTGCGGGGCTGCTGGAGGAGTGTCGTGGCGAGGCGGGCTGGCCGGGAGGGGAGTGGGAAGAACGGAAGGCGGATTTTCGGGGGGAGTGGGTATTCGCTGTGGATGGAGCGATTTGGGCAAGGGAACCACCGACGGATCTGACATCGGAGAGATGATCGTCCCGCCAGTGACGGCGCGAGCCTTCCCGCTGACGGGCTCGATGAGCCGCCGGTCTAGAGGACGCCTTGCATTGGCAAAGTAGTGGGTCCAGGTGGTCTGGAGATTGGGGCTGGCGAAAGGAACCAGTTCGTCGGCGAAGTCGTCGACGGAATCGAAGCGCTGCGCGGGATCCTTGTGTAAGCCGCGGAAGAGGATGCGTTCGAGCTCACGCGGCAGATCGGTCCGGAGAAGGGATGGCTTGACGATGTTCCCGTCCTTGATGGCCTGCAGAAGCTGGGCGCCCTCAAGATCCTCGAAGGGAGCGCGTTGCGTGAGCAGGAGATAGAGGAGGGAGGCCAATCCATACTGGTCGCATTTGACGGTGGGTTCCTGGTGTCGCAGAAGTTCGGGCGCGATGTACCTGGGGGTGCCAGGCACGCTGCCCGTGCTCGTGATACGCGTTTGGTAGGCCTGGAGGATCGGGCTGTCGAACGGCAATGCCAGGCCGAAGTCGAGAATTTTGACTCGGCTATGCCAGCTTGTCGCTGTGGTCACGCGGATGTTCGAGGGTTTTAGGTCTCGGTGGATGATCTTACGGTGGTGGCAAGCTGAGATACCGGTCGCGATTGCAAGCGCGAGATCCACGGCATCGGGTATGTTGAGCTTTGTCTGGGCGACATCGCCAAGGTCTTGTCCAGCAACGTAGGCGAGTACGAGATATGGGCCCAGAGGCCCAGCGTCGCCGAAATTATCAACGCGGACGACCGCCAAGTGGTCGACTTGAGCCAGGCTCAGGGCCTCGCGCTGGAATCTGCGAAGCGTGTTCTCGTCGACATGGGTGAGCATCTTGATCGCGACGTGGCGCTGGAGCGCGATCGCGCGTGCCTTGTAGACGACGCCCATCCCACCCTGGCCGATTTTGGCGATGATCTCATACTTGCCGTCGAGGACCTCGCCTGGCTGGAGGAAGACATCGCTCATGGGCCGGTTGTCCATCGTTCAGACCCTACTGTGCCCCGCAGGACGAGCTAGCAGCGCCACATGAGGTGAATGCGCAAACTGCGGCAACCGGGACTCCCGTAGCTTGCGCGACCAGGACCGTGGTCGGGAGCGGGTTTACCGCGGTGCCGCTGTCGCAGCTCACTCCAATCAGCTGGTTGTCGTTGACGGTGGAAAAGCTGAGCATTTTCGGGGATGCGGGTGGGTTCTGGATGCGTATTCCGCCGAACGCGCCCGCGCCAGCCGTGTTGGCGCCATTGCTGTTGACCGTGGTGTTCTTGATGTCGAACCCGGCTCCGTCCAGCAGAATGCCGCCGGCAGAATTGTTGCTGACGCTCACGTGCTCGAGCCGCGCGATGGCGCCTCCATCAGCCCACAGCCCAGGGGATCCGCGCGTGATCGAGAGGTCACGCATATAGAAATCGCCGCCGGTCAGGTGCATCGTCGCGGCGCTACCGTTGCCGGTCAGCACTCCGGTGTTCTGGCCGATGATGGTCACCTGGCTGGTTGGGAGGTTCCAGGCGACGGTCCCGGAGACCGCTCCGCGGATGATGACCAGGCGTTTGCCTGACGCGAGCGAAGACGGGAGGGTAGGTGTGCTGGTGGCGACCACGGTCTCGGCGTCCGAGGCACACCGGCCATCCTGGTGTTTCATGCACACCCCCGGCCCCATCCCGGTGCATTCGTTGTCCCCCGTGCACGCTCGGCAGGTGTTGGAGGACGTGTCGCAGATCGGGGTGCTCCCACCGCAATGGCTGTTGCTGGTGCACTGGACGCAGGAGCCGGCGGATGTCCCGGTGCTCGCACACGCCTTCTTCGAAGAATCCTTGGCCCCGCATTCGTCGTCCGACTTGCACGCCCCGCATAGGTTGCCGGAGCAAATCGGCTTCGTCCCGGAGCAGTTGGTGCTGGTGAGGCACTCCACGCACTTGTTGGTGCTGGTCTCGCAATAAGGGGCGCCGGCCACACCCGAACAATTGGTGTTGCTGGTGCACTGGACACAGGCTCCCGAGGAACTCGCGCAGGTGGCCCGGCTGGCGTCTCCGAGTCCGGCGCATTCCGTGGAGGTGGAGCAGGCTGTGCACTTGTTCGTGCCCGTGTTGCAGATGGGGGTGTTGCCACCGCAGCTCGTGCTGGCGGTGCACTCGACGCAGGCGCCGCTGGTCAGGTTGCAGACCGCCCGCTTGGCATCGGATAGCGCTGATAGGGCCCGCACCAGCACGCCGTCGGGCCGATCCAGGGCGCCTGATCCGT
>CAZHUY010000492.1:0-2435 GCA_964535465.1 uncultured Myxococcales bacterium
GGCAAGCGCGTCGACTATTCCGGCCGTTCGGTCATCGTCGTCGGCCCGGAACTCAAGCTGCACCAGTGTGGCTTGCCCAAGAAGATGGCTCTCGAGCTGTTCAAGCCCTTCATCTACAACAAGCTCGAAGAACGCGGCTTGGTCACGACCATCAAGAGCGCGAAGAAGCTGGTCGAGCGCGAGCGCCCTGAGGTTTGGGACATTCTGGAAGAGGTCATCAAAGAGCATCCCATCCTGCTCAACCGCGCGCCGACCCTGCACCGCTTGGGTATCCAGGCCTTTGAGCCGTTGTTGATCGAGGGTAAGGCCATTCAGCTGCACCCCTTGGTTTGTGCGGCCTTCAACGCCGACTTCGACGGTGACCAGATGGCCGTGCACGTGCCGCTTTCTCTGGAAGCGCAGATGGAAGCCCGCGTGCTCATGATGTCGACCAACAACATCCTGAGCCCTGCCAACGGGCGACCCATCATCCTGCCTTCGCAGGATATCGTCCTCGGTCTGTACTGGATGACGCGCGAGCGAACCTTTGCTCGCGGCGAATTCAAGGAAGGGAAGGGCGCCGCCAACGTGCGAGGCGTGTACTCCTCTGTCGAAGAGGTCCGTATGGCCTACGACCATGGCGAGCTCGATCTGCAGGCCGCGATCAAGGTGCGCACCAATGGCGAGCTGGTTTTGACCACGGTCGGTCGTGCCTTGCTCTACGAGATCGTACCCAAGAAGCTGCCCTTCAAGCTGGTGAACCGCGTGATGGGCAAGAGGCAACTGGGAGACCTCATCGATAGCTGCTACCGCGTCTACGGCCAGAAGGAAACCGTCCTGCTGGCGGACCGGCTGCGGCACCTCGGTTACGGCTATGCCACCAGGGCCGGGGTTTCCATTTGCGTGGACGACCTGCTGATTCCGAAGCGCAAGGGCGAGTTGTTGGAGCACGCTCAGAAGGACGTCTCCGAGATCGAGGAGCAGTATACCGAAGGTCTCATCACCGACGGCGAGCGCTACAACAAGGTCGTCGACATCTGGGCGCAAGTCTCCGAGCAAATCGCTGAGGAGATGATGAGCGAGATCGGCGCCGAAAACGTGACCAATGAGGAGACGGGCGAGAAGCGTCGCGTACCTTCGTTCAACCCGATCTTCATCATGGCCGATTCAGGCGCGCGCGGTTCGGCGCAGCAGATCCGGCAGCTGGCCGGGATGCGCGGCCTCATGGCGAAGCCTTCGGGCGAAATCATCGAGACCCCCATCACCACCAACTTCCGCGAGGGCCTCTCGGTTCTGCAGTACTTCATTTCGACCCACGGTGCGCGCAAGGGCCTTGCCGATACGGCTCTCAAGACCGCGAACTCGGGCTACCTGACTCGTCGTCTGGTAGACGTGGCTCAGGATTGCATCATCGCCGAGTACGACTGCGGCACGCTCGAGGGGATTGAGATCACGCCCCTCATCGAGGGCGGAGAGATCATCGAGAAGCTCGGGGATCGCATCCTGGGCCGAGTGTCCGCCGAGGACATCTTCGATCCGTACACCGGCGAGGTTCTGGTGCAGGCGAACGAGGAGATCACGGAAGACAAGGTGCGCATCGTCGAAGATGCTGGCATCGACCGCGTGAAGATTCGGTCCGTGCTGGCATGCGAGACGCGACGAGGGATCTGTGTCCTGTGCTACGGCCGCGATTTGGCCCGCGGTCACATGGTCAACATCGGTGAAGCGGTGGGTGTCATCGCCGCCCAGTCCATCGGCGAGCCCGGAACCCAGCTCACCATGCGCACCTTCCACATCGGTGGCGTCGGTCAGGTGCGAACCGAGCAGTCTCAGCTCGAGGCGCGTTACAGCGGTATCGTGAAGCTCGAGAACGTGGATCTGGCGAAACGCGAGAAGCACTACATCGTCATGAACCGCCACGGCGAGATCATCATCCAAGACGAGACTGGCCGTGAGCGCGAGCGATACGGACTGACCTATGGTGCACGTCTGCACTTCGCGGATGGGGCCAAGGTCAAGCAGGGTGACATGCTCTCGGAGTGGGATCCCTTCTCGGTGCCCATCGTCACCGAGGTCAGCGGCGTCGTGAAGTTCGGCGACGTCATCGAAGGCGTCACGATGACCGAGCACATCGACGAGGTGACCGGTCTGTCGCGTAAGAGCGTCATCGAATCGAAGGACGCCGACCTGCGACCGCGCATCTCTCTCAAAGACGAGGGGGGCAAGACGCTTCGCATTCCCAATTCGGAAAACGAGGCTCGCTACTTCTTGCCCGTCGGTGCGACCATCGCGGTCGCCGAAGGGGATACCATCGAGGCCGGCGATATCATCGCCCGTATCCCCCGCGAAACCACCAAGACCAAGGACATCACCGGCGGTCTTCCTCGCGTCGCGGAACTCTTCGAGTCTCGCAAGCCCAAGGAGCACGCGGTCATCTCCGAGATCGATGGCGTGGT
>CAZHUY010000493.1:0-2434 GCA_964535465.1 uncultured Myxococcales bacterium
GGACCCGGAAGCCGACGGCCAGGATCGCTTCGAGGTTGTAGTAGTTCAGGGTGCGAGAAACCTGCCGAGCCCCCTCGGTTCGAACTTGTAAGAAAGACTTACAAGTTGCCGCCTGGTCAAGCTCCCCCTCCGCGTAGATCTCACGGAAGTGCTGGGTGATGTTTTGCGGTGTGGTCTGGAACAGCTCGGCCATCAGCGCCTGGGTGAGCCAGACGGTCTCGCCCTCGAAGCGGCACTCGATGCGCGTGCGCCCGTCCTCGGTTTGGTAGAGGATCAACTCGCCCTTGGTTATGTCGGTGGTGTCTTTCTTTTCGGTCATGGCCAATCCGGTGGCAGCGGCTTCCAGTTCCTCACAGCGCCTTTCTGGGGAGCTTGACCTTGCTAGGAAAGTCGAGAGCGAAGGACGACGAATCTCGTATTCGCAACCAGGTGCTTGGCTTCAACTTCGGGCATGTTGTTGCATATGTTCAGGACGTCGAGATCTTTCCTGCTTCCTCGCAAGGTGATCGCTGTCGCCACGAGTTTCAGCGCATCGACCGAGCGTTTCTGCTCCAGCCAGGCCACCATCCAAGCCAGCAATTTGGCCCAAGCGATCCCGGCATCCAAGTAGCGATCGAGAAAGCGATCCAGATTCTGCAGGGGATCGTGGGACAGAAATCTCTCCAGCGCCGCCGAGATCTGCTCCTTCTCGCGTCCCGCAGTCAGGAACGGCGGATTCTGCCGACCGTCGAGTAGGCGACGACGAGTGTCGAACCACCCGTGCTCATTGCAGATCTCCCATAGATCGCGAAGCGCCATCGGCTTCAAATAATCCAGGTATGGTTCCAATGCCTCCACCTGAGCTCGCCGCATCAAATAGGAAGAGCCGACCATGCGCGACCTGTACCGTAGCGTGATGTGTTTGAAGAGGTCGCGAGGATCGGGGCACTCGGAAACCGCAACCCGGACCAGAGCCAGCAACGGTGGTGTACCCACATAGAGGGCCGCTTGTACAAATGGGTCGCTGAATCGGAGGTGGGACCAGTGCTTCTGTAGTAGACGCGCCGCTTCGATCTCAGGAAGGCTCTTCACTAGCTCAGAAGTAAAGAGGTCAGAATCGATAGATCGTCCCCAGACCGCCGGTGCGTAGGTTGCACGCCTTGCCAGCGATTCATCAAGTGCCGCGGTCAACTCGCCAGACCACACGTCATGAGCGACCCGCCACCAATTCCAGTTCTCATCGGACTTGAGCTTGTCAAGCAAGGCTGGGACCGCCTCCTCATCACTTCGTCGGAGTCGTTCCCAAAGGCACTGGTTCGCCAGGTCGGGATCATTTGCGCTACGAAGGACCTCCAGATCCCCAGATGATGTTGTCTCTGCCCACAACGCGAAAGCTTGCCCTCGCAGGTGCTTGTCGTTTGAACGGTCCTGCCACAGCCGCAGGAGTACTGCACGGGACTTCGCCGACATCGGTCGTCCCTGCTCTTGAGCGCGGCGCCACCCGTTCGAGCCCGAGAACCAGAGCTGGCCGCTTCCTGTAAGACGACGTTCCATTCCTGCTCACTCTCGAGCGACGAACTCCACGGCGCAAGGGAGATCTACGCCATCAAGGATGTAAGTGATCGGCCGCCTCAGGAGTAGATCGGATTCTGCACGAAAGACCAGGTATTCGATGGCACTTTGTGGTGGCTGTCGGCGCAATGCCCACTCTAATCCAAAGGCGGTGAGGTTGAATCTGGGGGATCCCATCCCCGGTGATACAGCTACATCCGAGAGCGAGCCCCAGGCATCGCACACCGGCGCCAAATATCGGGCTACATCAGGGCCACAACACTCAGCGAAGGCCCAGAGATAGTCATCCAGGCGCTCAGCTCGCCCGACATCAACTTTCCAGCAGTTCTCAAGAGCAGAGACCAGCCCTTGATCGGCGATGTGTCCCGCCAGCCTCAAGGCACCAGACCGGACCTGTCCATCGACCGTTTGGTCAATCAGAATAGCTCTCAGTTTTTCGATTACGGATTCGCCATATCGGACCTTCGCGTGCTCGATGGCCAGGTCTCGCCAGGGGAATTCGCAGCCCGGCTCCACAAGCGCACACAGTCTGATCCCTCCGGCGAGGTCGCCGTTACGCAGGAGAGCGACGTCCGCATATGAACCATGAGCGCCCAGTTTGCGAACGAATGTAAGCACGTCCGGAAAATCCATCTCACATAGGACGCCCAAAGCCTCTGCACGTTGGTGAGCATTCGAGAGGCCATGTTGCGATCCCAGACCGTCTAGCCAGGCCATCGCAGCCGTGCGGATAGCCGCATAGGCCGGCAGCTTGGGCGAGCCTAGCAGGCGAAGCGCGTAGAAGAGCGCCAGAGGGTTGATAGCAGCGATTCGGTCCACAAGGGGCTTCGTCTGAGCAGCATCACCATCCTTGATGGCGTGGGTTCCCACACGGTGCACGATC
>CAZHUY010000494.1:0-2433 GCA_964535465.1 uncultured Myxococcales bacterium
AAGAGAAGCTACGCGAAATGCTTTGGCAGCAGGCCCAGTTTAGCGGCGTCGAGATCGTCACGTACTGCCTGATGTCCAACCATTTTCACGTGCTCGTGCGGGTGCCAGGCGAAGTGAGTGTCACCGATGCGGAGTTGGTGGCGCGGGCGCTGACATTTTACGGCAAGAAGAGCCTGTATGTGCAGACTTTGAAGAAGGCGTTCGAGAAGCAGGGCGCATTGCCGGAGGACTTGCGCAAAGGCTTACGCGAACGGATGGGCGACGTATCGCCGTTCATGAAAGAGTTGAAGCAGCGGTTCAGCAAGTGGTTCAACAAGCAGCGGAAGCGGTTCGGGACCCTGTGGGCCGAACGCTTCAAGAGCGTGCTGGTGGAGGATCAGCCAGGGGTGGTGCAAGCCGTGGCAGCGTACGTGGACTTGAATCCCGTTCGGGCGGGACTGGTGCGGGATCCCAAGGAGTACCGGTGGTGTGGCTATGCGGAGGCGGTGGCGGGCCAGGATGCGGCGCGGCGGGGGTTGGCGAGTTTCCACCGTTGCGCGGACTGGGGCCAGGTCGCGCGGGAGTACCGCCAGGTTCTGTTGGTGACCAGCGGGACGGCGGGGAGATCGGGGAAGATGGTGCTGGATCCGGAAGAGATCCGAAAGGAGCTCAAGCGAGAGGGGGCGTTGAGCCTGGGCCAGGTCTTGCGGCTGCGGGTCCGGTATTTCAGCGACGGCGTGGTGTTGGGGTCGCGGAACTACGTGAATGGAGTGTTTGCGGAGTACCGTGATCGGTTCGGGCCACGGCGCAAGAGCGGGGCGCGGGCGATGCGCGGGTTAGCGGCTCTGGGCAACTTCACCACGATGCGCGATCTGCGAGTGGACGCGGTGGATTGAACGCCGCGGGCTGAGCCCAGCCGTCGGACGATGCGAGGGGGCGGCAGGCAGGGGGATGAGGTGTAGAGGCGTACATTGATGCCGGCGCCACGGGTGAAAGCCCCTATTCCCAGGTCGGCGCGTGGGGCGCCGGAGTCGTCACGGGCATTTTCACTGGTTCTTTACTCGCGGGTTGCAGCGGCGATCACGCGGGCGTAAGGTCTTTCCATGTCAACGACGTTGGAGACGAGTGCATTCGAAAGGAGCGTTCGACCGGTCGCCGAGATCGTGTTCCCCGAGAAAGCCCGAGCCGTTCTGGAGTTCCAACCGGCACCGGAACTGCGCGCGCGGATCGAGGAGCTGGCCAACAGGTCAAGCGAGGGCCGGCTCACGGACGCCGAACGCGAGGAATACGAGGGGTACGTGCGGGCGAACAAGTTCATTGCCATCCTCCAACGCTTGGCACGGCAAATGGGCGGCGCGCCAGCGTAAGCGATGGACCTGCGGACCCGAGCGCAGGTGCGAGAGCGGGCTGGGAGCCGGTGCGAGTATTGCCAGCTTCACCAGAAAGACTCGCCGTTGGCGGCGCTGCATGTCGAGCATATCCGGCCAATCACACACGGCGGCACGGATGAGTTGGAGAATCTGGCGCTGGCGTGTATTGACTGCAATCTGCACAAAGGGCCGAATCTGACTGGCGTCGATCCCGAAACGGCGCAGGTGACGGAGTTGTTTAACCCACGGCGTGATGTGTGGAGCGATCATTTCGAGTGGCGCGGCATCCACTTGCACGGCAAGAGGGCCGTGAAGGGGCCGGTCTCGGAATCCAGGAGAGTGGGGTTTGACCGTGCTGAACTCAATCGCGCCCGCGGCGGCGTAACACGGCGGCCAGCAGACATCCGCAACCCGCGATTCCCGCCCAGGAGGAAGGCTCCGGGATATTGGCGGCCTCGACCGGATCGAACTTGAAAGTGCCGCTTTGGCCGGGGACCTCGGTGCCGACCACGCTGTTCGGACCCACCACAGACACGGAATAGGCGGTGGAAACCGGAAGCCCCAGCAGCTCAAGGTCAACGGACAAGGTGCCCAGCGCATGAATGCCAGGAACCAAGTACGCATTCGCGGTCTCGTACTCGGCGGTATCCTGGAATGTACTCGGTCCAAAGACGCCGAAGGGAATCGGGTTCCAGCCGGCGCCCAAGCCCGCCGCCAGACTGAAAGTGAAGGCCGAGTAATCCGCACCCGACCCGGTGAAAACGGCGGCACTTGCCGAGACATCGACAGCAAAATAGGCCACGCGCTCGCCGGCATCGGCGGTGTAGTTGAGGCTTAGGGGATAGCGGAGTGAGTTACCCTGAATGGTCGGGGGGCCGAGGGAGTAGCTGGCCTGGACAGCGGCGCGCGCGATCGGGACCAGGCACAGTCCAATGGCCACAACCCAACATGCCCCGCTGATATGGCAACGTGCTCCCAGGCAGGCGATTCTCGTTGGACTGGCGTCGAACCGCTTTTCTCCACCTTTAGGCATGGCGCTTCTTGTATCTGGCAGTTCGTGCGCAAAGTCAAGCTGGAATGCGGA
>CAZHUY010000495.1:0-2420 GCA_964535465.1 uncultured Myxococcales bacterium
GGAGGCAGCTGCCCGCCTCTTGGAGGTTATCGAGCACGCGAACAAGGGCCTTCATGGGGTCAAGGTACCGAAGCCAGACTAATGGGGGCAGTCCCTAGATGCGCAAAACTCTGAGTTTCTGCGGGGGAGACTTGGTCTGTTTGGCCCCATCAGAAGGCGGTCCCATTTCGGGCACGGTGTTCTGGTGGTTGGCCGAATTGAGAGAAGCCGATGCCCGTCCCCTTGGTAACTCACTACAAACCCGATTCGCCCCTCCTGACGAAGGGCGAGGCGGCTGAGGTCTGTCGAGTTTCCGTCAAGACGTTCGAACGCCTGGTGCAGCCGAATGTTCCCGTCGTCCCCATCGGGTCTCGCGTATTCTTCATGAGAAAGGACATCGAACAATGGCTCGAACAGCAGAAGGTTGGAGACTCGTCCAAGCGACCAACACCGGGATCTATCAGGTCCGGTTCACCCAAGCTGGTAGGCGCAGAACCTTCTCAACGGGCCTGCGAGATCCTGGCGAGGCTGCGAAAGTAGCAGCCCAAATCTACGCCGACGTCATCTCCGGTCGATGGGCCCCCGGTAAGGCCATGACCATGCTCACGGGCAAACCCTTCGACGAGGTGGCAGCGCTTTGGCTTGCGGACATCGAGCCGACCGTCGATCCGCGAACCTTCACGCTCTACCAGGACACGTACGTCGCGACCCATTTCGTTCCGTTCTTCAAGACAATCGACGACCTGACCACGGTCAATGCCGAGGGCTATGTATCTTCGCGCCTGCAGAGAGTCACCCGGCACACGGTGAAGAAGGAGCTATCGGTTCTTCGCCGGCTGGCCAAGTGGGCCCATCGCCGTGGCTACCTGGAGCAGATGCCCGAGATCGAAACCCCGGGTAGGCGGGTTCTTGGGCATTCGGCCGAATCCGCGCGCAAGAAGACGTTTCTCGTGTTCACCGCGCAGGAGATGGCGGCCATCATCGCCAAGCTGCCGGAGCACGCCACCAGCAAACGCTCAGGGGAGACGTTCCCGGTACGAGCGCGATTCATCATGGCGTGGGAGACGAGTCTCCGACCGGCCACGCTCGACAAGTTGTCGGTGCCAGACAATTACCGCCGCGGTTCAACCTGCCTGACTATCACCGATAACGTGGACAAGAGCAGGTTCCGGCGCGAGGTACCGCTGAGCGAAGCGGCCTGTGCAGCACTGGATTCCGTGTGCCCTGAGAAGGGCTTCATCTTCAGCGCTCACGACTTCCGTACGCTTCTGCGGGCGGCAGCCAAGGCCGCAGGTATCGACGAATTCCGCACGAAGCGGATCTCCGACTACGATTTTCGCCACAGCCGGCTCACCTATCTCGGTCAGGTGACGTCGAATCTCTCAGGCGTGATGCACATCGCGGGACATACCCAGCCGGCCACGACGGCCCGGTACATGCGCCCTCAAAAAGCCGCGGCCGAGGAGGTCCTCCGGGCTGCCGCCGAGGCTCAAGAGCGCGAATTGTGGTTTCATTCTGGTTTCATCGGCGATCGCGCACCGCAGCCGCCGCGTCGCACCCGCCGGACAGCAAAAACCCCGAACCGTGCGAAACGATTCGGGGTTTTTCGGACTGTGCGAGGAGGGGGACTCGAACCCCCATGGCTGTTAACCGCTAGCACCTCAAGCTAGTGCGTCTACCAGTTCCGCCATCCTCGCGAGAGAGTCGGAAGCGCCGCTTATAGTAGGGTCCAAGGCCCGTGTCAATGCGGCGATGGGTAGGTGAGGTGCCCCTTTCTGACCTGGGCGAAGGGTGTCATGCGGTGGGGCTGGCGGCGGGTGCGGCTGGTGATGTGCTCGCAGAGGTTCCCGCGTACTGTCAGGGCGTCGGCGATGAGCGAACGGTGGCAGCGCCAGGGCACGGCCTCGGCGCACATGATGACCAACCGGGCTTCGCGCGCCTGCTGGATCAGCTCTTCCAGGGCTGCCTCGAACTCGGCGGTCTGCATGTGATCGGCAAATCCACGAAACGAAGCGTTCCGCCAGCCCGTGTTGAGGGAATCCCGGGTGGTGTGGCGCAGGCCGCCCAGGCCCGGCATGTGCTCATATGACAGACCGGCCTGGCGCAGATCCTGGGGCAGCGTCTCGCGGTTGTATTGCGGATTGTGCGCCGAGCGCGGAATCGTGCGCACGTCAACCACGCGGGTCACGCCGTGGGCTTGCAGGAGATGAAGAAAGTCCTCGAGGGTTCGGTTGGAATGGCCGACGGTCAGGATGAGGGAGGTCGACCTAGCCGCCTTCTCCACGGACTTCAACGCTGGATGATGTGGAACGCGACCAGAACGATGATGGCGCCCACGGCCGCCACGACCAGGCTGTGCAGGTTGACCCCGGTGACACCTCTGGCTCCCACCAGCCGAAAAAGCTCAGGCCCAGCGCGTACAGCAGCTCCCAAATATGGCC
>CAZHUY010000496.1:0-2402 GCA_964535465.1 uncultured Myxococcales bacterium
CTGAGGAACTAACAGAAAGGGACCAAGATACTGGTGGACCTGTTCATAGAGACGCCCAACCCCGTTCACCTGTTCAACCAGGGCCGATGCTACGAACAGAACCACCGGTGGGAGGAGGCTGTCGATCGTTTCCACGAGTACCTGCGCAAGGCCCCCAAGCTCGACGCGGACACCAGGGCCTACGTGGACAAGCATCTTGCGGAGTGTGAGGCCCACCTGCCCAAGACGGCGCCTGTCCAGACAGCTGCGCCGGTAACACCCGTCCAACCACCACCGCCACCACCCGCGCCCGCATCAGAGGCGCAAGAGCCATCCGCGAACGTCGGCCCGGTTTCACCCACACCGTCCGCCAGCGTGAACGATTCAGGGTCGACTTCAAGAATCGTGGGCATTGTGACCGCTGCCCTTGGCGTCGCCTCGCTGGGCTATGGGACCTATGAATACTTCAGGCGCGAATCCCTGATCGACGATCTGAGAGAAAAGGGCGACCAGTATTCGGACGACCAGTTCTCGGACAAGCAACGCCAGATAGACAACTCCAAGACCAGAGGCCTGATCGGTTTCGGCGTTGGTGCGGCGGCATTGGTAGCTGGAACCACCATGTACCTCCTCGGAAGGTCATTCGCATCCAGAGGCACAGAGCATGCACAGGTCACCTTTGTGCCGGGCTTCGGCCCAGGTCAGACCTCGCTGTTCATTTCAGGAGCCTACTAGTGAGAAGATCAAGTCTCCCATCCTTTCTCACGATCCTGTTTGGCTTGGCGTTGCTGTCGGCTGGCTGCTATTCGGCACCCCCTTCGCGTGAGCCGAAAAAGAACGACGCCTCCGCCGGCGATGGTTCTGCGAATAGCCGACGCACCCAGGATGTCGGGCCACGGTCCGACGGCTCGCCTGCCACGAAGCCCACGATTCTCCTCGATTCGAGTCCGAGGAGCCCAACCGACACCTCGCTCACGCCCGACGCTCCAGTGCGAACCCCAGATGGCGGTACCGTCGAGCACGACACCGCTATTGCGAATCCGGACAGCCCGCCAGATTTCCACCTCGCGCCTGCGGATTCCAGAGGCGACGTCCTGTCCAATGAAGATACCAGGACCGACACGACTGGTACCCCACCTGCGGCCGATGCGGCCGATGCGGCCCTGCGGGACCTGCCGCCTGATCTTTCGCGCGATTTGCCGCCAGATCAGCCTCAGACGCCACCTGACACTGGACCGGCCTGCGGCGGCTGCTGTACCCATTCGGACTGCCCCACGTGTCAAAGCTGCTCGGCCACCCACGCCTGTGTCGACGTGGTGAATGCCGAGGATCCGGCCGGACGGTGCGCCGGAATCTGCGACGCAACCAGCACCTGCAAGAGCAAGAAGGGACAGACCTGCCAGAAGGTCGCGGCCGGTTGCGCCTCGGGCACCACGTGCGCCCCAGACGGCATCTGCTGCGATCAGGCGTGCAACAGTTCATGCATGGCCTGCGACATCGCGGGATTCGAGGGAACCTGCACGCCCGTGGCGTCGGGGAACCCGCACGGCAATCGCGCCTCCTGCGGCACCGACGCTACCTGCGCAGGCACCTGCGCCGGACGCAGCGACGGCCAGTGTTCCTACGAGAGCAAAACCTGCGGTGCCGCGGCCAGTTGCTCCGGCAGCGACAAGGTGGTTCCACAATCAGTCTGTGTGAGCGGCACCTGCGAGACCCAATCGCCACAACCCTGCACCAACGGTTTCGCCTGCGCCGCCGGAGCCTGCAAGACCACCTGCACGACCAGCGCGGATTGCCAGGCCGACTACTTCTGCTCCGGTGGCACCTGTCATTCGGATGTCGTGAGCGTGGCCACGGGTGCCTATCACACTTGTGCCGCCCTGAAGGACGGCCGGGTGAGGTGTTGGGGCAATGGCCCCTATGCGATGGGCGACGGCATCACACACAGCGATACGGTGACAATACCGGTCCAGGCTGTCGGTCTCAGTGATGCAAAGTTGGTTCGTGCATCGTCAAGGTCGGTCTGCGCCCTCCGAGCCTCTGGAGGCGTGTCGTGCTGGGGGCGAGGCGAAGATGGTCAGCTAGGCTCGGGCGTGCCGTCTGGGGGGCTGAGTTCGTATTCCAGCAATACGCCGGTTCCTGTCGCGAAAGCGGAAGGCGGGCAACTCACGGGCGCGACGGACCTGAGCGCTGGTCAGGATGCGTTCTGCGTTGTTACCCCTTCGGGTCCGTACTGCTGGGGGGAAAACAGCAGTGGGCAGTTGGGCTACGACGTTGCGACATACGGAGAGCATGTTGCCGCATCGACTCTTCTCTCCAGTTGCGCAACCGACAAAGTCATCGACATGGGTGGACTATTCCTAGCCGGGATGTCGGCTCTTGGAACCAGCGGCACGATTGATCTCTGGGGATACAACGGGAAT
>CAZHUY010000497.1:0-2399 GCA_964535465.1 uncultured Myxococcales bacterium
CCCGGTGCAGGACCTGACGATCGAAGCGGTCCTGGACGGCTGCAATACCGTCGTCTTGGCGCCAACTGCGGGCGGGAAGACCGAGGCGGCAATGTTCCCGCTGCTTTCGCGCATTCTGACCGAGGGGCTGTCTCCGGTGGCGGTCCTCTATGTCTGCCCTATCCGTGCGCTGCTCAACAACCAAGAGGAACGGTTGCGCAGCTACGCGCGCATGGTCGGGCTCGACGTGTTCAAGTGGCATGGCGATGTGAGCGACTCGAAAAAGCAGGGTTTCAGAAATGCGCCCAGCCATATCTTGATGACCACGCCAGAGTCGCTGGAGGTGATGCTGATCAGCGAGCGAACGGACGCAAAAGCTCTGTTCCAGAATCTGTCGGCGGTGGTCATTGACGAGGTTCACGCCTTTGCAGGTGACGATCGCGGCGCCCACCTTGCGGCGATTCTTGAGCGCCTGGTGACCTTCTGCGGACGCGATGTCCAGCGGATCGGGCTGTCGGCAACGGTCGGCAATCCGCTGGTGATCGGGGAGTGGTTGAAGGGATCGAGCAAGCGACCCTTCCGACTTGTCGATCCACCCAAGCCGAAGGCAGCTCGTGAGCTACACATTGATTATTGCGATGACCTGGACCGAGCCGCGCTGGGGATCTCGCAGCTTGCTCGCGGCAAGAAGAGCCTGGTCTTCGTCGAAAGCCGATCGAAAGCTGAACGTGTTGCTCAGGCGCTGGGCGGATCGGGTGTGGAGGTGTTCATTCACCATAGTTCGGTCAGCAGGGCGGACCGGGCACTTGCGGAAGAGCAGTTCGCCCATGGGCAGAACACGGCCATCGTCTGCACCTCGACCATGGAGTTGGGGATCGATGTTGGCGATCTGGACCAGGTGATCCAAGTCGATGCGCCGAGCACCGTGGCATCCTTCCTTCAGCGTCTTGGCCGGACGGGTAGACGTGCCAACACGCGGGCCAACTGCACCTTCTTTTGCCTCACCCCCGAATCGCTACTTCAGTCAGTTGCACTGCTTCGCCTAGCCGAAGCCGGTTGGGTGGAGGACGTCAAACCCGCCGCTGGCGCCGTACACGTCCTTGCACACCAGGTGATGGCCCTGGTGCTGCAGGAGGGTGGCATGTCTCGGCACCGCCTGCTGCCCTGGATAGAATCTGCGTACTCGTTCTCAGGCATAGGAAACCAACGCCTGCAGGGGCTTGTCGACACCATGGTGGCGCGAGAGATCCTGTATGAAGCCGACGGTGTCCTATCCCTTGGCAAACAGGGCGAGAAGCTGTACGGGCGAAAGAACTTCTTCGAGCTATATGCCGTATTCACCGCACCGCCTGTGATGGTGGTTCTGCACGGCAAGGAAGAAGTCGGCCATATCCAGGCGACGTTCGTCGCCATGCACGACTACAGCCAAGGACCGTTGTGCTTTCGCTTGGGCGGCCGTGCCTGGGAGGTCGGGCAGAGCGACTGGTCGAAGGGCGTGTTGCACGTGAAGCCCGCTGAGCGGGGCAGGGTGCCGAGCTGGATGGGGTTCCCCGGCGCGCTCTCGACGCAAGTCTGCCAGGCGATGCGCGATGTTTTGGTTCGCGAAGAGGGGGAGTCGGGATGGCTATCTCGGCCAGCCGCTTTGGAGCTGGCAAGCCTGCGAGAATCCTACGCCGGCGTGTTGGGGGAGGGGCCTGCACCTCTTGAAGAGCAGCCTGATGGCATCGTTTGGCACACCTTTGCCGGCGGCGGCGTGAACCGCCTCCTCGCGGCTGGACTTGAGCAGAAGTCTGGCAAGAAATGGATAGCAGGAAACTTGTCCCTGCGTTGCAAGGAACCTTCTATGGTCGCCGCACGAGAGGCTGTGCGCTCGCTCGCCGGAACCACATGGGAGCAAGTCGCAACTGAAGCCGCCCGTGGCATGGCCCGCGGCCCCGTGAGCAAATTCCAACCGTGCCTACCCGAGCCAGACGAGGATCGCCTCCTGGCCGAAAAGCTTCTGGACCTGGAAGGCACTCGTCGCTTTCTGAAGAGCGCCGAACTGGAGAATCCCTAGGGAAAAGTCTATTTGCAGGCCCACAGTGGAGACGATCCTGAAATCAGGCCGCGTTTCATCTGCCCTCGACTGGGCTGACCTACGCACACGCGAGGTTCGTATGGAGCTAGATCCCCCATTCCTGAGTGAATTCGACCAAGAGGCACAAGGCGAGAGTGGCGTTGACGCCCTTGGATTGCAGGCCATCTACGAGCGGCTTGCCGATCGCGTCCTGCCAGCCCTGACGGTGCGCATGTCGCGCCCGAGATTCGTCACGGCCATTGCGTTGGGATCAGTGGTGTGCGCCGAGTGGGGAGACGACGATGTGGCCAAGGACGGCTGCAGCCCCCCCTGGATGGTGTTCGAGTGGTTCGTGGCCGAGTCC
>CAZHUY010000498.1:0-2393 GCA_964535465.1 uncultured Myxococcales bacterium
ACCTGCCCTGCTGACGGTAGACTTCAGCTACCCACAGAAACTACAGGAGAGCCCAGAAAGAGACCTACGTTTTCGTGCGCGACAGCCTCGGCAACGTGGTGCAAGCCGACGCCCAAAGCTTCCTGCACGCCGGAGACACCCGCACCGAAGCCGAGATCAAAGGTTTCATGCGCCGCTGGGTCTTCGACGCGTACTCCTGGACCCCGCTGGACGTGGAGGACCGCCTGAGGGCGGCCCTGCGCCTGGTGGAAACCAAAGCCCAACCCGCGGTGAAAGCCGCCCTGGGCCTTGCCGAGCGCAAGCGACTGGTCGAAAGCGGCACCTCTGGCCGGGTCCACGAGGGCAAGGACAGCGGCAAGGAAGCTCAGGCAGTCATCACCCGGAGCAATCCCCTGGAGGTGATGGTGGGGTTCGACCGCTACCTGGTCGACAGGTCAGGCACGGCGACGGAAGCCGGCCACGTCTTCCTACGCGCCCATCTGAAAGAGGTACCCCGAAGTCCCGCCAACCCAAGCGGACTGCTCATCGTGGATACGGAGATCTCGGAACGGCTGTAAACCGCACTCCCTGCCCACCTTCTCAATCCGTGAACGGGTGGGCGAGACTCAGGTGTCTGCGAAGTCGAATGTGGACGCAGTCTGCGCGGCGGCCTCAGCCTGCCCAGGTGATGGCATGTGGGCGAGGGCGTTCAGTTCGGGTTGTAGTTCGGCGAGACGTTTCGAGATTCTCTGCGCGTGCTCAAACCCCAACCGGCCAAGAGAAAGCGGAAAGGCATCCTGCCAGCTGGGATTACCAATCCGCATCCAAGCAGGCTGAAAGACGGATTTGCCAAATAACTCGGCCCACTCCTTGTTGTCGGTGGTTGCCGATTTCACATCGTGTTCGCCCAAGTAGTGAAGGCTCCTGGCGATCGCAGCGAGGTTCAGCTGGTGTCGTATACCAGGAGGAGGGTGTGTGAGGGTTGGCCAATCAGAAGGCGAAGAGTGACCGCCGAGAAATGTTCCAACCATCACCAGGGCGCAAAGGAGCGTCGATTCCACGGCTTGCGTCGGATTTAGTATCACTCGGGGGATGTGTGGTGGTGGGGCTTCGCTCCTGGCCATTTGAAGCATTCTGATTAGAGAAATCCACACGGCGAAACCATCGGCGTGCATCTCAAGAGCCTGATAGGTGATTCCGTCCGAACGAGGATCTGAGTCCCGTACTTCGGACAGAGTCAGTCCCGCAGTCCGCTGTTGATACCACCGCACGTGCCCGCCCAGGATGTGCCAGAGTTCGTGACACACGATGAACTCTACTGCTGCAATGAGGAAGAGCGTGGCCGCTTTCCTGCGAATCGGATCCCTGGGATCCGTTCGTTTGGGCTCAGCTATGAACCGCCGCATGTAGTCCATCGCGTCCGTGCTGGTGGGGTGAAATGAGCGATTGGGATCCTCCGCTTTGGGATCACCAACCCAGGGAAAGGCCTCCGGAACGCAGAACAATCGCTTGACGAGGTCCTCGACGAGAATCAGAGCACCATAGTTGATGGCCAGCACATATTGACCGCCATGCTCGAAGGCGCAGGCGTTGAAATTGGGACTATCGCAGACGCCGGAAAGCACGTTGGGAACAGTATTCTCCCCGACGCCACGTCTTCGGCGATCATCTCTCATGGACTGCAGGATTCCCTCAACCATTCCTGGGAGGCCAGAGGTGAGATGATCCAGCCACCACCCGGGGTTCTTGCTGTGGTACCGGCGGCCAATCTTTATCGCTTGAAGTGCTTCGTCGAACGGGTCCCGCATTCGGCTGCCTCCTCTACAGGAAAATGCGTAGCGCTGGGACAATGATATCCGGTCAAATAGCCGTCGTTCGCAAAATTCCCGGAACCGCTGGGCCTCTGAAGCCGATAACAGGGCGAACCTTTTTGGAAAGGACGCCCATGAAGAAGCGAGTGCTCTTGTCCGTGTGTCTGCAATTTGCAGTTCTGGCGGTGGCTGGCTCCAGCCTGGCAGCCCCACGCCACGGTGAAACCTGGCCCGCCGAGAAGGTGGTGGCTCGGGAGATGGTCCGACTGCCGTTCACGGCCGGCAAGGTGTACGAGATCAAGCTGATGCCCGGGGCGCCGTTCGCGCTTGAGCTGCCCGCTGGCGAGACGGCCAGGAATATCTGGTTCGACAACCGGTGGTGGGCGGCCGAATCCACGCCTGGCTCGTCGCGGGTGTTCCTGCGAGCGCTTGGGACCCTGGATGTGGTGAGGCGGAAGGGATTCATCCATGTCGAAACAGATCCGTCGGACTACAGGATCTGCCTGCGGGTGGAAGGGGTGTCGGACGGCTCGGACGTTGGGGGCGGATTGGAGATCTACAGCGAGGGGTCGGCTCTGAATGATCCCGTGCGCCGCCTGGCGA
>CAZHUY010000499.1:0-2380 GCA_964535465.1 uncultured Myxococcales bacterium
CGTGCGTCTGGACTGGGACGACAACAACCGCCTCCGTGTAACCGTCGTCGCCCCCCCCGCACCGCTCCCAGTCGACGCCAAGCCAAAACTAGCGTTCGGCTTCTTGCCCGACGCCTAGCCTCCACCCCGACCTCTGGAGATGCCCATGCCCCAACGTGCAAAGTGGACCGCCTTCTTTCTCCTTGTTCTGTCTGCCACGACCGCCGCATGCGGAGAAGGCGACTCCGCCAACGACACGACTGGCACTTGTCTCACGGACGAGCAGATCTGTTCCCTTGAGGTTGGGGTGTCGAAGAAGGAAAACATCCTCCAGCGATTTGGGTCCCCTTCTGCAGCCTCCATGGGTACGAACGTGACCACGGACGCGTCCTACATTTGCGTTCGTCTCGAAGGCGGACGCGAAGCCTATTCCCAGGGGGTCTTCCTCTATTTCGATCCGGACTCTGTCTTGACCAGCGTCGATGTCACCCGTCGCGGTCCCGAAGCAACTCCGATCCCCGAGTGCGTGAAGGCCCTGAGAGCCGAGTAGGCCATGCGTGTCCGTCAGCGGCTTGCAGCAGCTCTGAGGCCTACAACAGAAGCACCGGCTGGGCGTGCTTTGGGCCGCTCGGCGCCTTTCCGTCAGTCTACATCCGCCAACGACACCACCGTTTGAGTGGCTTGGAGGAGCCGAAGAGCATCGACCAAGCTCGCATCCGCAGGACCCCGTCCGTGCAAGATCCAGTGTCGGTTGAGGACCAGCGGCTTCGGGTCGTCGCATTTGTAAAGCTCCTCGACAAAAGCCTTCGTCGCGGACCACGCGATTCGTCTGAAGGAATCGGGATCGCAAGACGCGATTTTGTCGCCGAAGAACCTCTCCCTGGGTTTTTCCTTCCAGAACTTATCAATCAGGCAGCGGCGCGCCACGCCCTCGAACAATGGGATCAGGGCGGTCACGACGAGTCTGTATTTTTCGTGGTCGAGGCCAAAGGCCACCTCCTCGAAAAGAGCACCGAACTCCGCAAGACGCTCATCCTGTCGAAGGTCGGCTAAGAGCACCAGCAATGGTTCATTCGCGTTGGCGGCATAAAACTGTGCAAACGCGGCGTCTACGGCCTCGCGTCCATCGGGCACCACAAGCAATAGCCTCACCAAATCGCGGACGGGCGCGTTCAGGGGAAGGGTCCATCCCAGCCGCCCCAGGGCCTCTGCATTCTGCATTGCAGTGGTGAACGTCTGGGCCTTCTCCCCAAGCGCTCGCAGCTCCGGACCCATCGCCTGTGCCGTGCGTCGCCAACACTCAAGCCATTCCGACTCGATCACGGGTTGCAGCGAGGCCGCGATTTTTTGAAGTACGCCGTGGAGCGGAGATAGGCACGCTGCAATGCGTGCTGCTTCCGCGAATATCGGCTGTGCCGCCTCCGCCAAAGCTCCGCTTGCCCTATGTAGGGTCGTGATCGCCCCGAGCACCTCCGGCGGCAACTCGAAAGGTGTCCTGGTCTCCTCCGGTGGAAAACCGTTTTCGTCTGACATCCTCCATGAGTACCGCGCGACCGTTCGAAGGCTCAAGGTCCGTAATCATTCAACCAGCCCTTCTGGTTCGAACCATCGGACCCGGAGGGCAGGCCCAATCCCAGCCTGCCCTTCAGGATGGGATCTAATCCGGAAGAGGACCGCCTGGAACCCCCCGCCAGGCGGGAATCCACAACAAACCCTGCGGGTCTGCCGGCTGAACGAGCGGGCTTGCGTCCAGATCTGATCTGAAAGCTGCGGGCTCATCGCCTGCGTTGGAGTTGGGCACGGCTTCGCTTCCCGACGCGCCCTCGGACCGGCTGCGCCTCCGTGGACCTCTGCTTTCGCGGTCTCCCGCTGCGCGGGTCCCTCCGCGAATGCGGTCCCCGGTCCGAGGGAGCTGGTTCGCTCGCTGCTGGGTGCCCCAACTCCAGACGCAGGACGAAATGAGCCCCAACGCCTTCCATATCAACTCCGAACCCAGAGCGGCTGTTCCAGCCGCCGGAGCCCCCCAGGGCCTGTTCCGGCCCCTCGCCCCCCAGGGGGCGATTCCCGACCCGCCCCTCTCCTCCGCAGGTTTTCCCGCACCCAGCAGAAAGGATCGACCCATGTCCACCAAGACTGTCTACGCCGTCATCACCGACCGAATCATCCAAGCTCTTGAAGCTGGCACCGTTCCCTGGCGCATGCCGTGGCGGAAGATCAAGCCTGCGTCCTTCGTCACCGGCGCCAATTACCGCGGCATCAACCGCTTCATGCTCGAATTGGCCACGCACGTTCACGGGTACAGCTCGCCCTATTGGCTGACTTTCCGTCAGGCCCTCGCCCAAGGCGGCAACGTGAAAAAGGGTCAAACCGGGTGGCCGTGCATGTTTTTCAAGACCACCGA
>CAZHUY010000500.1:0-2376 GCA_964535465.1 uncultured Myxococcales bacterium
AGGAACCCGGAGCCCACGTGGGGTTCAATCAAACGGCAGACTGGCGGACGGACACCCAATCAGGGCAGATTCCCAGGCCAAGTGGGAGCATGCGCCAGCCGACCCGGGAATGCCCTAGAGGTCCGAGAACGGATTCCGCGACACCAAATCATCAAGGGTGCGCAAATCCTCAGAAGGGCCTGGGTGTTCCTCATAGCACCAATCATCTCCTTGATCCGGCGCCGCATAACCCGCATCCGACTTGGCCTCTTCAGCACAACCAAGGAACTCGGCTTCTGCTGCCAGGAGTTCGTCTCGTTGCCCTTCTGCGGCCGCCAGATTGGCGAGCATTGCGAAATCCGCCGCGAGACCTTCGTAGCCTTCTTGGATCTCCGTCCTTTCCTCAGGTGGTGCACCGCGAAGATCGTAGGAAGCTCCCTGTTCCCGCTGATAGATGCGAATCCACGCCGATGCGACCTCGAGGACACCGGTCTGGAAAGCGTCAACCGCATCTTGGAAACCGGCCTCCTGAATGCACTCGGCCAGACGAGCGAACGACGAGAACCCTCGTTCCCACATCACATGAGTCTCGTCATTTGCGTCAGCAAGCGCTTCTTCTTGAACTTCCTCCCAGAGGGACTGCAGCCGGGGACGGTATGGATTCAGCTCTAGATGCGCGCCGCTCGAAACGAAGAGTTCAACAATTGAGAGACTCCAACCGTCACTGTCCAGCGTTTGGGCAACTCGTCGCCAGGCCACATGGAAAACCAATTCCTTAAGAAGCTCGAGTTCCTTGCCGATTTTTGTACTGTCCACACGGCAGGCTGCCGCATACGATCTGCAGATTACTTGCAGTAGCCTCACGGAGTCCTTTTCTGCGTGGTCCACGCGTTCTCTCAATACGCACCAATCGTCTTGGGAAACAAGAAGAGGCAAATGCAGATCCCCCTTGGGACCGCCGGCGCAGGACAAAGCCAAGGCCAAGCCGTCGAGATTGCATGCATTGAGAAAATGCACTCGAAAGCGCGGGCTGCGCGCTAGCGCGCTGATGGCCAGATCTCTACAGCTCGGATGGACCCAGGTGATGCCTCCGTTTCCGCCTTTCCGGACGAAGCCCGAGCTGAGGGCTGCCAGCACATCTTCATAGGGCTCTCTGCAGGTCAATGGACACAATCGCTCATAGGACTGGCGCAGGCCCGAATCCCCATTTGGGAGTCCCAAGCGCAGACGATCGGATCCTTCCTGCTCAACGATTGCGAAGAGGAGCCATTTCTCAGCCTCGCGGAGATTTCGAAAGCTCTTCTCCATCGCACCCGTAGGATCCCGGAGGCTAGCATTGAACAGAGTACGCAGTTTTGCGGCAAGATCACCGGAGCAGGACAGGGTTCTCAGGAGAGCGGGGATCCCCTCGGTGGCCAAACGCCGGATCCTTTCGGGAGTGAAATGGCGATTCTTGGCCGCGTCAGAGGCAACCGTCCGAAGCGCGCTCCTCACCTCCTCGGAAAAACCGGCATTCTTGAAGTGGCGATACACTATGCGACCCTTTTCAGCCTCGTCCAGATGATCCACGTCCACCACAACCTCTCCGCTCGCGGGAAAACAGGCGGCTCTGCCGCTGAACTCCATTGCCGTGAGCTTCGCAAGATTGAGTAGGTGGGCTCGGCTGGTGAGTACCAACCAGTGTCGCTCGTTGAGCAATCCAAACACCGACGGGAGGTCATGCTGCCATTCCGTGACCCTCCTTGCGTCGTACTCGGTCCTGCCAAAGAAGTCGTCAGCGACAAACACCTGAGGAGTGTCTTTTCGATATGCGCGAAGGACGTCATTCGCGTCCCTGCACTCCACTGCTTCCCAACCACGCGCAACCGCATCCAGGGAGATCATGCGCCCGATGGTGGTTTTCCCCATTTCGGGGGGGCCTTCAAGCACGACGAAATGGTGCTTTTCGACCGTCGCCATGGCTTTTCGGTAGGCGTCTGTCGGTATGAATAGCGGGGCGACGAGACGTGCCTCCTCAAGTGCGACTCGGCTGCGGTTAAGAATGTCCGCAGCGACGATCTCTCGAAGCATGTTGTCGATGTCGCGGAGGCCCCATAGCTGGGGAAATGCCTTTCTGGTCTCTGGGGTGGTGTCAAGCCATGCGCAGAGATCTTGTCCATCGTGCAACTCGACGGAAGCCGCCGGAAGAACCTCCTTGATCCGACATGCTAGATCATCCCGGAGTGGCGCTCCGAGTGGGGCGTTCGTCAGCAGCGCGTACACGTCGGGCGGAGTTGCCAGAGAACGGTTTCGGAGACTCGACTGCGACATGCGCTTCGACAAGCGCCGGCACTCGGCTGCGACGTAAGCGTCCGGTCCTGACCATCTCGCGGACGGGCCCCACCGCAGGCAGTATCG
>CAZHUY010000501.1:0-2364 GCA_964535465.1 uncultured Myxococcales bacterium
CTAACCACACATAATTATTATAATTCTCTTTTAATGATTCGATACATACTTGTTATCCACCTCTGCCGCCGGAGCTGGAGTTGCTGCTCGACGAGGAGGCTCCACCGACGATCATTCCGCCAGAACTGCTCCTACTGCTGGAGGTGCCTCCTATTGTTCCTCCTCCGATTGAGGAAGACGAGCTTCGGCTGGATGAGGAAATACCGGCACCAGCGGAGCTGCTCAAAATGCTGAGACTGCTCCCGCCGGCCGAGCCACCGGTCACGGCCTTGCTACTGGTGGCCGCGGCCGAAGTGCCGCCAGCGGCACCGGCTGCACCGGATGTGCTCGCCACGGTGGTCGTGGTCGTGCCGCCTGTCGCCGTGGTCGTGCCGCCTGTCGCCGTGGTCGTGCCGCCTGTCGAGGGTGGCGTCTGGGGCAAATCCTCAGGCTGATAGCACTTGCGACTGGGAAGATAGCACTCGAATCCGCTGGGACACTTGCCGGTATCCGAGCAGAACATCTGTCCGCTCTTCGGATTGGGATCGTACTGGCACATGGTCGTTCCGAGTACGAGGACGGCCCCCAACAGGAACGTGAGACTTGTCTTGGTCATCAGAAAACCCCTCCGGCCGAAAGGCCCGCCGAGTTCGGACCCAGCACGGGACTGAAGCTGACCCGTGCGGAGGTATCGGACGCCGCCATCTGGCCCATGTAAAAGAGCACGCCGCCGGTCACCAGCGCTGCAGCCCCGACCCCGTAAGCCACCCATTGCAGGGTTTCGGCGCGCTTGCCGACCGTCTCGTCATCCTCGTTGAACTTCTTGGCATCGCTCACCCGGTTCGACAGGGCCCGGGCTTGATAGCTGAAGACGCCGCCTGTGGCGATGGCTGCCAGCCCGACGGCACCGCAGACGATCCCGCCGATGCTCATGCCTTGACCTGGACGAGGCGCGTGTGGCCGGCTCGTCGTCGTCACGGGCGTGCTGACCACGGGCGAGGTTTCGGGTACGGGCGCGGGCTCGGTCAGGGGGGCGGATGGCGGCGGAATGAACGCAGGCCAAGGTTCCTCTTGGGCGGGGCTCGGCGCGAGGGGGGCGGCTGGTGTCGCTGGCGGTGGCGTCGTCGGCATACCAGCCGGCGGCGGGCTGGCGGGCGGCGGGGTCATCTCCGGGGCGGCCGGCGCGGCTGGCTTGGCCGCGGCTTCCTCGATCTGTTTCTGTACCGCCGCGATCTTCTCTTCCACCTCGTCGCGCTGGGAGCCCTTGGGAAGCTTGATGGCGAAATTCTTATAGAGGTCCAGGGCGCGCTTGAGGTCGCCCTTGCGGCGATGGGCCTGGGCCAGGTTGTACAGGAAGCTGGGATCCGGGCGCAGATCGTAGGCCTTCTCGAACTCCACGATGGCCTCGTCCCAATGGCCCATATCGTACTGCTTGGTGCCGTTGGCGTAATGCTGGCGCGCCTGCTCGGTGGCACTGTCGGCCTGGGCGGGGCCGGTCTGGGCTAGGATCAAGGCAGCCGTCAGCAATAGGATACCCGAGGCTCTCACGCATCGGCAGGTACGGATTCCCATGCCGCGGGATTGTATACGCGCTGACTCTTGTGCGCGGCCAAAAAAAAACGGGGCACCGAAGTGCCCCGTTCCAGTGAATCAGACGGTTCGGACTACTTGAAGGTGATGCCAGTGATGCACAGGTTCTTGACGTCGATGGCGGCGGTGGTGCTCGACGTCACCTGAACGCCGATCTGATCGATCTTGGCAACATCGGCCGCGGTGATGGCGGTACCGGGGCTGGCGGTGTCGTAGCAGGTCTTGGTGAAGCTGGTGAAGGCAAGGGCTCCCGAGGCGTAGGCCTGACAGTAATCGGTGCCCTCGGCATCGCCCTTCAGGTGCACCTTGGCGCGCAGACCGGCCGTGGGCGAGCCGGAAACCGCGATGGAGACGGAGGCAAAGGACTGACCGAGGGCGCCCTTGGCATCGGTCGCGTCGACACCCACCATCACGCCCCAGTTGCCGGTGTAGTCGGGCTTGTCCTTGTCGAGCGCCGGAATGCTTGCGGTGATGCACAGAGCGTCCTTGGTGCCCCAGGTGGTCGAGGCGCAGGACTTGGTCGTGCTGGTGAACTTCTCCGTGCCGCAGGTCGGATCGGTGATGCTGGTCGTGGCTGTCCCGTAGGCAATCCAGCCGTAGCCGTTCATGGCGCCCGCCGCCTTGCCGGAGCTGAAGGTCACCGTGGTGCCGGAAAGCGTGCTGGTGCTAGCGGGGGTGGTGCTGCCACCGCCGCCGCTCGCAGAAGAAGAGCTGCTGCTTGAAGACGAGGAGCCGCCGCCGCCCGGCACAGCTGGGCTAGGTGACGTAATCGCTGCTATCGGCGTTTGGGGGTGT
>CAZHUY010000502.1:0-323 GCA_964535465.1 uncultured Myxococcales bacterium
AGAGACTACGCTAGACCGATACAACAAGAACATGGCCAAGCTTGGCGGCTTCGGCGGCTCCGACGTGTGGTCGAACGACTTGACCAGGGCAGGAGTGCCCAGTACGACCGAGAAAGATGCGGCCTACAAGGGCAACGCATGGGCTCCTCCCGTCGGTAGCCAGGAGCTTCGCAACAAGAATCTGGAGATTCCGCCCGACGACCATCGCTTTGGCGAGTGGGACGAGGAGTGGGACCCGAAACGCAAGAAGTGGGTCAAGCGCAAGGACTGACGGATGGCCTTCAAGAAGCGCAGGCTCATCCAAGCCATCTCCGACAGAGTGC
>CAZHUY010000502.1:333-2301 GCA_964535465.1 uncultured Myxococcales bacterium
ATTCCCTACTCGAAGCGGTCAAGAAAGAGGTCTGGCCGTTCCTGAAGCAGGTTCGGCGCCTCATCTTCGACGCCACCGGAGGATCTCCGGACCCTGGAGGCACCCAGGTCGTCGTGAACGAGGGTGACACGACGGTCATCAACACGACCATCAACCCAAGCCCGTTCGACGACCACCTCGTGAAGGCCAGGACGGTCGACCAGACCCCCGTGGGCGGGCTCATAGAGAAGACCAAGGCCGGCCGAAAAGTCCAAATCTCGCTCCTGAACGACAACGGGGTTGAAAAAGCCCTCTTCGACGTAATCGAGCAGCCCGTGGACGTTACCAGGCGCTATCTGCGGCTCGCCGGCATCGTGGACCCGGACCTGCGGGCACCTGTTCGGTGTCTCGCATCCTCTGGAATCGTCACTGGCCAGGGCGGAGGCCTCGCGCTCGGCATAAACTTCGGTGGGTGGCAGCAAATCGGTGGCTCAGCCGGCACGTGGACATGGCGACGGATGTACAACGGCATCCTTCTCGGCTACTCGCTCACGGAAACTGTCCCGCTGGCAAAGAATGACCGCATCCTGGTCTCTCACGCAATCGACTTCAGCGCCATCAGCATCCCGAGCCCATACAGCGGCATCTACGAGGTGCTCGACCCTGGTTCCGAGAGCACGCCGCCGGTCATCCGAAGGGTCCAGGACGCCAACACGGCCGACGAGTTCTACATCGGGACCGTCGTGCAGGTCACCGGAGAGCCCAAAGCCGAGTTCTACGGCAAGTACTTCCGCTTCGACGCCGCTGGGACCATTTCTCCTGACCTGACGAACGTAACCTGCACCGAATACACCTACGTCGCCCCCAACCAGCAGCAGCTCCTGACCGATTCCGAGTTCGCACTGGCCGACTTGGAGCCTTCGCCGCTCTACGTGGAGTGGGAGGTTCCAGCTGGCTCGACGTCGTGGCCTCAGCTCAACTACTTCGACACCAACGCTGGGATGCCTGGAGTTTCGGAGGTTCCCGCAGGAACCCAGAAGTTCTACGGCCCGGCGTTCTGGGTCGAAGGATGGAACGCACAGGTCAACCCTGGAGACGTGTTCGTCGGGTACCGCATCATCAAGCTTCCAGTGGCCGGAGACGCGGTGATCCTGCTCGATGCGTGGGACTCGGCCCCCGTCACGAACTCCACCGGGCAGGCCAGGAACTGGCAGGTCGACACGACGAGCATTCCGCTGGTGCCGACCGATCGCATTCGCCTCGCGCCCATCGCCAGAAGCACCTGTGCCCAGCCGGTAACCGTCCACATGCTCTGGCACCAGCCGGTCGACTCGCCCTACTGGGCATCGACCATGCAGATTCCTTCTGCCGGGGACCAGTACGACCACACCAAGCTCCTGCGCCGCAACGACGACGGGGGCGACGGACGCGGCCAGCACGACAGCCACACTGTCATGGTGGACGACCAGACGGCATTCTCCGGTCTGCTCGCGGGTGCGCAGAGACTCGACGAAGCGCTCGCAATGCTGGATCGTCCGACGTTTCGGTGGCGCAAGGACGGGTGGGGCGCTGCGACCATCAACGGCACCGGGGTGGTGACGATACCGGCGCCCTACGTGCGAGGGCGGCTTGAGCTATCCAGCTCTGTCACGATCAACGGGCTCGACCCGGACAACTGGTCCGACGGGCAGGAGGCCACGCTCTTGATCCAGGCGAGTGTCGACGACGTGGCGACCCTTACGCACTTCGCGGCAGACCTTCCGACGAACGCCCGTTTGTCGCTCAGTCGCGGCGACGGGGCACAGCTCGCGCAGACAGCCCTTTTGCGCCTGGTGCTCGACGCTGGCGCGACCCATTCCTGGCTTTCCGAAGCTGAACCCATGGTGTTCTGATGATAAAGCAGCAACGATCAGCAGCAGCAATCGTCGCGACGGTCCTCGTCGCGCAACTCGCGTTTGTCCCGATGGCTGGGTCGGCCGAAGTGGCGTC
>CAZHUY010000503.1:0-2299 GCA_964535465.1 uncultured Myxococcales bacterium
TAGGCGCTGCTCGTCTCCAGGAACACAACGGTCTGCGCATTAGGTGAGGGATGCGCGATCACGATTTTGGTCTCCGCCGTTTGTTTGGTTTCCACGAGGGCGGATCAAGCCCTGCGCTCCCCTCCCTTACTTCTTCCGCCTTGCAGGGACCACCAGCCGCGGGTCGACCTCGAATAGTCCGAGCATCCCTTTGAGCGGACGGGGCTGGCAGGGCACGGGACTACGAACCACCCAATGGACGGAGTCCTCCTGCGCCCATTCCGACTCCGAGTCTTCCACGCAGTCCACCAGGTCGACCACGCCCACGATGCAGCCGCGGGGTAACTCATCGAGCGGTGGGGGGCGCTTGCCCGAGGTCTTGGCGATGTCCGCGGCGGCGTACTCGTACTCGGAAAGACTGCAACTCTTTCCCGCATGAATGACCAGCTTGCCACGGTACTTGGTCGGCCAGTTCCGGTTCTCCACGTCCTTGCCCGCGTGGATGATGGCCCAGGCCCAGGGCTGTCGAACTGATAGGCACTTCATCGAGGTTCTCCTTCTCCAGGACCTTGCGGCCGGGGGGTGGACATCATCCGGGAGGTCCGTCAGGGAAGCAACGGCTGGGGGCAAGGCTGCAGAGAAACGCCAGGAGGCCACGGCAAGTCCGGCGCCCATGTGGAATCGGCTCTCACCGACTCTGAGCGTCTCTGATCGGCCGAACAGGTCGCTGGCACCACCCACGCAGTCACGCTCGCGCGCGTATCAGGCATTCGCCTCGTCCTCGGTTGGTGACGGGCTCAGAATTGGCAAGAACGTGAATCGCAAGGTGACCCACCAGAAGTAGACGAAGTCATAGGTGTGGGTGCCGGGGTCAATCAGGCCGTGGGCAAGCTCGTTCCGCAAGTTCACTCCAGCCTTCTCGGTGAGGAGATTCTTCAAATCGAAAAGCGTGGCCTCGTCGAAGATCGTGGTGATGGCTGGCACGTCGAATAGCGCGTTCAGGTCCAGGGCGTTCTGCACGCCGGACTGAGGAAAGGTCATGGTCACGACGCCACGCTGGCCAAGGTGCCAGCGAACTGCGTGCTCGAATTGCGGCGCGAGGATGTGGGCGGCCGTGAAGAAATCACCAGCCAGGCCAGCATCAAGGCCAAGTGCGAAGGCTTCTTCCCGACCCTTGGGTACGAAGGAACTGCGGTTGGCGAGGTAGAGCATGTCCTCCATGCGCAGACCGTGTTCTTCCTGAACGACGCCAAGAGCGGGCAGAATCGCACCGGCTACGACCAGATGGCGATGCAGGCACAGTTCCTGGTGCATTCTGGTCTCGATCGCGGTGTTGGGGTCGCCTTGGACGAGCCCCGCGTCACGATAGAGCACTTGACCCGTAGGGCTGACGGCCTCGCTCCGAAGGAGCGCAAAGGTCGGGGACTCCCTGATTTGTCTCGCAACCATCTTCCTGAGGGCTTCCTGCGGAATCGGCTGAAATAGCATCACGAAGCTCGCCATTGCGTTCAGCAAGGACTTGCCCCGAACGCTGGCGCGGGCCTTCTCAACACAGGCGGTCAGATCGACAGTACCGAGGTCAACCCGTCGGAATGCGGAGATCATTGCTGCCCGTGCGCGTTGGAGGAGAGGCTTCAGGCGCTCAACCTCGGCGCAAGAGCCGGGAATTGAACGATAGGCTTCGATCGCCTGATCGAACAGGCTGGCTGCCACGGCAGCCCCTTCGGGCATCGCGCTCAACGTTGCGGCCTGGGCCTCAAGAGACCGGGCATGTTGGCGTCTGGCGGATTCCTCTTGTTCTGGCTTCCCCGCTCGGTGCCAGCAAGCCGCCGTGATGCCCAGGTACTGCCGGCATTTATCGTGTTCACTCGCAGCCTCAGCGCGAGCAGCGATCCCGGAGGCTAGCTCGGCCAACTCGGTGGCATCGCCTATCTGTTGGTCGAGGAAGAGTTCGATGGTTCTTGCCGAGAAGAACAGCGGTTCCATTACCGATGCCTTGCGAAGCATTTCCAGGGCTCCAGCGCTGACCTCGGCGAACAGCTCATGCTTCTTGCCCAGCGATGCGGCCAACCGTACGCCCCGCTGCAGCCGAGCAAAGCTCTCACCCCATTCCATGGGATCATGGAGCGCCTGAGCGGTGGTCAGATAGTCCCTGGCGGCTTGCCCTGCTGCCTGGTGAGAGCAGGCACGCCCCTTCTGCCAAGCAGCATCAGCGATCCGAGCACGGGTGTCTGGGTGCTCAACCTTGGAAAGAGAGCCCGAAAGGGCTGAGACTGGTCACGCTCGTTGAGGGATTGGGAGTCGCGGTTTCTGATGGGCG
>CAZHUY010000504.1:0-2275 GCA_964535465.1 uncultured Myxococcales bacterium
CTCTCCTGCTGAGCGGCCTTGTATCGCGGGTCAGAGGGCATTATGGCAACCTCCCAAATCCCATCAGGTAGACGGCCCAGCAGAAGAGCGGCCAGGCGCCGCGGAGGCGGGAGAGGAGGGTCATGGTGCCCCAGTCAGCCACCGCGAGAGGGCGAGGTTGATGGCATCCCACTGCGCGCAGAGCAGTAACGCGAGCGCGACCGCGAGCACGGTCGAGAGGCAACCGACGCCGCTGCAACTGACGCGCAGTAGGTCGTCGGAGTTGGTGCCGGTCTTCACGTCTCCACCCCCGCAGCCCGGAGCATCTTCTCGAGCGTCTCGATCTCGGCGTCGAGGGTGGCGCGCTCGTTCCTGGCGTTGGCCAGTCGCGCGAGCACAACATCGACGATGCCGGGAGGCGGCGCGGCGGCGGGTAGCACCACCGGCACGTACCGCGGCCCGGTTCCGTCCCACTCGCTCGGCATCGGCGCCGCGTACATGTGTCCAGACTGATCCATCACTTCCGTCCCTTCCTTCCCATCGCCCTCGTCAGCGCGGCCGTCACCGCCGCCGCCAGGTACCTCGCCTCATCGCGCGGCCGCTCGCTGGCTGCGATCTCGTCGAGCACGGACTGGAGCGCCCACAGGTGCGCCTGCCAGTCGTCGCCCGACACGGCGTCGGCGAGGTAGTAGTCCTCCTGGAGCTTGGCGCGCGTCGCGGCGAAGTCTGAGGGGCCGGGGCGGAGAGGCTTGGCGCGCTGCTGGCGGGCGCGGCGATGGGCGGCGAGGTCGTGGATGGTGGCGGTCATGCTTCCACCTTTCCGCCCACGACCCCGCGCGCCACATCCAGCGCCTTGGCGACGGCGTCCACTCCGTCGGTGATGTCGATGACGGCGATCACGTACTGCCGTCCGCCATGCTCGCAGTAGAGCGCGCCGCCGCGGTGGTCGATGGTGACGCGGGTGAAGTCGCGCTCGACGGCTTCGGCGATGGTCTGGAGGGGGGAGGTCATGCTGTCCTTGGGCGGCGCCCCGGCCTTGCACCGGGGTGGCTGCTGGTCGCCGCTACTGATTGCCTTGCACTGCCGTGCCGTGCCGCGCCATGCCGAGCCCAGCCCTGCCACGCCGTGCCGCGCCGCGCCCTGTTGGTCGGTGCGTCACCTTTCACAGTGGCGCACCGTCCTTGCCCTGCCACGCCCCGCCGCGCCCCGCCAAGCCGAGCCGGGCCGCGCCCGGCCCTGCCGCGCCGCGCCACGCCGCGTTCTTCACTCGACCACGAACCTTCCGAATCGCGGTCGGTAGTCTCCCATCCCAACCTCGGCGCCTGCGGTGGTGACCCACTCTCGAAGGTCGCCCTCGTCCACCTGCTTGGGATCGTAGGTCAGCTCGATGGTGGCGCCCCAGGTGCGGAAGATGGGGCGCGTCCGCATGATGCGCGCGCGCTGGACCTTGCAGCCGCGGGAATCGACGAAGCGCGGCTCGGCGTAGAGCTTGTCGAGTGCGCGCAGGGGGATCGCCGTGTCGGAGACCTTGTCCGGCTTCGGCCCCTCATAGACCAGAGAGGCGGGCTCGTCGCACCACACGCCGGCGGTCGCCTTCTTCCCGCTCTTCGTCTTGCGCGCGCCCTCGATGACGCAGGCGTGGATCGAGTCCGGCGGCAGGCACGGGGCGCCCTCGTGAAGCCAGAGCCCGCCCTCCCATTCGAGCCGCTCGAGCCGGTCGAAGTCCTCCTCGGTGCGGTTCTTCTTCTTGGCGTTGATCTTCTTGATCTCCTGGACGTAGATGCACTTCCGATCCGCCAACTGCCCGTTGTGCATGATGATCGGACACACTCCCTTGATCTTGATCTTGATGGTTTTCACGTTGCTTCTCTCCTCTCTTGCCTAGATGCCCCGAAGGGCCCTTGCCTTGCCGGGCCGGGCCCCGCCGCGCCCAGCCGCGCCCAGCCACGCCCGGCCCTGTTGGTCTCCGGCCCGTCCTCTCGAACGAACCGGAGTCCTTGCCCTGCCAGGCCCCACCAAGCCCCGCCCAGCCCCGCCGAGCCCTGCCCTGTTGGTCTCCGGCCCGTCCTCTCGAACGAACCGGAGTCCTTGCCCTGCCAGGCCCCACCAAGCCCCGCCCAGCCCCGCCCAGCCGTGCCAAGCCCTGTTGGTCGGTGCGTCACCTTTCACAGTGGCGCACCGTCCCTGCCTTGCCCCGCCGAGCCCTGCCTTGCCCCGCCCGGCCGCGCCGCGCCGTGCCGCGCCGAGCCCTGCTCTGCCTCACTTCCCGCCCTCGTCGCCTTTCGGCTCGTCGGGA
>CAZHUY010000505.1:0-2270 GCA_964535465.1 uncultured Myxococcales bacterium
AACCCCGCGGGTACGGACCCTCTCCAACATGGCCAGGTGTTCGTGGTCTGGGTGCAGCGCATCAGCAACCTCGCCGATGAAGTCGTCCAACTCCGCGTTCGCGTACCGCGTCGCCCCCCACGGATAGTCGTTCTGGCGCATGGGATCGATGATGCGGTGCGCCTTCACCACGGCCTCATCCGATGTTGACCGGCTCCAGAAGGCCAGCTCGTTGCGCGTGTTCACCGCATCCCATGGCTCCAAGTCGGACAGGGCAAACAGGTGAGCCTGCGGCCCCAAGAAAGGCAGGCTGTCGCCGCCCTTCGCAACGAGCTTGGGCGGGGCCACAATGCCGCCGCGTTCGGTGTGGAACGTTCCGCTGTACACGCCAGGGAATGAGGCACCGGTGCCGTCCACGACCGTGGCCACGAATCCGAAGCGGTACAGTCCATCGGCAGTGATGCGGTTCACGTTGCAGCGTTTGTCGGGCACGAACTGTTGGATACGGGGGACGCGCCGATAATCCGCCGGGGCGGAGGGCGACACGTTCCCGTCCGTCGCTCCGTTGAGTTTGTCGGTCCACACCGCCTCTCCGGGATCGAAAACGTCATTTACCCCCAAGCCAGCCAAACGGACGGGGTCCGACCATGCTCCCGTGTCAGTTCGGTGAACGAGGAAGATGCCCGGCTGCGCGACGAGGGGCGGCTGGGCCTGCTCGCCCTGAAACACGATCACCTGGCTGTCGTCACTGATCCCGGCACATCGACCACTGGCAAATCCAGCCGGGGCCACGACCTCGACCACATTCCCTGCTACCCCGCGATGAACGTAAACGGTCTGGCCGTCGGGATCGCGATAAACGATCCCGCCCAAGTCATCGAGCATGGCCCGCGGCGCGAATCCTTGAGCCTTGTGCGTGGCGAGTGTGGTGACGCTTCCGTTCAGATCGAGGTTCCAGTTGAACACGGTGCTGCCAGACTCGAAGCTCTGGAACAAGACTCCTTCCCCGTTGTTGACGCTCGGCAGGCTGACGGAGTTGTACTTGTTGGCGGAACTGACTGCGACCCGGCGTTCACTCGAGGCATCGCCCAGCCGAATCGAGGTTGTCGGGCCGCTGACCAGCAACCGAACCACCGCCCGGCCCGTGTCAGCCAACTGGACGAACGCGTAATCCCGGTTGCTGGCCGGCGATGGGAAGGCCAGAAGCGACGGCGCTTGGAGTGCCTCGCCCGTGTAAACGCCCTTGCCGTCAGCGCGCTGGGCGATGAAGGCCACCCTCCCAAGGTTGTTGAGCGAACAGGCCCGGTCGAATCCCTGCAACGCCCCTCCGGTCTCGGCAATGGCGAAGAAGTCGCCAGCCACCGCGGGTTGACTGTAACTGGGGATGTCGGCTGCCCAGGCGGTTCCGAAGCCCAGGATGAGGCAAAGCGCCGGCAGACCGACGCCCCCCCAAGAACTCCCTTGCCGCGTCACCCGAGAATCCGGCGCATGACCCAAGCGCCACCGCCGCGTTGTCGCCAGGCTGGCTGGAATCCCTGGCGGCTGTGGTATCAATACTGGCCTCGTATTGCGCCGAACCACGTCGTCCATGCTCACAGTGTGTGTCTCCTCAAAAGGTCGAGTGGGTTGACAAACAGTGCGGATTCGCGCGTGTCAGGGCGCGTCCACTGGCGTTCAATTGTTGTTCCGGACCCTGACAGTTACGGTGGCGGTTCATGGCTTGGGCTTCGGCGTCCAGGGCAGCACCTCGCTCGCTAGTCCAACACGCGGGCGCGATAGAATCTCCTTTCGGTCGACTCCAATGGGATGCCGCTTGTTTCCCAAGCGCCACCCGCCGCCCTGTTCGTCATCACGGGCGACCAAGCGCCAAGAGCTTCGGCTGTTTCGAGGACGAAGGCACGCTCCAGGGTGTCTTTGAGGCGGAGTTCTAGAGTTTGACTAGGGCCGAGAGAAACCTCCAGCGTCACCGGCCCTTCAACGGTGAAGCGCGCCCCCTTGCTCTCCGAAGGATCCGACCGCCCGCCTGGGGTCGTAACCACAATGTCGTACCGTCCCGCTGCGGCATTCTCGGCGACGACCAAGTTGGCGGTCATGAAACCGGAGGCCGAGACCACATTCATGTTCGACAGGCTCAATCCGACAGCCGGCTGACCGCTGCGCAGAACTTGCAGGGCGCTGGCCCCGCCGAACCGCAACCCTGAGATGCTCAGCGGTAGATTGGTCGGGGCGACCTCGGCCAGTCTCGACGGCCATATGCCGAGAATCTCCGGCGGACGGAACCAGATTGTTAA
>CAZHUY010000506.1:0-2262 GCA_964535465.1 uncultured Myxococcales bacterium
CCTGTTGGACGAAGCCGCTTGCGCGGCAGCTTGGCGGCAGTGGTGCTTGGCGGGCATCTGGGTGGGGTGGGATTCGGCGTGTAGCGAGCTGACGGCATCGCGCGCGATCTCGATGGTGTTCGCCGACTGGTGACGGGCGACCCTTGGCTTTCACAAGCCAAGGAGGTTTCCCATGTCCAAGACCAACAGAGCCCACGTCTCCCTCGATCGAATGAAGCAGTACATGGTGTTGAGGGGGCTGCGGCCCAATACCGTCAGCACGTTCTTCCGCTGTGCCCGCGGGTTTCTCAACCACGTGGGCAAGGTGCCAGCGAAGATCACCACCGACGACATCGAGGGATTTCTGCTGGAGCTTGCCAAGCGAGGGCGTTCACCTCGCACCCGCAACGTGAATTTGGCCGCTGTTCGTTGCCTGCTTATGGCCACTCGCGGTCCCGCAAGTCGGGCCATTACCGCCGCTATCCCGAACGCCAAGCTTCGGCACCGCTGCCCAGAGATCTTGAGCGGCTCGGAGGTGGCGCGGCTACTCGATGCCACCGACTCGCCCAAGTACCGCGCCATCTTCATGCTGGCTTACGGCGCCGGCCTGCGTGTCAGTGAGATCACGGCGCTACGGGTACGCGACATCGACAGCGAGCGCATGATGATTCACGTCCCCGAGGGCAAAACGGGTCCTCGCCACGTGATGCTCAGTCGGCGCGTGCTTGTGGCCCTGCGCACGTACTGGAAAGCCGCACGCCCGACGGGACCTGAGCTGTTTCCTGGTGGCCGTTCTCAACGCCCGGGCACGTGCTTGACCCGCGAAAGTATCAACCGGGTGCTCGCCAAGGTCGGACAAAAGGCCGGCATCCAGAAGCGCGTTCATCCGCACATGCTTCGCCACTGCTTCGCCACGCACATGCTAGAGGCCGGCGCCGATGTCCGCAGCGTCCAGGTGTTGCTCGGTCATGCTCGTCTCGAAACCACCACCGCTTACTTGCACCTCAGCTCGGCTCATCTGCGCGCCATCCCCAGCCCCATAGATCTGCTCGGTACCCCCGCGGGAAACGTACTCGGCTGAGCGACGTATGTCAGACCACGCCCGATGCGCGTCGGGCGTGGCGACGCGGCCCGTGCTCGAGGTGGCGGACATCTTTCGTCGCCATCTCGACGGCTACCGCCAAAGCCACGCCTTGACCATGGGACAAGAGCGCGCTGCCCGCGCTCTCGTCGCGTGCAGGACACCTGCGCTCGGTGGTCATCTCGACCGCTGTACCACCTGCGGCTTTGAGAAGCCCGCCTACAATTCCTGCAGAAACCGGCATTGTCCCAAATGTCAGGCGCTCGAACAGGCTCGCTGGGTCGAGGCCCGCATGGACCGCATCTTGCCCGTTCCCTACTTCCACCTCGTCTTTACCTTGCCCAGCGAGTTGCACAGCCTCGCCTACAGCAACCCGGGTGAGACCTTCGCGCTTCTCTTCAGATCGGCTGCCGATGCGCTCTCGACCCTGGCCGCGGACCCGAAGTGGTTGGGGGCTGCGGCAAAGCTGGGCATCACCGCCGTCTTGCACACTTGGACCCGCGACCTGCGCTTTCATCCCCATGTCCACTGCATCGTGACCGGAGGCGGTCTCTCGCTCGATCAGGAGCAATGGATCAAGGCAGCGCGCGATTTTCTCTTTCCCGTCCATGTCCTCGGCAGCTTGTTTCGCGGCAAATTCATGGCTGGCATGCAGGCGCTCCTAGCAAATGGCAAGCTACGCGACGACGTCTCGGACCGCGCGGCTCGCCGCCGACGGCAACGCCTGTATCGGACCAGTTGGGTCGTCTACGCCAAGCGCCCTTTCGGCGGTCCCGAGCAAGTCTTCCGCTATCTCGGCCGCTACACCCATCGCGTGGCCATCAGCAATGCCAGGTTGGTCAGCGCCGATGACCAGGCTGTGGTCTTCCGCACGCACGGCGCCGACACCGCCACTGTGGCGCCGACCGAATTCATCGGTCGCTTCCTCCTGCACATCCTGCCCAGCCACTTCGTCAAGATCCGCCACTTCGGCTTGATGGCCTCGGGCAACGTCGCGACCAAGCTGGAACGTGCCCGCTCTCTTCTGCCGGTCCCCGTCATCGACGATACCGCCTCTCCCGACCAACCCGACGATGACAACGCCGCCGACCAACTGATGCACGTCGATCCCACGCTGCCTTGGCCGGCGCTGCTGCTCGCGCTGACTGGGATCGATGCCTGGCAATGCCCCCGTTGTCAGCAACGAACCATGGTGCGCGAGG
>CAZHUY010000507.1:0-2258 GCA_964535465.1 uncultured Myxococcales bacterium
AGTCGCTCCTGCCGGACAGCGGCATTACTTTGTCAGGCAGTGGGGCGCACCGGACGGTTGTGCTCCGCCCGGGTGCGACGTTTGGGGGCACGGTGTCGGTGACGCTCTGGGTGAGCGACGGTGCCGAGAGCGGCAGCATGACCTTCCAGCTCAAGATCGAGGGCGACCCGGGAACCCAGGTTCACTTCGTGGACGCGGCGTTGGAGGCGGCGGTGCGCAACAACCTCGGCCAACCCGAGGGCGAGATCACGACCGTGGACATGGCGCGGCTGACGGGTTTGATCGTGCGCCGGGCGGGGATCACGAACCTGACGGGTTTGGAACACGCGGTCAACCTGACCGAACTGGGGCTGGACGGCAACGAGGTCGAGGATGTCCGCCCGCTCGCCCAACTTACCAACCTGACCAAGCTCTGGCTCTACGGCAACGAGGTGCAGGACCTCACGCCGCTCTCGGGTCTGACCGGCCTCACCACGCTCGGACTGGAATGGAATCAGATCACGAGCGTGGCGGCCTTAGCGAATCTCACGCACCTGGAATGGGTGAGCCTGGTGGGCAACCAGATTCCAGACGTTGGCCCGCTGGCCGGCTTGACAAATCTAACCTCGCTCTACCTGTATGGGAACAAGTTGCAGAACATCTCCGCCCTGGCCAGCCTGAAACAACTGCGGGAGTTGGGAATCGATAACAACTGGGAGATAACGAGCATCGCGCCGCTGGCGGGGCTTGGTGAACTTCGAGAACTCCGGCTTGCGAACAACCGGATCGAGGACTGCAGCCCGCTGGCGGGGTTGACGAACCTGACCTACTTGAGCATGGGAAACAATCTCCTGCAGGACATTTCCCCGTTGGCTGGCTTGAGCCAGTTGAAGACGCTGGAGCTTGATCGGAACAAGGTGCACTCCATCGCCCCGCTGGCCAACTGCACGCAACTGACCGAGCTTTGGCTCAACGAGAACGAGATCAACGATCCGAGCCCCCTGGCCGGTTTGGCCAACCTGACCCGCCTTGAGCTCGCCGGCAACTGGCTGACCAACCTCGATCCCTTGGCGAACCTGACCCAACTCACCCGCGCGGACGTTCGCCGGAACCTTCTCAACCTCGGCACCGGCGCGCCAGCCCGGCTGATCGTTGACGGCCTGCTGGCCCGCGGCGTGACGGTCGAATACGACCCGCAGAACACGGCGCCGGAGATTTCGTTCATTGCGGACCAGCAGACCACTGCCGGTCAGCCAACGGCGCCGATCGCCTTTCGCGTGGGGGACAATCTCACACCCGCCGCGGACTTGACCGTGACCGCATCGTCGTCGAACCCATGGCTCTTACCGGGCGCCGCCATCACGTTCGGGGGCAGCGGCACGGACCGGACGGTTGTGCTCAGCCCTTCGGCTGACCGTGCGGGGACGGTATCGGTAACACTCTGGGTGAGCGACGGCGTCGAGAGTGGCAGCGCCACCTTCCAGCTCAGGGTCGAGGGACCGCCAACCACAGCTTCGCCTGTCTTCGGCTGGGGACTGAACGAGTCGGGGCAACTGGATGTTCCCGCCGGCTACACCAATCTCTTGGCGCTGGTGGCAGGCTTCTACCACAGCCTTGGCTTGTCGGCGGACGGTCTGGTCGTGGGTTGGGGCGGGAACGCAAACGGTGCGGCAGTTCCTCCCCCAGGCCTGAGCAACGTCGTCGCGCTAAGCGCCGGTGCCTGGCACAGCCTGGCTTTAACGACGGACGGTCGTGTGACGGCGTGGGGACACGGTGGTACGGGGCAGACCAACGTGCCGCCGGGCCTGAGCAACGTCGTCGCCATCGCCGGTGGCAGGAACCACAGCCTCGCTCTGCTGGCCAACGGGACCGTGGTTGCGTGGGGCGTGTATAGCGACGGTGCCTCGTGGGTTCCGATGTCTGTGCCGGAGGGCTTGAGCAACGTCGTGGCCATTTCCTCGAAGCGTTATCACAACCTGGCGCTGACCGCGGCTGGGACCGTGGTGGCTTGGGGCTTCGACAACTTCGGCCAGACCGTTGTGCCGGCCGGCTTGAGCCGCGTCGCGGCCGTGGCCGCGGGCGGATATCACTCGATGGCCTTGACGGAAGACGGCCAGGTTGTGTGCTGGGGCGCTGGCGGACCCGGCGCCACGGGTTTGTGGCAATACGGCCAGTCGATCGTCCCGGCCGGACTGAGCAACGTGGTGGCCATTGCCGCCGGTTTCACCTACAGCATGGCCTTGCAGGCCGACGGCACCGTCGTGTGCTGGGGGCAATAC
>CAZHUY010000508.1:0-2240 GCA_964535465.1 uncultured Myxococcales bacterium
GGCTGGTCGAACGATTGGGCGCGGATGCCGTACGAGCCTGGCTGCGCAAGAGGCGAGGCGGCGGTGTTCCGAACTCGCGCCTCGCAGAATGGTTCAAACCCGAGACGGTCCGACGTTGGCAGCGGGACAACCCTGGCGCGGACATCTGGGAAAACCGGTGAAGCCTCGGCCACCGAAGATCCATCTAGAGGCGCTCCTCCCGAAGCAACGGGAGGTTCTCATGGCATCGGCCAAGCCGGCGAGAGCGTGGAGCGCCTACCTCGCTGGAGGTCTGGCGGCTGCGATCCAGCTTGGCCATCGCGTCTCCGCCGACTTCGACTGGTTCACGGCCGACACGATTCCCCCGCAGAGGCTGCTCGAAGACATCAAAGCGACGGGGTTGACGGTCGCGGTTCGCCAAAATGATGAGGGCACGTTCCTCGGCCAAATCGCAGGCCTCGAATACAGCGTCTTCCGCTACCGCTATCACATGGTCGGCTCGCCACTGGAGATCGAAGGCTGTCAGGTGGCGTCGCTCGAAGACATCGGCGCCATGAAGCTCGCGGCCATTTGCCAGCGCTCCGTGAAACGCGACTACGTGGATCTACACGCCATCCTCACCATGGGTGGCGTGAGCATGGGTGCCCTGGTGTCCGCCTGGAATCACAAGTTCCCGGGCAAGGACGTCGGTTTCGCGCTTCGTGCGCTCGCCTATTTCGCTGACGTGGAAAAGGCGCGAATGCCTGAAATGCTATCCAAGACGACCTGGGAGAGGGTCAAGGCCGACCTTCAGAACCTTGTGGCACGCCACAGCGGAACCTAGGACTCCAGCAGAAGGCTATTGACCACGCGCCCATCTCTGCGGCAGCCTTACTGTTACGGCGGCAGCGACGCCGAACCCCGATGGTTCCTCCCCCGCAGGAGCCCTCGACCGGGGCAAAGGGGAGTCCACTCCTCCGGCTGGCTCGTCGCACGTTTCTTCATGCCGCGCGGCCGAAAGCGGGGGGTTCGACAGCACGGCAGCGAGGAGAACGTCGATGACCGCCCACCGTGATCTGAAAAACATCATTCGCGATCGCCAGAAGAAGACCGGAGAGTCGTACACCACTGCGCGCTTCCATGTTCTGCATACCCAAGCCGAATTGCTGGGCGCAGCAGCAGAACCCGTTGCCCCCATGGGGACCCCGCAGCGATGCGAGGCCGCCGTCCTCAAGATGAACGACCGGAGTCTTCGCGTTCGAATTCTGGACGAAAGCGAACAAATCACCTTCCGCACGTCCGACGTTCGGGCGGCGGTACCAGGCCAGATCGCCACGCTGACTATCAAGAGGAGGTGGAAATGGCGGGGCGATGCCTATGCCAGCGGGGACATCGAGGGCGCCCATATCGATGCGACCAAGCTCGGTCTGATCCCGCTTCCACTGCATGGCGGTGAACTGGACAACCCGCGCACCTGGACCGCGCCCTACCGGCGACCTGACCCTATGCTCCGCTTTGGCGGAAGCTCACGGCTCGACCCCGTCCTTCGTATGAGATGGATCCGATCGCGTGGGGGGACGTTTCCTGGCGCCGATCCCGAGGACAACCCGACTTGCAACGCCGCCGAGCTGGCCGAAGTCGGCGACATGGACGGCGCACGCGAGTTGCTCATGGACACGCTGGCAAAAGACCTGCGTTGCATCGACGCCCACGCGCATCTGGGAAACCACGTGTTCCAGCGCTCCCCTGAGCGCGCGATCCTTCACTACGAAATTGGGATGCGTATAGCCGAGCTCTCTCTGCCGGCCGGGTTCGACGGCTTCTTGGCCTGGGGTCCTATCTACAACCGACCCTACCTACGGTGCCTGCACGGCTATGGTCTGTGCCTCTGGCGGTTGCGCCGGCTTTCGGAGGCGACGCAGGTGTTCGAACGCATCCTTTCGCTCAATCCGACCGACAACCAAGGTGTCCGGTTCTGCTTACACGACTTGCAGCACGGCCGGTCTTGGGAGGACATGCAGGACCGCGAGGACAGAGTTCAAGTCGACCTCCAAGCGCCGAGGCAGGACGACATCAATCCCATCTGAACACGACCGCAGCTTGCCTCTATTCTCCGGAGCGTAGGAGCGTAGGGCGGACAAGTGCCATTTTTCGAGACGCATGAGCACCGGATGCGTTGTTGCGGCTGTCCGATATAACCTGTTACGTCAACTAGGCCCCATAGGCCGGGAGAAGCATGTCTTCGCCTACGTCCTGGCCGGGGTCTTCGGCTTCTTCTTCCT
>CAZHUY010000509.1:0-2238 GCA_964535465.1 uncultured Myxococcales bacterium
GGCCTGTGGTGTCGCGCCGGCGGTGGTGATCGACGGCGAGGTACACGGCCGCGTGACCCAAAAGATCGTGGGCCGCCTGGCGCAGAAGCTGCTGACCGCGCCCAAGCCCGCGCGGGCGCAGCCGAAATCAGAGACCCCGGCGCGCGGCCGTAGCTTCATCGAGCGCTGCTGCGACAAGTGCAAGACCCGTCCCGGCACACCCTGCCCCAACTTCCTTCTGTGCCGCATGGAGGGCATGTCGTGCCATGAGGATGCCAAGTGCGTCAGCTACCGCGAGGAGCTGCGCAACCTGGTCGAGCACAAGGACAAGAAGTTCATCGCCACCGCGTTCCTGTGCAAGGGCCTGACCTGCGACGCCGGCGGCGAACCCGTGGTGTACAAGGCTTTTCTCCAAGAGCTGGAGAAGCGCGGCCTGTCCGGCAAGGTCGAGTTCGTGGAGACCGGCTGCCAGGGCCTGTGCGAGGTGGGCCCCATCGTGCAGATGAAGCCGCTCGAGGCCTTCTACTGCCGGGTCAAGCCCACCGACGTGGCCGAGATCATCGAGCAGCACATCCTGGGCGGCAAGATTGTCGAACGCCTGCTCTATGCCCCAGGCCAGGTGACCGAGGCCTCCATCCCGTTCTACGCCAAGCAAGAGCGCCGCGTGCTCTCCAACTGCGGGCGCATCGATCCCGAGAACATCGACGAGTACATCGCGCGCGGCGGGTACAAGGGGCTCTACAAAGCGCTCAAGGAAATGACGCCGGCGCAGATCGTCGAGCAGGTGACGGCGGCCGGTCTGCGCGGACGCGGCGGCGGCGGTTTCCCCACCGGCAAGAAGTGGGCGGTGGCGGCGGCCCAGCCCGACACGCAACGCTACATCGTGTGCAACGCCGACGAGGGCGATCCGGGCGCGTTCATGGATCGCAGCGTGCTCGAGGGCGATCCGCACCGGGTGCTGGAAGGCATCCTGATCGGCGCCTACGCCATCGGCAGCCAGCACGCCTTCATCTACTGTCGCGCGGAGTATCCGCTGGCCATTCGCCGGCTGGAGACCGCCATGGCACAGGCCCGCCTGTATGGCCTGCTGGGTCCCAACATCCTGGGCACGGGCAAGAGCCTGCACGTCGAGATCGTGCAGGGGGCGGGCGCCTTCGTCTGCGGCGAGGAGACCGCCATGATCTCCAGCATCGAGGGCAAGCGCGGCATGGCCCGCAACAAGCCGCCCTACCCGGCCGTGCACGGTTTTTCCGGTCACCCCACCTGCGTGAACAACGTCGAGACCTTCGCCAATGTGCCGCTCATCATAGAGAAGGGCGTGGAGTGGTTCCGCGGGGTGGGCACGTCCAGCAACGCCGGCACCAAGATCTTCTCGCTGTCGGGCAAGGTGAAGAACACGGGCTTGGTGGAAGTGCCCATGGGCATCTCCCTGGACGCGATCCTCAACGAGATCGGTGGCGGTGCCCCCGAAGGCTCGGTCATCAAGGCGGCGCAGACCGGTGGCCCCTCGGGCGGCTGCATTCCGGTCGAGCGCATGAGCACGCCGGTGGATTACGAGAGCCTGCGCAAGCTGGGCGGCATGATGGGCTCGGGCGGCCTGGTGGTCACCGACTCGGGCACCTGCATGGTGAACTTCGCCAAGTTCTTCCTCACCTTCACCCAGCACGAGTCGTGCGGCAAGTGCATCCCCTGCCGCGAGGGCACCAAGCGCATGCTCGAGATTCTCGAGCGCATCACCGACGGCAAGGGCAAGCGCGAGGACATGGACGAGCTCAGGCACCTGGCCTCGGTCATCTCGCGCACCTCGGCCTGCGGCCTGGGGCAATCGGCGCCGCAGCCGGTGGTCTCGACCTTGCGCTACTTCGAGCACGAATACGTCTCGCACATCCAGGATCGGCGCTGCCTGGCCGGCGTGTGCAAGTCGCTGCTCACCTACAACATCCTGCCCAACTGCCGTGGTTGCGGCCTGTGCGCCCGCAAGTGCCCGGTCACCTGCATCAGCGGCAACAAGGGTGAAGTCTATGTCATCGACCACGAGCGCTGCACCAAGTGCGGCGAATGCAACCGCGTCTGTCCGTTCGGGGCGGTCGCCCGTACCTAGCCGGTTTCTTCAAAGGTTCTCCCATGTCTGACGTCAATCTGACCATCAACGGAATCCCGGTTCGCGTGCCCGCGGGCTCGACCCTGCTGCAGGCCGCCGAGACGCTGAGCATCCGCATCCCCACCCTGTGCTACGACAAGCAACTCACCGTCTCGGGC
>CAZHUY010000510.1:0-2215 GCA_964535465.1 uncultured Myxococcales bacterium
CAGCCTCACCCGGCTTGCACTTGCTCCCACCGCCCCCACAAGCAGCCCCCAGGCAAAACAGCGCCATCATCAAACTGGCTCTCACGGACTTCGCGACGGTCGACATGGGACCCCCCCTTGGTGCTAAGCGGCTGATCGAGTCTTGGCGGGGCGAGGCGCCCCGGCCGCAAGGCGCGAGAAGGACGAATACAGGACGCACCGGACGCGACAAGCGCCCCCGGGGTCGGGGCCCCCAATCAGAAAGGCCACGAAAGCCGTCTGATACCAGCCACGGGAGCACCGAAGGGCCTGAGACACCAGCCATCGGACGGTGGACGGGTTCCTGGAGCGATCCAGTGTCACTCGCAGGTCGAGATGTTCCCGCAAGATGTCTTGTCGATACAGCTCAACATGGAGCTGACCGCGGCGGGCGCCTCCTTCTGGCCCTCCTCGCACACGTCGACGCAGGTGCTGGCCGTCACCGTTCCCCCTGGGGTTCTGAACGACGAGAGGTCGCACTCATCGAAGATCTTTTCACAAGCCAAGGAACACTCGAAGCTACCGCCACCACCGCAGCCGACGAACAGCAGGCCGGACAGGACCACAATCATGGATCTGGTTTTCATTTAAGTCCTCCCTGTTCCAATTGATGCTTCCATCGCCTTACGCGAGGATGCTGCCATACAAGATACTCTTTGGGAACCTGCGCAGTGTTTCCCGTTACACTTTTCTCTCCTTGAAACGGCAACGCAATTCGGCGACACTGCCTCCATGAGAAACACAAGGCTAGGGTTGGAGTTTCGCGCGTTCCCGTTCGTGCTGCTTGTGCCACTGCTCGCCTCCAGCGTGGCCTTCGCGGAGGACATCAACTTCGGCAGCCCGCGGTCCACGGCTCCACAAGCCCAGACACCTGTCAGTGCGGCTCCCGCACCCGCAGCTCCCGTTCCTGCCGCGTGCTTTCCCGAGTGTCGCGACGGTTTCTTCTGTCATAACGGTGTCTGCCTATCTCGGTGCAACCCACCCTGTTCTTTTGGACAGCAGTGCACGGCCGCCGCAACTTGCGTGGTCCAATCCCCCGCTCCGAGCGTCGGCAACACCTCACCCGAGCCCGCGACGCAGTCACAGACAGGCTGGGGCTGGCCGGCCTCAACGCCGACTGGGGCCGCCCCCACCCCTACGACCTGGGCTGCAACCCAGCCCCCCGCACAGTCCTCCTCACAAAACGACGAATCCTACCTCCGGAAAAGTTGGGCCGTCGGCGGCCTGGTCGGCTTCTCAACCCCGGGCACCGTCTACATGGGCTCAGGAGAGTTCGACACGGAGATGTCGTACGTCCTCGACGCCTACGCCGACGCCATCCTCGTGCCCAAGTTCTCCGTCGGTGTCTACTTCACACTGGCCCCCATCATTCCCAAGGGAGGCCGGGACGCCATGCTGATATCCGGAGGCGTCAGCCTCAAGGCTCGCTTCGCCCTGACAGATCGAGTTGGGCTTCGTCCGGGCATCACCCTCGGCTACAACTCAGTCAGTGTCGACAGCAGCAGCATCGATACCTTCATGGGGTTCAACGCCGGAGTACAAGTAGACTTCCCCATCGCACTCAGCCGCAGCGGAAGCCTGGTCCCCCGCTTAGGCTTCTACTCCCAGCCGGTGGGTGGCAACGGGGACATTTCGATGGAGTTCCCCCCGATCGTCTACATCGCCTTCGGCTACGAGTTCGGCTCCTAGAAGCCTGCTACACGCCGCCGCCGCGGGCGATACGGCTCGGTGCCCGCCGCTTCCCCTAGCTACGGCGCACCTTCTGTCCCACCCGCGTCCGCGTGCCCACGTGATTCGGTATCACGGCATCCTCGGACCCGCAGCCAAGAATCGACACAAGATCGTGCCGCGGTCAGGGCCGGTCCAGTACGGGGACGAGACAAGCGAGCCGAGGTCACACCAGATCGACGCGAGCCCGCGGCTGACCCGTCTTCCCTGGGCGGCCCTGCTGAAACGGGTGTTTCTGGTGGACGTCCTGGAATGCCCCGAGTGTAAGGGACGCATGGAAATACTCGCCGTGGTGACCAAACCCAGCAGCGTGCGACGGTTGTCCTTCGCCAGGTGGCCATCCGCGCTGCCAGATTCCCGACGCTGGCGACGATTGGCAAACGATGAATGCCGACATGATGCATGATCCAACCATGGTCGCCCTGCTCATGAGCCTCCTTGGAACGCTACGTTCCGCCTTCCGCACCCG
>CAZHUY010000511.1:0-2214 GCA_964535465.1 uncultured Myxococcales bacterium
TCAGAGTCTTGCCAGTCCCGTGCGGTAGGACGACGGCTCCGCGCACCATCTGATCGGCATGCTTGGGATCGACTCCCAGGCGGACCGCGATGTCCACGCTCTCGTCGAACTTCGCCACCTTGGTCTCAGGCAGCAACTTACAGGCTTCAGCCAGTGAGTAGCGCTTGCCGCGGTCGACCTTTCCCGCGGCTTTGGTGTACTTCTTTCCCGTTTTCGGCATTGGTTCCTACTTTCGGCTGATAATCAGCCTTCCACCTCAACACCCATGGCCCGTGCGGTCCCTGCGATGGTCCGCATGGCAGCCTCGATGTCGGTGGTGTTTAGGTCCGGGAGTTTCATCGTCGCGATATCCCGGATTTGTTTCTTGCTGAGCTTGGCGACCTTGACCTTGTTGGGTTCTTTCGATCCCGAGCCCGGCTTCTTCTGGGTCCCCAGTCCCGCTGCCTTCTTGATCAGAATGGCCGCAGGGGGCGTCTTGGTGATGAAGGTGAACGACCGGTCAGAGAAGACCGTGATCACCACTGGAATCGTCACGTCGTCCTTGGCCTGAGCCTGGGTACGAGCGTTGAACTGCTTGCAGAATTCCATGATGTTGACGCCGTGCTGGCCCAACGCGGGACCGACAGGCGGGGCCGGATTGGCTTTGCCAGCGGGGATCTGCAGCTTGATGTAGCCTGTGACTTTCTTCATTGCTCTACCCTAGAAACTCAGACTTTTTCGACTTGGGTGAAATCCAACTCGACCGGAGTAGCCCGGCCGAAGATGGAAAGGTTCACGCGCAATTTCTGCTTCTCGGACTTCACTTCGACGACCACGCCCGTGAAATTGGCGAAAGGTCCTTCGATCACTCGAACGTTGTCGCTCTCTTTGAAGCTCTCGCGCGCCCGGGGACGAGAGGCGCCCTCGGTCATGGCGGTGTTGATACTTTGAATCTCGGTTTCCTTGACCGGCTGTGGGTTCATACCGCCAAGAAATCCGGTGATGCGGGGCGTGTTCTTGACCAGGTGAAAGGTCTCTTGATCGAGATCCATCTGGACGAACATGTAACCGGGAAAGAACTTCCGGGTCGTGGATCGCTTCTGGCCTTTCACCAGTTCCACCACCGTGTCGGTGGGAATCAGGACTTCGCCAAACTTGGCGGTGAGGCCGGCTTGGCGTACACGATCCAGCAAGGACAGACGAGCCTTGTTCTCGTGTCCGGAGTAGGTGTGCACGACGTACCATTTGATCGCCATTGGTCAGATCCCGTGGTCCGTCACTTGAGAATCTTGCCTGCCAGGAACGCCCAAATGGCGTCGAATGAGGCCAGGATGGCCGTCGCGATGAGGACGGTGATAATAACCACAATCGTGGCGTAGTAGGTTTCCTTGCGGGTCGGCCAAGTGACCTTCTTCAATTCCTCGGTCACCTCTTCCGTCGCCACGAAAACCCGCTTGCTGCGGTATGCAGCCACACCGATGATCACCGCCCCGCCCAGGGCAACCGCTTGCAGAAGAAGCTCATTGGGTTTGGCAAAGTAGCTCCAAATCCAGTCGCCCGTCTTGAAAAGCAGGAACCCGATCAAGAGCATTCCCACCGCGAAGGTCAGATGTATGTACTTATTGGCGCCCATGGCTAACCCGCTACGCGCCTCCTGCTGAACAAAGACCAAGAGGTTGATATTTGACGGCAGCAGGGCAGGCGGGACTCGAACCCACAACACGCGGTTTTGGAGACCGCTGCTCTACCATTGGAGCTACTGCCCTATCCTTTTCGGGAACCCTGGAAGGGTTCCCAAACCCTCCCGCGCTCTGGCTACGGTGGGCGAAGCCCACCTGCGCCTTGCTGGCAAGAGACAAGCTCTCGAAAGTAGACAAAGAGTCGTGACCCGCGCGCACACGACCAGCTCCCGCGCCACAGGTGGCGCGGAAGGTGGTGGTCTTGGATGTGGCGCGGGAAACGATCACTTCGTCTCCTTGTGCTCCGTGTGCTTTCTGCAGCGCGCACAATACTTCGACAACTTCAGCTTTTCCGCGTTGGCGCGCTTGTTCTTGGTTGTGGAGTAGTTCCGCTCGCGGCAAGCCTGACACTCCAGCGTAATGATGACTCGGGCTGATGCTGCCACGGGGTCCTCCTGGTTAACGTCTAAAAGAAACTATTCGAGGATCTTGGTGACCACTCCGGAGCCCACCGTCTTGCCGCCCTCGCGAATAGCGAAGCGCAACTTCTCTTCGC
>CAZHUY010000512.1:0-2202 GCA_964535465.1 uncultured Myxococcales bacterium
CGATGGCGGCTCTCGAAAACGGCGCCTAAACCAACTACGGTCCCGCACCATGATACGCAAGTAGTTCCGAGGGGGATTGAGCTAGTGCAGGAGCATCGATACACTCGCCTCATGTGGCTTCGGAAGACGCTATCGTTCTTAGCGGTCATGCTCGGGCTGGTCTTGGGGCTGGCAGCCGTGGGGTGCGACCATAACGGCAGCTCGGCGCGAGACTCAGGCGTCGATCGTTTCAGCGATCGCTCGTCACCCGATCCAGGCCCTGACAGCTCCGGTACCCGCGTGCCGACAGATTCCAGCCTCGATAGTCCAGGTGACAGCTCGCCCCTGAAATCGGGCCTCGATGTTTCCAGCGACCGCTCGCCATCAAACACGAGCCCCGATAGCTCCGGCATCCGCGTGCCGACGGATACGGGTCTCGATAGCACCGGCGACCGCGCTCCGCTGGATGCGGGTCCTGATGGCTCCAGCGACCGCCCACCGGACGCGGGTTTCGATGTGGCCAGTGTCCGCTCGCCGCTGGATGCGGACAGCGATGGTTCTGGCCCGAGCTCCCCGTCAGCCTCGGGCGTCGATCGTTCGAAGTTCCTCGATCAACTGAGCAGGGCCGAGGTTCGCCAGCTCTGCGCGTGGACAACGACCGTCATTGCACCGGGCGAACACTCGTGCCCCGGTGCCTCCACGCTGACCACTTTCACAGCCAGCGAATGCGTTGACTCATTTCCGACATCGGAGCCCATCCATTGCCGTGTTTCGCTGGTCGAGGATTGCTTCAGCTCGACGGGTGGTGACGCCTGCAAGATTCTCGTCACGGATCGTTGTAAAGACTACATCGCCTGCGAAACCGGCCACTGAGAAGGAGGACGGGCGCGGGGGTGGTGCCAGAGACAACTTTGGTTGGGGCTGGCCGACAACCTGGGCATGGCCAGACCACTTCGTTTCGTTCCGCCCAATTCCATGGTCGAAGTCACCACCCGCACCATGCAGGGCGCGGGGGTGGTGCCAGAGACAAATTTGGTTGGGACCGCGGGGGTGGTGCCAGAGACAACTTTGGTTGGGGCTGGCCGACAACCTGGGCATGGCCAGACCACTTCGCTTCGTTCCGCCCAATTCCATGGTCGAAGTCACCACGCGCACCAAGCAGGGCCGGCTGCTGCTCAGGCCTTGCCCTGAGCTCACCGAGATCATCCTGGGTATCATCGGCAAGGCGCAGCACATGTACGGCATGGCCATCCATGCCTTCGTCGTGCTCAGCACCCACGCCCACTTTCTGTTGTCGCCCACCGGCGCCGACCAACTGGCGTTGTTCATGCAGTTCGTGAACGCCAACATCGCCAAGGGGGCCGGCCGGCTGCACCAGTGGCGCGAGAGGTTCTGGTCCCGCCGCTACCGTTCCATCGTCGTCGCCGACGAGAAAGCCGCCTACGCACGGTTGAGATACATCATGGCTCACGGAGCCAAGGAAGGACTGGTGGCCAAATCGGGGGACTGGCCTGGACCCCAGTGTATCGCTGCCCTGACCACCGGTGAGAGGCTGCGCGGCACCTGGTTCGACCGCAGCGCCGAGTTTGTAGCCCGCCAGCGTGGCGAGAACGTCCTGCCAACCCAGTTCGCCAAAAGCTACGCCATCAAGCTGACACCCCTGCCCTGCCACAGCCACCTGAGCCCGGACCGGCGCCAGTCCGAATACCGTCGCATGGTCGTTGAGATTCAGGCCGAAGCCGAGGCGGAGAATCTCGCGAAGAACCGCAAACCCATGGGCGTGGACGCCATCTTGGCCCAGGACCCGCATTCTCGTCCGGCATCGACGGACCGCAGCCCGGCGCCTTTGGTGCACGCCTCCGATGAGGAAACCGAGATGGCCTTCCGCTCTCAATACCGCGCCTTCGTGGATGCCTTCCGCGCCGGCGCACAACGCTTGCGTGAACGCGCCCGCGCCCTGGTCGAGCTGTTCCCCCTCTGGTCCTTTCCCCCGGCCTTGCCATTCAACGCGACGGCCTGAACCGAGTCCCGCCTTCTCACTACCCCCCCGTGGGCCCAGACCGAGGCCCATGGGCGGGTCTTGCCTGGCATTGGTCAAAGGCACGGGACGGGGGCCTCCGTCGCTGCGGAAACGTCTCCTGACACCCGTTTCGCCCAACCCGAGGGCTGCGGAGCAGTCCTGGCGGCCAGAATTTGGGTGACGTCCCTGATTTGTCATCGCCC
>CAZHUY010000513.1:0-2201 GCA_964535465.1 uncultured Myxococcales bacterium
GTAATTGTCCCCTGGAGCCGTCCTCGACTTTCAACAGTCAAAAGGACATCCCCCCAGAAGGCATGGATTGAGACTTCCGAAAAGGGAACGGAGGCCGCAGCCGTGACGGCCATAGAATTATACAAATCTGGAATTGACCCGCTGCCGCCACCACCAGTCGTCTTCCATGCCGACCATCCCTTCATGTACTTGATCCGGGATACCTTTAGCGGGGAAATCCTGTTTATGGGGCGTGTGGTGAAGCCCACAACCTGAGAAATCTCTCGTTCGCAAGTCTCCCCATGGGAGTCATGTCCTTGGCTTGCGTCCGTGGCGCCAAACCAATCCTACTCGTCGATAGAAAGCCAGAAGCGGGGCGCTGCGTGAATGTGGGGGGCGTCAGTCTCTCTGAGGAAGATCCGCGCGGCATACGCGGCGACGCGGCCTCGCGCTCAGACAGAGTCACCCACAATGCTCACAAAAGGACCAGCTGGCAACAATCGTGGGACGTATAAGAGTCCGTAAGTATTACAAGCGCCATTTTCGATCGGTTCCATCGTAGGGCGACGGCTCAGCGAGGGCTACAGACAATGTCCGAGTAGAGAGATTACGTTCACTAGGCCCCCCGTCATGCCGGCCGGTCCGTCGTCGGGAAGCGTGGCGAGCGCTGCGCTTCCCGACGCGCCCTGCGCCGCGGAGCGGAAGCCCGCGTGCCCGCTTAGGTCGGTCGCGGAGCGGCCTTGGCGTGCATCACCGTGAGCATGTTGACGCTGGCCTTCGACGCCGCATAGGCGAGTTCGCCGATCTGGTACCGCATGCACGACTTCAACGGCAGGATCGCGCCCTGCCTCCCCCGTACCGCACGATGTCCACATTCTCCAGCACCCGCTCTGGCGCACCTTCACGAGCGACGTGGAGCATGGCCCGAGCCACCTCTTCGGTGGTGGTGACATACCGCGGGAATACCCGGCGCAGGACAGGGAAGAGCCACCCGGTGGCCGCGTACATGACCCGGTACGACGCGGTCTTCGAGAGCTCCCCGTGGGCGGGGCGGATGAAGCCTGGCCGCAACATGTAGACCCCTCGGAACGGCAGGCGCAGGAGCGCGTTCTCGGTGGCGCCCTTCACGCGCGCCCACATGCTGCGCCCCTTCTCGGTGCTGTCGGTACCGGCGCCTGAGACGTAGATGAAGGTCATGGTCGGCGTCACGCGGGAGAGCGTCCCAGCGGCGGCAAGCACGAAGTCGTGGTTGACGCGGCGGTAGTCGGCCTCGGACATGCCTGCCGCCGAGACGCCGAGACAGAAGAAGCAGGCGTCGAAGCCGCTGAGCTCGGCCTCCACTCCGGAGAAGTCGGCGAAATCGCGATGCACGAGCTCCTGGAGCTTGGGGTGCGCCAGGCCCGTGGCCGTGCGGACGACGGCGAGAACGCACTCGACATCGGGCGCCTGCAGGGCCTCGCGCAGCACGCCCTGCCCGACCATCCCGGTCGCGCCGAACAGCAGAACCTTCATGTCACAACCTCGCGTCGGCTCGCCGATAGCCTGCTCGGGCGGCGACTGGTCATACTGGACATACAGCATCCACTCTGTCAAGCATGTCTGGTGCTCGGCCGAAAGCGCGCGGCGCTGCCCGCCTGGGAGCCTCGCCCATCCACCAGAAGGACGGTCCGACATCGTGACCACATCACCTGACCATAGCGCCGACCGCCGGACCGCCATCCTGGATTCCGCCGCGAAGGTCTTCCTGCGCTACGGCTTCAAGAAGACCTCGATGGCTGATCTGGCCCGCTCGGTGGGGCTCTCGCGGCAGGGGCTCTACCTGCACTTCAAGACGAAGGAGGAGCTGTTCCAGGCCGCGATCCTAAACATCATGGAGGGCGCGAGGACCGCGTACAAGGCCGCGTTGGCGCGGAGCGACCTTCCACTTCACGACCGACTGCTTGGCGCCTTCGAGGCACTTCATGGCTGCCACATCGGGCAGTTCGACGAGCAGTACGTGGGCGAGATCCTCAAGGCCGCATCGAGCCTGCTCGGCGACGCCCCCGCCAAGCATGAGCGGCAGTTCATCGCGGACGTAGCGAAGCTGCTTGGTGACGCGGGCGAGGCTCGCCGCGCGGTCGCCCCCAGGGTTGGCCCGCGGGAGATGGCAGAAGCGTTGTGCGCGACCTCGTTCGGCTGGAAGCACCGGGTGGCGACGCCAACCGAGTACCGCGACCGCATGG
>CAZHUY010000514.1:0-1378 GCA_964535465.1 uncultured Myxococcales bacterium
TGCACGCTCTGCAGCCCAGCCATTTTCGCTCAGGACTGGAGCTCCAAGCATGAATTGGCCGTGTCGGGGAGCTGGTTTATCCCGAGCGATTCGGACGTGTTTGAAAGGCAGCGCGGCGTGGAGCTGGAGCTGCGGCAGTGGATGAACTCCAATGTCGGGCTCGCTTTTGGCGTCGGGTTAGGCCGTTGGGAGGTCGAGCAGGTGCAGTTCCGTGAAACGGAGACGGCGCCCGCCCTCGATTTGAGCACCAGCGGAGACGTCACAACCATTCCGTTCGGCCCCTCGATCCTGTTCTGCACGGACGTCGACAAGCCGCTTCGTGTCGTGCTCGAGGCGGGTGTCAGGTACGTCGAAGTTGACTCCTCGGTGCGTGTGAGTCCGTCAGAGCAAGCGGGTGCGGTGAGCGGGAAAAGGGTCAACCTGGATGAGGCCTGGCTCGGTGTCGTGAATGCGCAGGTGGAGGGCGGCCTGAACGAGTATATCGGTTGGATGCTCGGCCTCGGTTATCAGTTCGACCTGCAGGAGAGCGATGTCGAGGTCAAAGGATATGATGTCAGCGAGATCAGCTTTGATGCGCTCGCTCTGCGCGGCGGATTCATCGTGCGTTTTTGATGGAATGATTCTGGACTTTGCCGACCTCGTTTCCATAGGCTAAAAGGGATTTTCAGAACGGATTTCTATTTGACGTTCCTGGGTCAGAGTGGTGGCGATCGGAATGCCTTGGGGCCGGATGCAAACATGTTCGGCTGGGTGGGGCGCTCCCGCACGGCTCTAGGCGCGGGACACAACCGGAAGAGATAGAAGCAGACATGCTCAAGTCAGGGAATCACACCAAGAGTCGGATCGGCTCCGTGGGGAAGAAGGCGCATCTATGGCCGGTTTGGGGGCTTGCGCTGCTCTTCGGGAGTACCCAATCGGGAGTCGCCCAAGAGAATTACAAAGAGACGCTAAGTCGGAGTATGTACACGCACATCATTCCGATTTACGACGCGAATGGGACGCAAATCGATCCCGACGACCCGAATGCCCCACCGTATTCTCCTGCACACACATGCATGAAGTGTCACGACTACAAGGAGATCTCGCACGGCTACCACTTCAACGCAGCCGATGCGATCGAGAACGGGCGCACGGGTGAGCCCTGGATCATGGTCGATCCCCAGACCGGCACCCAGTTGCCGATCTCCTATCGCGACCGCCCCGGCACCTTCAAGCCGAGCGATATCGGGTTGTCCCGCTTCCGGTTCGTCTACCAGTTCGGTCGGCATATGCCGGGCGGCGGGGTGGGTGAGAACCCGCTGATGGAGCCGAAGGCCGACGAAGGCGAAGCCGTGGATGAGCAGGCGGACTCCGCCGACGTCGAGCTGGTGCCGGTCGT
>CAZHUY010000514.1:1388-2186 GCA_964535465.1 uncultured Myxococcales bacterium
GCGGGGTGGGTGAGAGCCCGGTAATGCGGCCGAAGGCCGACGGTGCCGACGGTGCCGAAGCTGCGGAAGTCGCGGAGGCGGAATCAGCCGACGTCGAGCTCGAGCCGGTCGTCGATGAGGACGAGGCCATCTGGGCGGTTTCCGGGAAGCTGGAAATCGACTGCATGCTCTGCCACGGCATGGACTCTTCTTACAGCCACGAGAAGTGGATCAAAGAGATCGATAAGCAGAACTTCGCCTGGGCGCCGACGGTCGCGATGGGCCTCGGCACGGTCTCGGGCGAGGTCAAGAGCCTGCCCAGCGGGTTCAACCCCGCGGAGGCGAAAGAGAACGGACCCCAACTGCCGAAGGTCAAGTACGACAAGAAGAAGTTCAAGGAGGACGGCTCCGTCTTCTTCGACCTGCGGCTCACCCCGGAGAACAACAGCTGCTACGCGTGCCATTCCACGCGCATCGTCGGTGAGGACGCACCTGAAAAGTGGATGCTGGAAGAGGATGTGCACCTTAAGAGTGGTCTGACCTGTGTCGATTGCCATCGAAACGGACTGGATCATCACACGGTCCGCGGGTTTGAGGGCGAGATTCACCCGAGTGGTGAGCGGGTCGATCAGCTGAGCTGCCGCGGCTGCCATATGGATCAGGCGCACAGCGATTCGCATCACATGGGGCATGACGAGTTCGGCGGCAACCTGGGCGCACCCAAGCCGCTGCACAAGGGGTTGCCGACCGTGCACCTCGAAAAACTCTCCTGCACGGCATGCCATTCCGGGCCGCTGCCGGGCGAGGCGGCGATGAGCC
>CAZHUY010000515.1:0-2175 GCA_964535465.1 uncultured Myxococcales bacterium
ACGTTGCGGTCACGAAGACGGCCCGAGGCGGGCACGACTGTCGGGTCGCAGACGCCCAACCAAAAGGAGACAGAAAAATGAGAGTACTCGTGTTTGATGCCTTGTTGCTGGGCTTGACCCCCGGCTCCGCCGCCACTCAAATCTCGATTGAAGACGACGCTGTGGCCAACCAGGTCGACGCCCTCGTGCGGGGAATCGCCCAAGCCCGTGACAGCGCCGTCCAAGAGCGTGACGCAGTCGTGGAGGAGTGCGCCCAACGGTTGCGGGCCCAGGCGACGGACTACCAGGAGGCCTTGGACATGCTGAATGATGAGCTGCCCAAGCAAATCGAAGCGGCCGCGCAGGACCGCGCGAGCGTCTTGGCCGGCGCTACGAAGCTGGGTCTCAAGCTCGCCGCCGAGGGCAAGGACACCGCGACGTTGCGTCGGGAAGTCTTGGCAGAGGCGTCCAAGGACCCGTCACGCAAGAGCGTGATGGATGCCATGGTGCCCGACGTGGCCAAGGCTTCGGAGGAGTCTCTCCGCCTCGCCACCGCGGCGCTCTTCGCCCTGCCTGTCAAGACGTCGGCCAAAGACCACAAGGCTTTGGGCGATGCCCTCACCGGCAAGAACGACAAAGTCGAGGCCAAGGATTCGAAGCCCTGTGGCCGCGCCGCCTTCCTCGCCGCCAGCGCCAATGCCTCCCGTCGGGAAGCCAAGCAATAACCAAGAACCTCAACAAGGAGAATTGAAATGAGTGCACCGAACCTGACTCCCGGCGGCTTCGAGCCTGCGCGTGGATACGATGGCCAGATCAGCCGTCTCGCCGAAGGAACCCTGATCGACAGCTCCGTCAACAGCGACGCCACCGCTGTGACCCCGGCCCAGCTCGTGGGTCGTGACCCGGCGGAGCAGAAGTGCTGCCGCCTGGCGCACTACGAGGATGAGCTCCTGGGTCTCGTCGTTCGCGACCCGACCGTCTACCACGCTGACGGCAGTGGTAACCTGAGCTTCGGGCAGTACCGGAGCCTGGGCTACCTCCGCACGGGCTACATGAACGCCACCCCCGCCGAAGCGGTCAGCGCTGGCGACGGTGTCGTGGCCATCTTCGACGAGAGCACGCACGTGTTCACCGGCCTGGGCAGTACCGTCAACGGCTGCAATACCACCACCCGCCGCCTCCTCAAGGGTCACAAGTGGGAGACCGATACCGCGGCCGAGGCCACGGAGCCGGGCGAGATCAGCGTCCTTGGGACCAACTCTGTCAATTACGTGACCTACTAAGTAGGCGCTGAACCAACAACCTCAACAAGGAGCATAGAGATGAAAGTGCAAGCAATGGACAGCGCCGGCCAGCTGATCGAAGCCGATGTGGCGGATGACCGCTACCACGCATTTGACAGCTACGTGACGCAGAACAAGGAGCGTCTCATCGTTCCCCCGTCGGGTTTCGCCGGGGCGATGGACGCGGACGCGGCGATGAGCTTCCTCGTGTCGCAGCTGGCGTTCACGGAGGGGAAGGTCTTCGAGAAGTACCGAACCCCGATGCAGAACGAGAAGTTCATCCCCCAGCGCTTCGACGCCGGGGAGCACGTGGACACCATCCGCTATGAGATCATGGACTACGTGGGTGATATCGACGATGCCAGCCCGAAGGCCAACGCGCCTCGCACGGTCGACGTGGGCTTCGCCCAGGTGGACTACGGTGTGCGTGACACCCAGGTCTCGTATGGGTACTCCCAGCATGACCTGCGCGTCACCGCGTTCCTGCGCAAGCCCCTGCCCGAGGCTAAGCTGGCCGCCGCGGTGCAGACCTACAAACGCCGCATGAACAAGGTGGGCCTGTTCGGCAACGCCACCTATGGTCTGCAGGGGTTGTTCAACAACTCCTACGTGCCCACCGCCTCGTTGCCCTACGGCAGCTGGACGGCCACCACGGACGTGGACCAGATGCTGGCTGACCTCAATTACCCGCTCTATTTGACCTGGGTGGGATCGGCGAACAACGTCGTGGCCAACCAGCTCGTGTTGCCGAGTGAGGCGTACAGCCTCGCCCAACAGCGCCGCATTCCCAACACCAACATCACGGTGTTGGACTTCTTCCTCGAGCACAACCTGGCCAGGGACCAGGGTTTCGACCTCTCCGTGGACCCAGGCTTCGGTCTCGAGACTGCGGGCGCCGGCGGAGCTTCTCGGC
>CAZHUY010000516.1:0-2166 GCA_964535465.1 uncultured Myxococcales bacterium
TGCGCCCAATACGGGCAACATGCCTGTTTTCTACGCGAAGCCGGTGAAGATCGCGGGGCCCACCGCCGCCAAGATGATGCGGGTGAAGGTGCGCAGGCGCGAGGCGCCGAGAAGCGCGGCGGCTTCCTCGGCTTGAGGGTCGAGTGCCATCAGGACGGGCTGGACCGAGCGCACGGCAAAGGGCAGGCCGACGAAGACCATGGCCAGGGTCACCCCGACCCACGAGAAGGCCACCGGGAAGCCATGCCTCTCGAGGAAACCACCCACCGCGCCGTTCTGGGCGTAGACGGCAGTGAGCGCGATGCCGGCCACCGCCGTGGGCAGCGCGAGGGGCAGATCGATGATGGCGTCGACCAAGCCGCGGCCCGGGAAGGGATAGCGGACCAGCACCCACGCCAGGAGCAGGCCGGCCAGCGCGTTGATGCCGCCGGCGAGCAAGGCGCCGCCAAAGCTCAGCTTGTAGGCTGCCAAGGCGCGCGAGGAGGTCACGGTCGCCCAAAACTGGGGCCACGTCAGCCCCGCGCTCTTCCAGACCAGGGCGGCGAGCGGTAGGAGCACCACAAGGCTCAGGTAGAGCAGGGTGAAGCCCAACGAAAGGCGAAAACCCGGCAAGGGCCCGGTGTGCCAGCTTCGTCGCCACCGGGGCGCGGCCTCGACCGAGAGTGCTGCTGTGGCCGTCATGAGGACAAGGCCAGTGTGGGCGGCGAGGTTCAGGCTGTCAATGAAGATTCTTGTAAAAAAGACATGTGTCTACTAAAGGCGAAATGCGTTGATCACGAGGGGGACCGCGAAAACGCAGGTGCGACGTTGGCTGGGGGTGAGCTGTCCTGGCCATGGTCTTGAAAAGCAGACATGAGCCCGTGCGGAGTGGAAGCGTGCCGGGAGGGCCTTGTTTTGGTTCCGTCGTCTACTTGGCGTAGATCTGGTCGAAGCTGCCGCCGTCGGCGAAGTGTCGCTTCTGAGCCTTCTGCCACCCGCCGAAGTGCTCGTCGATGGTGAGCAGTCTCAGATTGGGGAAGCGACCAGCGTACATGGCCACCATCGCTGGGTTGCGCGGACGGTAATGGTTTCTGGCGATGATCTCTTGCCCCTCGGGCGTGTAGAGATGGTCGAGATAGGCCTTGGCCACGGCCAAGGTGCCATGCTTGGCCGCGTTCTTCTCGACCACGGCGACGGGGGGCTCGGCCAGAATGCTCACCGAGGGTACGACGATCTCGAACTTGTCCTTGCCGAGTTGGCTGATGAGCAGGAAGGCTTCGTTCTCCCAGACCACGAGCACTTGGCCTATGTTGCGTTGGGCGAAGGTCGTGGTTGAGCCGCGCGCCCCCGAATCGAGCACGGGCACGTTACGGTACAGGCGCGCCACGAAGTCGCGAGTCTTGGCTTCGTCACCGCCGAACTTGGCCTGGGCATACCCCCAAGCCGCGAGATAGTTCCAGCGTGCCCCGCCCGAAGTCTTGGGGTTGGGGGTTATGACCTTGACCTCGGGGCGGACGAGATCGTCCCAATCCTTGATGCCCATGGGATTGCCCTTGCGAACCACGAACACGATGGTTGAAGTGTAGGGCGAGGCATGGGCGGCCAGCTTTCTCTGCCAGTCTTGGGGTAGCGCTCCGCTGGCGTGGTGGATGGCGTCGATATCGTAGGCAAGAGCGAGCGTGACCACGTCGGCATCGAGCCCGTCGATGACGGCCCGGGCCTGCTTGCCCGAGCCGCCATGAGACTGCCTGATCTTCACATCGTCTCCGGTCCTGACCTTCCAGAACCTGGCAAAGGCGGCATCATATTCCGCATACAGCTCGCGCGTCGGGTCGTATGAGACATTGAGGAGAGTGACCTCCTTGGCTTCGGCCTCGTTTGCCAGCAGCAGGCCCAAGGCCAGAATGGAAGACACCCGGAGGAGCGTGGAAACAGAAGGGGTGGACATTACCAGTCTCCTTTGGGGCACAGACGAAGTGTCTAGTTAAGAAGACGGTCGTCTGTTAAACGGGAGTTGTCAAGGGGGGGCCGCGTGCTGGCCGCACCAGCATGCCCCCGAAGGGAGCCGCCATAACGGCGCCCGTCTCCAGTCGACATCACGAAGATGACACGGCTTCCGCGATAATAGTGGCGTCTAAATCACCGTTCATGATTCCGGATCAGAAAAAAGGTTGAAAAGCACGGGAC
>CAZHUY010000517.1:0-2126 GCA_964535465.1 uncultured Myxococcales bacterium
TGTGCCAAAAATGCGGCACTGTTGCGGCTGTTTTTCGCCGCGCAGGATGGCGGCGCTGGCCTCGACGAAGAGAATCTGAGGACCGTGCTGCTTGCTGATGTTGTCTAGGCGGATCACGAGGCCGGGGGATTTACTACGACCCGGACCCGAGTGCCACCCATGGCTGCTTCGGCCCAATTCCACATCAGCGCAGCGAAGCCGCGCGAGCGTCTTGGTCGGCCGGCCCATCGAATACGTCGATGCCTGCCAGGTGCGATCAGCGCTATAGTCGTCCGTGCTCATCATGAAGAAACAACCTGGATACGGCATCATGCTCGGGCTGACCATTGCGGCGGCCGCATCGGCGGCGATCACGCTCCTTCCAACAGCTGGGCAGCGGCCCAATGCTCTCGGCTATGGCTCGCTGTGCGTGTGGGCGCCGTGGAGCACCATCATCTTGGTGGGCTTGGCGGGCACCTTCTGCAAGCTGCGCGGCAAGCTCTTCAAGTCCGGCGCGTAGTCACATCCTGTCCATCCCCGCCTCATGTCCGAACCCACGCGGCTGATGCGCCCTGTTCAGGCTATCAGGACCGTGGGTCCTGTGTTGGCTGTGTTCGCTCTGGTGGCCGGGGCCTTCCTGGCGGTCTCCATTCTTTGCGGTTATCGCCGTTTCTCGCCGTCACTGGCCATTGGCTTCTGTGCCTTCGCCCTGTTCCAGGCGTTGCCTTGGTTGAACGTCGCCGATGACCAGGGATTGGCTTATCGCTTGCGCCTGGCCGCTCACGCTTGTTTGGCCCCTTGCGCGGCCTTGCTGGCACAGATCTCCGGGGCGAGCTCGGTCGTGACGGTCAACGTGACGCCCAACTGCTCCGGCAACACCACCGGCACCGCCTGGGATTTGACGGTCGGCTGCCCCAAGTAGAGGGCATCGGGTTGGCTACACGCAGGCCTTCGCGGGCGCGACCCGCAAGGCCTGCTTCGTGCCGCGCTCCCTCCAACTTCTCGTTGATGGTTACCGGGTCATTTGCCCGTGGCGGGCAGGGGCAGCTCCAGCCACTTGGGAGCCTTGGTGTCGGTATCGAACACCAGCACGAGCCCACGGCCGTTCGCCGCCAGGGTCACACCCTCGGGCTTCAGCTCCGGGAAACGCTGGAGCAACACCGCAGCGCTCTTGTGCAGTGGCTTGGGCAGGTGCCAGAGCGCGCCGCCGTTATCCTTGGGCCCACCCTTGGGGGCGTTGGCGGTCAGGACCAACGAGCCATCTGGCAAGAAGGTCATATCGGAGATGCCCTGGCAGATCTTTGCGCCCTCTTCATCGACACACAGGGAGAGGGCCAGGTAGCGTTCGATGGCCTTGGCCTCAAGGTGGCCGGCGCGCAAGGCCAGCAGCGGTTTGGCGATGCGGGCGACCACGGTCTGGCCTGCTTCGGTCAGCGGCGACTTGAACCCGATGAAGAGTGCATCGTCGTGATAGGTGACGGCCTCGATGTCCAATCGGCCGTCGGGGGGCAGCCCGGCCAGCGCCAGCAGGGAGCCGCCATTCTTGATGTTGGTGAGATCCAACGAGGCGAGCACGCGCATCCCCCGTTTGTCCGGCTTGACTTGCAGCAGTTGTCGTCGTGGGGCCGAGGTGCGGTTTTTCCGGTTGGGCGAGTGAGACGTCACGATGAAGAAGGTGCCGTCGGGGCCGGCGCACACGGACTCGGGATCATTGAGCTTCTTCACCCCAAGGATGGGGACCAAGGTCTTGTCGAGGACGCCGTCCTGGTTCAGGGCAAGCAAGATGGGGGCGTGGTTCGAACCTTCATCGCGCAGCCCTGAGTCATCGGTGACGAGAAGGTAGCGTCGCAGACCCGGGCTCCACACGATGCCCGACAGCTCGGGGTTCGAAGTCACGGCGGCCACTTCGTCGGGGACCGTGATGGTGCGTACCGTGGGCTCGCCGGCCCAGGCCGCGCCGGTCGCTAGCACAGAGAGTGTGACGAGGTGCTTAAGCATACCTCTATGTTAGCGGGCAGGGCGGGCTGGCTCAAATCAAGAATCGAGATGCAGGTGCGCACAGCTGAATAGCGGAGGACAACGGCCGCACTGCGTGCTAAATCATCGTTCATGATTCTGGAACACCCGGGCTCAAGCGGCGGCTCGAA
>CAZHUY010000518.1:0-2101 GCA_964535465.1 uncultured Myxococcales bacterium
TGCAGAAGATGCAGCAGCTCCAGCAGCAGGCGATGACCGAGCTCCAGGCCATCAAGCAGGCCCAGCAGCCCGCGCCGGCCCCCGCCGCCGAGCCTGCCGCCGCGGCCCCCGCCAAATAAGCGCCCCGCAACAGCACGCCCGACTCTCCCGGCCTCGTCCGAGTCCGCAGGGAGCCGATACGAAAAAGCCGCACGCAAAGTGCGGCTTTTTTACGCGTGAGAGAAGGCGCGTTACGCGATGCCGAGCAGCTCGACTTCGAAGACGAGCGTGGCGTTGGGCGGGATCGCGCCGGGATAGCCGCGCTCGCCATAGGCCAGATGCGGCGGGATGGTCAGCTTGACCTTGTCGCCGACGACCATCGTCGCCACGCCGAGATCCCAGCCGGAGATCACCTGCCGCGCGCCGAGCACGAAGGTGAACGGCTCGTCGCGGTCCACGGAGCTGTCGAATTTCTTCCCGTCGGTGAAGCGCCCCGTGTAGTGCACGGTGACGGCGTCGCCCTTTTTCGGGGCCGCTCCGGTGCCCGTGACGAGTTTCTCGATCTGCAATTCAGCGTTGGCCATCCCGCGATGCAGCCCGCCCGCCGCCCCCCGGTCAAGGCTGCGGGATGAATGGTCAGGGCGGCACGGATAAGCCGGGCCTTCGGCCCTTATGTTTGGGGACCATAGGATCCTGGGGCGTTGCCCCAGGCTGGGATAAACCCGCACCTTCGGTGCTTCCGACCGGGCACCCACGCGGTTGAAGACATCGAAAACAGCCGGATACCTCCAGAGTCGACCGGATCCGCCTGTGAGGACGCATCGTCCTAAAACCGACTGCTCCTCAAAGACGCTGCTTCACAGAGACGCGTACGCGTGGATTGAACAGCGGGCAATGCGTGCCAGGAGGGCCAAAGGCCCGTCCCATCCCAGCCTGGGGCAACGCCCCAGGAATGAGGTTGAAAAACCAGAGAGGGCTGAAGGCCCGCTCAATCCCACGCATACCGTTCGTCATATTCGACCCGGTATTTCGCGAGAAACGCCCGATACTCGTCCTGAAACGTCCGCGTCCGGTGATGCTCCTCCTGACGGTCGATGTATGCCAGCAACGCATCCAGATCGCTTGGGCCGACGGAGAACACGCCATAGCCACGCTGCCATGCGAAGCCCGACAATTCCGGCGCTTGGGTTTTGAGCCATTTCGACGACGCCGTTTTCAATTCCTCGACCAGAGCGGCGATGGTCATGGTGCGCGGAAATTGAATGGCGAGGTGAACGTGATCCGCCACGCCACCGGCACGCGGACATTCGCAGCGAGAGACGGTCGCGAGATAAGCGTGGAGCGCAGGGCGGACGGATGCGCCCAGGCACGGGAAACGATCCTTCGTGCTAAAGACCAGGTGAAGCAGGACCTTGTCGAGCGATTGAGGCATGGCGGTAGCGATAGACCGGGCCGTTGGCCCTTATGGTTGGGGGACGATAGAAAACCTGGGGCTTCGCCCCAGGCTGGGATGTCATTGCGCCGTTGGCGCGGAAATTCAACAGGCCAAAGGCCTGACACAATCCTCGCCTAGGGCAGCGACCCAAATCTGTAAGGCCAAAGGCCTGATACGATCCCAGCCTAGGCCGCAGGCCTAGGTTTTGGGCCAGCCAAAGAAGCAACGGCTGAACGCCCGTTTTATGACGCAGAGCAATCATGGCGATTCCGCCTCGCCCCCAAATGCGAGCGAGGGTGGCCTGAAACTTCTTTTCGAAGAGCTCGATGAGTTCACGGTTGGCGGCAACCCGTCGAGGCTCGTTGCCCCGCGCGGGCATATGATGCGCCGTTGGCGCAAGGCTTACGGGCCGAAGCGTTACCGGTGGAGGACGGCTTACGGGCCGAAGGCCCATACCATACCAGCCTGGGGCAACGCCCCTGGAACCCGGCAAACATATTTCATCCCAGCGCCAACGGTGCGGTCCATCGCGTCGGAGCGAAGTCGATGGTGGACGGTTCGTCTTCATGAGGCGAATGGGACTGGCTGCGGCGAGTTGAAGGGCAAAGCGCACCGGCGAAAGGCTTACGAGCGGACGGCTTACGGGCCGAAGGCCCATACCATACCAGCCTGGGGCAACGCCCCTGG
>CAZHUY010000519.1:0-2080 GCA_964535465.1 uncultured Myxococcales bacterium
CCCGGCCCATAGGCCTAGTTTACAGAATCTCTCTTATCGGCTTGGCGCGTTGCGCTGATGGTCACGATGGTTCCGGTCGAAAATGGCGCTTCAAACTCCTACGGTCTCGTCGCGACCACGTAAATCTCGCGCGATCCGCAGGCGGGCAGAAATCCGCGATGCGGGATTATGCTGCGATCTTCCAGGCTTCTCGCGTTGAGAAATCGGCCCAGATTTGGTAGTGAAACCGGGTGGGGCCCTTCCGCACAGCACTTGACGAACAAACCCGAAAACACGGGTCAGCTGTCATGGCCGTGCTCAACGTCACCCCGGATTCCTTCTTCGACGGAGGACGTCACGAAGGTGACCTGTCCAAAGCGCGGATCGACGCGATCTTGGACGAGGGCGCTTTCGTGATCGACGTCGGTGCGGAATCGACGCGTCCCGGCGCAGCCCCCGTCGCGACTTCCGTGCAACTCGAGCGACTGCGTCCCGCCGTCAGCTACGCCGTGAAGACCCAACGCTGCTGGGTATCCGTCGACACCGCAGATCCCGCCGTGGCAGATGCCGTGCTCGGTTGGGGGGCGCACGTCATCAACGACGTCTCGTGTTTGGCGGATCCGGAGCTGGCAAAGGTGACCGCTCGTCACGGCGCTGCGCTCGTCTTGATGCACTCGCGAGGCCCGATGCAGGCAATGGCCGGTTTCTCGCAGTATCCCGACTCGGGCTACGGAGACGTCGTGCGCGACGTGATGACGGAGTGGTGCACGGTGCGCGACCGCGCGGTGGCGTGCGGGCAAGCGCGCGACGACATCTTGTTCGATCCGGGCGTCGGGTTTGCCAAGAATGCTCTCCAGTCGATGGCGTTGCTCGAGCGACTCGACGAGTTCGGCTCGCTCGAAGCGCCCATCGTGTTTGGGCCCAGTCGCAAGTCCTTTCTCTCGCTCGTCGAGGAGTGTCCGCCGAGTGAGCGCCTTGGGGCAACGGTCGCCGCGTGTCTGTTCGCGTCGGAACGCGGCGCGTCGCTCGTGCGCGTTCACGACGTTCGAGTCGTTCGTCAGGCGCTCGCCGCCATGCGTTACTTTCGCCGCAAGGGACGCGAAGACGGAGCCGTGACGGCGCCGCAACCGTCGGCACGGGGGGGCGCGTGCTAGACGGCATCATTGCCTACTTTTCCGAGCGCACCCTGAGCGGTTTGGCTCGGGATTGTCTCGACATCGCGATCGTGTACTACGCCGGCCCATAGGCCTAGTTTACAGAATCTCTCTTATCGGCTTGGCGCGTTGCGCTGATGGTCACGATGGTTCCGGTCGAAAATGGCGCTTCAAACTCCTACGGTCCGGTCAGAGAACTCTTCCATGGCGATGCCTCTACCCGCTATTCTGGCGGCCGCTCTGTCGGCTTGCTCGGCAAGGGCTGACGGGCTTCGCAATGCTGCAGCAATGGACTTTGCGGCGAGTTGGGGCTCCTCCATTGGCAGCCCTAGAACGTCCTTGCCCACATCAACAAGATTGAAGAGCAGCGAGTCTGCTGGGTCCAGCAGGCAGGCAACCGGAACATGAAGGGCCAGGGCCTCGCGCATGATCGTTCCGGTGACCGAAATGCCCGCCGTGAAGACCATGATATCTGAGGCCTGGGCTATGGCGTACAGGATCTCATTCGAAACGCTCCCAGCCAGATGAACTCGCGTGCGTAGAACGGGATCAGACTGAATCTGTGCAAAGGCAGGCCCGCTGGGCTCTCCGATCATGATGATGTCGACTTCAGGCACAAGGCCGCATAGAGCCTTGGCTATTTCCAGAAACTTTTCAGGACGCTTCGTGGGATGAAAGCGACCAGCCCAGGCCACACGCGGTCGATGGCTCGGGCATAGACCCGCAAGGCGCTCAGCTTCATGGCGCGGGCATCTCGGTCTGACGATATGGGGAATTGGTAAGCGTAGCTGCCGCCCAGGGGGTAGTTTCTCGAGCGGAGTGTGGCGATGCAGGCCAGAAGAATCCTCCACGTTGGCAAAGGCGACGATGTTCGAAAACTGGGGCAAAAAATGGGCTCTCCTATAGTTCCTGTGGGTGTAGCGGCGTGAGCTTGAAGACCGGGGACA
>CAZHUY010000520.1:0-2078 GCA_964535465.1 uncultured Myxococcales bacterium
AAGCCGTTGCAGCGGACGGTCGCCTCCGGCGCCCGCCGCTGAACGGCAAGGCGTTCGGCGGACGAGCGGCGGATCAGCAGAAAGCCTTGCCGAGGCCCGCTGCCCTACTCGTCAGCGAGCGCGATGCTCTTGCTGGTGAGGAAGGTTCGCCATTCGGACACGCAGTCCGTGGCGAGCTGGGCCGTGTTGTATTCTCTCCCATCCATCAGAACAGTCAGGCGCGATGACGTGACAGCGCGTCCCGTAGACTTCGTCAGTGGACCGTCCCTCGCGATCGTGAACCGATCGTTGTTGGCCAGCTTGTCCTTGGCACGAAACCTAATGCACCCGACGAGAGATGTCCCGCGATAGAAGTTCAACCTCTCCTCGACTTGCTTCATCTGAAGGGGCCTGGTGCCGGGAAAGTCGATGATCCACTCGGCAATGATCCGATACGGCCTCGGTTTCGTCCGCTTCCTCGTCGACCCCGTTTGTACCGCAGTAAGAGCATGCTCCAGTGCGTGGCGGAGGTTAACCACCACGGATAGTGCCTGCGTCGAAGAAACGTATTTCTCCAGGTCCTCCGTGGACACGCGCGGGTCCTTCCTCAGCCAATTCTTGAAGGTTTGGCAGTCGTGGAAGAAGGTCACGGTGGCGTCTCTGGCATCGGTACCACCCATCTCGAGCGTGGTGCTTCCCATGTCTGTGGCGAGAGCGACCACCTTCTTGTATGACCGAATCAACCGCTGCCACTGCGTTTCAGCATCGATCCGCATTCTTTAATCTCCGCGAAGAATGGTACGCCGGTTTAGTGCGAGACGATACGGACTTCCGCGCGTCGATGGACATCCCGAGTACGCCGCCGAACCCGCCGTTGCAGCGGATCTGGTCGCCGCAAGGGCATTGGCCTAGAATCGCAGCGCCGGCTTGGCGGCGCCCAGACCGCTGAACGGCAGATCGTTGGCCATCGGGGACCGCAGGTGTTGAGGCAGGAGTTCTGACGGCCACGGCACCCTGCTTGCTGGCGAAGCTGTGCCGTTGCTGATAGCCAACCTGGGTTGCCGGTGACGGAAGCACGGAAGCGGCTGCGGTGGTGCGCGCGGCAGGGTGCCCAGCGAGGACCAGTTCAGGTTCAGCGCGGGGATCGTCTCTCGGGTGGCTGACGGCACTGAACCCGCTCAGGATGCGAGCAGCCTCCTCGGCACTGGCAGACCCAGCGCCGCGATGACGGCGCGAACACCACGACGATCTCGGCGCTGGCAGAAACCACTGGAAGCCGAGAAGCAGTTGCCGTGTCGGCGACCGGTGCAGTTCCGGCGCGGCGGTCCCCATGTCCAACACGCCGTTGCAGTCGGCCGAAGCCACGAGCATCTTCACAGAACCTAGAGGCTCAGCATGGCTCCAGGCCTCGGTGTATTATCGACCACCAACAAGGGCTTCGCCGCTGAACGGCAAGCCGTTAGGCACACCACGAGCGTTTGGTCTATCAAGGACATCATGGCAACGAAGAGCGCACACTCCGGACCTCAGTTTGTCAGGTACTTCGAACCGATCCTGCTTGCCCTGCAACAACTCGGTGGCTCGGCGAGACCCATGGAGGCAACGGACCAAGTTGCTCGCCATCTGAAGGTCACTGATGCCGAGCGATCGGTTCCGAACCAGAACGGTCGTTCACGGTTCGATAACGCTGTGGCGTGGGCAAGGCTCTACCTGGCCAAGGCTGGCTATATCGACGCGAGCAAGCGAGGTGTCTGGCGCCTGACTGACAAGGGCCGCGAACAGAAGGCGCTTTCACACGACGACGCACTTGCAATATTCAAGAGCGTTCAGGGTGGACGGGCGCGAACCGGAGCGGCAGAGACACGGCGCAATGCGGTCGCCATCCTCGCGGAGGAACCAACCGAGTCTGGTGCCTTCACGGGTACCCATCGAGAGGAGGTCCTTGGAATTCTTCAGGCGTTGCCTCCAGAAGGTTTTGAGCGCTTCTGCCAGGAATTGCTGCGCGAGTCGGACTTCCAGGAAGTGACAGTTACAGGACGCAGTGGTGATGGCGGAATAGATGGGCTTGGCGTGCTTCAGGTCAATCGACTTGTCAGCCA
>CAZHUY010000521.1:0-2074 GCA_964535465.1 uncultured Myxococcales bacterium
GTGTCAGCGATGTCCTGGCATCAAAGTGTCAGCGATGTCTTGACCTGTTCACACGGCCACGGCCACGACCACGGCCACGACCACGACCTTTCGTCTTGGGTTGTGGGCGCAGCCCGCTTTGTGTTCTCTGCAGATTATGAGTTGTCGGACGCGCGGGACGGTTCAGGGCTTCCCGTTTGCCGCGACCTCGGTGTAGTTTCGGCTGATGAAAAACCATCGGCCGATCTCGTCATGGGTTTCTGTGTGCGCGGCTTCCCTCGCGTCGTTCTCTCTGTTGGGGTGCGTGGGCATGGGGCAGGGCAAGTCGTCCACTCAGCTTGCCGCCGGGCGGGCCAGCGTGCCCACTCCCGACATCGAGGAGCTGCTGGCCAAGATGACCTTGGAAGAGAAGGTCGGGCAGATGACCCAGGTGGATTGGAAGCTGGTGAAGAACACCGACGACATCCGCAAGCGTTTCATCGGTGGGGTGTTGAACGGCGGCGAGCAACGCCCCGATCCCAACATGCTCGCCAACTGGGCCAAGGTGGTGACGTCGATGCAGACACGCGCGCTCAGCACGCGCCTGGGCATCCCCATGATCTACGGTACGGACGCGGTCCACGGCATGGCCCTCATCCGTGGCGCGACGGTGTTTCCGCACAACATCGGCCTGGGCTGCACGCGCAATCCCGAGCTGATTGAGAAGGTGGGCCGCATCGCCGCCCTGGAGATTCGCGCCGCCGGGATCCCGTGGGCTTTCTCGCCCTGTATCGCCGTGCCGCGCGACGAGCGCTGGGGCCGCACCTACGAAGGTTTCGGCGAGACGCCCGAGCTGGCCGAGATGATGGGCGCCGCCATGATCAAGGGCATGCAAGGCGAGCCCGGCCAGCCCGACGCGGTCATGGCCTGCGCCAAGCACTACCTGGCCGACGGTGGTACGGCCAACGGCAAGGATCAGGGCGACGCCATCTGCTCGGAGCAGGAGCTGCGCGCCATCCACCTGCCGGGTTACATCGCCGCCATCAAGGCCGGCGTGGCCTCCATCATGGTTTCGTACTCGAAGTGGAACGGCCAGTTCATGCACGCCCAGAAGTACCTCATCACCGACGTGCTGAAGGGCGAGCTGAAGTTCGAGGGCTTCGTGGTCAGCGACTGGGAGGGCATCGCCACCATTCCCGGCTCGAACGAACAGAAGGTGGAAGCCGCCATCAACGCGGGTGTGGACATGGGCATGGTGCCCACCAGCTACGAATGGTACATCCAGGCGCTCAAGCGCCTGGTGGAGAAGGGCAAGGTGCCCATGTCGCGCGTGGACGACGCCGTTCGCCGCATCCTCAAGCAAAAGGCGCGCTTCAAGCTGTGGGAGCAGCCCTATCCCAACACCAGCTTCGCCAGTGAATTCGGCTCGCCCGAGCATCGAGCCGTCGCGCGCGACGCCGTCCGACAGAGCGCGGTGCTGCTGAAGAACCAGGGCGTGCTGCCCTTGCCCAAGAAGGGACGCATCCTGGTGGTGGGCAACAAGGCCGACGACATGGGCATTCAGTGCGGTGGCTGGACCACCGGTTGGTACGGCCGTCGGGGCAACGTCACCCCCGGCACCACCATCCTGCGCGCCATTCAGAAGGCCGCGGGCGGCGCCCAGGTCGACTTCTCGCCCGGCGTGCGCAACGCCGGCAACGCCGACGCCATCGTGGTGGTGGTGGGCGAAGAGCCCTACGCGGAAACCAAGGGCGATCGCAAGGAGCTGGAGCTGTCCGGCGACGACATGAGCCTGATCAAGGCCGCCCAGGCCACCGGCCGCAAGGTGGTCGTGGTCCTGGTCACCGGCCGCCCCATCCCCATCGAGCCCGTCATCGCCGGCGCCCACGCCGTCCTGGTGGTCTGGCTGCCCGGTACCGAAGGCGATGGCGTCGCTGACGTCCTCTTCGGCGCCTACAAGCCGACCGGCAAGCTGTCGCACTCCTGGCCGCGCAACAACGCCCAGATCCCCATCAACCAGGGCGACGCCAACTACCAGCCCCAGTTCCCGTATGGTTTCGGCCTGACCTACTGAGGCAGGTTTCCAGAGCGAGCGCCGTGGACCTGGCCTTGGACC
>CAZHUY010000522.1:0-2071 GCA_964535465.1 uncultured Myxococcales bacterium
GCTGGAGGCGGGGCAGGACATCCGCACCGTCCAGGCGCTGCTCGGCCATGCCAACGTCGAAACCACGATGATCTACACGCACGTGCTGAACAAGGGGCCGATGGGCGTCGTCAGCCCCGTGGACACGCTCTAATCCCCAACCCCTAGCCCTGTCAAGTCCTAGTTTCCGTTTGTCACCTTTTTCTGTGAATTCTGTTCCATGAGCTTCGTAGAATCACGCCTGAGGAGAAGCCGCATGCTGAGCCGCCGCAAAGGGCGAGGCGCGCCTGCGGCGCGCCGCCCGCGGGCCGCCGCGCTGCGGGGCGGAGGAGCGCAGCCCGGCCCCGGAGGGGCGGCCCGAAGGGCCGAGGGCGAAGCGACGACGTGCCGCAGCGCGGTTCGGTTCCGCCCTTCAGGCCGCCTGGGCGTGCACCTCGGCCGGCATCCGGTAGTCGAGCTTCAGATGGGGCCTGCGGTGGTTGTAGAGCCAGACGGCCTGCTTGAAGGCTTCGATCGCCTGCGCCTTGGTGCGGAACCTCCGGTCCAAATCATACTCCTGCTTCAGAATGCCGTTGACCCGCTCGGCCATGGCGTTTTCGTAGCAGTGCAGGATCTCCGTCATGCTGATCCCCAGGTCCCGGCTCCGAAGCCGCTCCACATAGGCATGGCAGCAGTACTGGGAGCCCCGGTCGGAATGGTGGAGGGGATGGGCGTCGGCTGGCAGATCCGCCAGCGCCTTGTCGAGGGCGTGGATGCATCCCTCGGCCTCCAAGCTGTCGCCGATGTGCTCGCCGACGATCTTGCGCGAGTAGGCGTCGGTGATCAGCGCCCCATAGAGAAAGCCCTCGTCGGTGTCGATGTAGGTCACATCGCTGACCCACGCCTGGTTTGGGGCCGTCAAGGCCATGCCGCTGAACTGGTTGCGGAAAACCGGCAGGCTGTGGCGAGAGTTGGTCGTGCGCGCCTTGGCCGGCTTGGGGGCGACGAGCAGGTCGTTTTGCGCGAGCAGCTCGAAAAGCCGGTCGCGCCCGATCTCCACGCCGGCTTCAATCAAGTCGGCCTGGATGAGTCTGAACAACTTGCGCCCGCCCAACCGCGGCTGCTCACGGCGTTCGCGCCGGACCAGGGAGAGAACCAGCTCTTCGTCGATCTTGCGACGCTCGCGCTGGCGGCGCGCCGCATAGTAGTTCTGCCGGCTCATGCCCACGCGGGCGCAGAGCTGGCTGATGCTCGGCTTGCACCCTCCAGAAGGGCGCTCCGAGGCAATGCTCACACTTTCTCTGCGTGTTTTTTTTTGAACGTCTCGACGTCTTCGATGCCCGCCCGATCGCAGGCAATCTGCAGATACGCCTCGTCGAGCAGGTGGTCGAGGCGCTCGTTGGCCAAGGCCTTCTCAAGATCCTTCACACGCTTGCGCAGAGCCTTCAACTCGCTGACTTCCTTCGGCGTCTCCACTCTCACGACCTTTCCAATCAGATGATCCATGCCATACTTCAACGCCCACGCCTCAACCGTGGCCCTGCCTTTTATCCCATATGCGCGCCTTGCCTCGCCGATGGTCGCAAAGCGACCTGTCTCGAGCTCGCGCAACACCTGGAACTTGAATGCCTCACTATACCGAATCGTCGTCCTCATTGCACCTGCCTTTCTTTGCTTGCAGGTGACAATCTATATCAGGACGGGACACTAGCACCTAATCCCTAGTACCTAACCCCTCCCCCCTAGCCCCCATGATCGTTCTCGGCATTGAAACCTCCTGCGATGAAACCTCGGCCGCCGTCGTGCAAGACGGCCGCACGATCCTCTCCAACGTAGTGCATACGCAGATTCAGCATCGCCCCCATGGGGGGGTCGTCCCCGAAATCGCCTCGCGCTGTCACATTCAGCTCCTGCCCGGAATCATCCCCGAGGCGCTCGCGCAGGCCGACGTCGCCTGGCAGGATATTGACGCCATTGCCGCCACCCGGGGCCCGGGGCTGGCCAGCTCGCTGCTTGTCGGATGGTCGACCGCCAAGGGGCTCGCACGGCGTCTGGACATTGATCTCCGCGTCTCGGACGGTAGCCATGTAGTTCTTGGCGGCGAGTTGCTGGT
>CAZHUY010000523.1:0-2066 GCA_964535465.1 uncultured Myxococcales bacterium
CGCCCATCAGAAACCGCGACTCCCAATCCCTCAACGAGCGTGACCAGTCTCAGTCGGCTGGTCGAAGGCGAGAACGTTACCGAACACCTCGGCAAAGTACGGGTCTTGGAGCAATTCATCCGACAGAACGCCTCGGCGTTCCATGTCCGCGGCAGCATCACTGAGAAGCCAATCTCGAACACGGTCGTGGCGAAATGACAGCTGTTGGTCGGTCGAAGGTCCCGTCAGCCGAAGCAACTCACCGTATTTCGCAAGGGTCGCAATCACCTGCATAGGTCCATTTCGCAGGCCATCCCATTCTCCGATCTCGCGCCAGACGAGATCGACCCGTCGCCGCTGAAGCATCTCCCTGGCAAGCGCTCTCAGTGCCTCCCGACCATCTCCTGGCGTCACCCCGCTGGCTGCCTCTGCTGCGCGACAAAGGGCACCTTCCACAAAGCCCTGAATGACTTGATGAGCGTCCTGCGACTCGCCGGGCTTGTGCAGCGCGATCAGCAAGGGATCGTGCCCGAAAGCTTCGGAAATCTCGCTTGCCTTGAGGGTGCTGATCACGCAACCCGCAGCCCGCTCTCTTCGCAAGACGGCCTCTCGGCCTTCACCCGGGGTGAAGACATCGGTCATCACCAGGGTTTCTTCGAACCCCTGCCGCACGCGATCCAGAAGACCTTCCACAGGCCATGAAGGGCACAAGACGCGCCACGGTGGCAGGCTGTCCCCGTCGGAATTGCCATTGCCCTGAGTCTTGCTCCCGGCTGACTTGTCCTTGTCCTGAGCCCAACCCGCCAACTTCTCCACAAGCAACCGCGGTTGCGGTGCATAGTTGATATCTTCAACGACCAGCAAGAGTGGCTTCTCGGGTGAGCAGAGAGAAAAGGGCGTCGGTCCGGCGGGTGTAAGCGTCGGATGCAACCTGCGAAGGCTGGCGACTGCCGCCGTCTCTAGGCGCATCTCCGCAGCAAGGTCCTGATGCTGCAGCACCAGCCCAACGCCGCCGGCTTCAACATGCGCTCTGAGCCTGCGATAGCACGCCACGGACTTTCCGGCTCCGGCTGCGCCCATGACAAAGGTTATTTTCCTGCTCGTTCGTCCTCTCAGACGGGCATCAAGCGCTCGATCAACCCAGAGAGACGGCCGGTCCTGCAACCTTTCCTCATACAACTCAAGGCTCGTCTTGGAGAGATCGCGCAACAATTCGATCGAGAGCAGCTCCTCCTCGATCCCTAGGTGCTTGCGACGAATCCACTGCCCCGTCGGATCGTTGTCCAAGATATGGCAGAGCCGTGATCGCGACCAGATGACTACCTCGTCGATGCCGTTCGTAGCGCCAATAGCGCGCACGTCACGCACGAGGTCTTCTGACGGTTCCTGGTTGGTCGACAGTACCAGAGTTGCGCGCAAGTCAGGTGTGCGTTGCCTCTCCTCCCGCACCTTCCACGCTGTTTTGACGAGATCCCCGTCTGGAGTTTTGTGTTTGGTCCCCTTGCGGTGTTTGACGGCTGACGAATCTTGAAGCCACTTCGTCCTCAGCCCTTTTGTTTCGGTAATCGTGTGGTGGACGGCAACCATGCGGGGCGGGTCGGCACCCGGAACAAAACAGATCCCGTCCAGTGGGCTTGGGATCGTCTGGCCATCAGCATTCACACCACAATGGACTAGATTCTTGCAGAGCGGGTCAGCATGCCTAAGAACGGCCGTGGCCAAGCGTTCGAAGAGGCCTTCGTCGGTGATGTTGGCCAGCTTCTGCGCCGTGCCGTCCGCGCTCATGATTCCGTGCAGTATCTCACTTTCTGGCAACGGGTTGGGTGATCGGCCGGCTGGTCCGACCGACAGGATCTCAGAAGCGATGCGTCGCCGACACGTTTCCGCGGTATGAGGCAAGTGGCGAATCCCTTCCGCATAACCACCTCCATAACCACTTGAGCGAGACGGGGCTGGACGGCCCGAGACTCCTTGTGACGGTAAGCCCGCGTCTTTGCTCGGTTTCTCGACGGTGATTTTGGCCCTTCGGCCTCTTGCCAAGGTGAACGTCGAGGGTTCAAGTCCCTTCGCCCGCTCAACCGAACCCC
>CAZHUY010000524.1:0-2063 GCA_964535465.1 uncultured Myxococcales bacterium
GCTTTGAGCGGCTCACGCCGGAAAGCCCCCGGCTCTGCCGGGGGATGCGTTACTTGACGTAACAGGTTATATCGGCGTTGCCGCAACAACGCATCCGGTGCTCATGCGTCTCGAAAAATGGCACTTGTCCGCCCTACGCTCAGTCGGCCGACGAGGCTGGGAGGCGTGGCAAGGTCGTCTGCCGGTCCCGGCTCGGCGGAATGCTCAACTTCTACCATCGGGAGGCTGCCTGACCGGCGGCGATGGTTTTCCGGACACCACGGGATCGGTGACGCTGGGGCAACTATGCACCCGCAAGGACGGGTCCGAAAGCGATCTGAAGGCCGGGCCGTAAGTAGGATGAAGGCCCTGGGGGCGTGATGAGCGCGGTGGCAGTGGGTGAGCGAAACAGACGTTTCCCCGTCGTCAGTTTCGCCACCCGTAGACGTACTTGAAGGAATAGGCTTCCAGTCGGATCCATACCGCCTTGGTGCTGTCCGGGGCCCCCTCGGGGAGCACCTTCTCCGTCTCGATCACGCCTTCGAACTCGTGGAGGTAAGTGGAGCCGTTCGCGTCCACGTAAGCAATCTTGCCCGTGGTCCCGTAATCCGCGCTGGGGAGATTGTCCGTGTCAAAAAATGCCCCAAGCCCACTTTGCCCCCACGTGCTCCCCGAGTCCTCGTAGTGCCGTGACACCTTCAGTTTCTGCAGGGCTCCAGGCGCAAGGTAGGTCGGGGGATCCTCCCAGGTGCTGACGCTGCTGGAACCCGCGATATGATTCCCGTTCCCATCAACCCGCCATTTCTTGACCCGGAAGCCGTTCTTCGTTCCCGTGCCCTCGGAGTAGTCATAAAGACCGGCCACGGCCTTGTGGTACCCGTTCTCCTGAAGGGTGATATCGATGGGCGCGATGATGTACTCCACATTGGTGAAGTACCATCCGGGCTGCCCCCCGGAACCGCCGTCAGGGGTGCCGCCGCCCCCCGCATCCCCAGTGGGTGGCGCCAGGTCGGGCCGCTGCGCTGAATCGGGCGACGACACCGACGAGCCGGCGTCCACGCCCGCCGATGGAAACGTTCCGTCTGGATTGAGAATGGTGAACGGCACGCTGACCGCCACGCTGCTGTGGCCAGCCCCGTCAGTGATCGACACGACGAGCGTGTAGGTGCCGGAGGCCTTCGAGGCAGGCTCGAGATCGATGAAGAGAGAGCCGCTGGTCTGCACCCCGATGCCGGTCACGGCGATGACCGAGTGGGAGGACTGTCCCGCGATGCCGACATGGACCGCCGCGATGTCCCCCTGGGGATCTGAGAACGACACGGTGACGTGCAGAGGCTCGCCGTTCGTGGCCGGATTGTTGGTGACGACCACCCCGGTCACCGTCGGTGCGCCCACGCTCGTCCCATCCGAGGGCACCGGGCTCGCTTGCGGCGTGCCCGTCGAGAAACCGACGAGGCCACCACCTTTCTCGTCTTCGCCACCACCCCCGCAAGAGATCGAAAGCGCTCCGAACAGGATGAAAGACAAGGCTGCGCGGTACCAGTGCTGCATGTGCCGACCTCCTAGGGCGATGAAAACAGTGAGTCTACCACCGCGCGGGCTGCTCCGCCCGAAGCGAGGGCGAACCGGTGATGCGATCCCCGACCGAGGGTAGTTCTGCGATCCCCGACCGAGGGTAGTTCAGCGTGTGCCGAAGTGTCCGGAATCCGGACGCGGTTCCTTCTATTCGCGGGAGCCCATCGGCTTTGCCGAAGTACCCTCGGTTGGGTATTGTCAAGACGGCGGCGTTGACCAAGGAGACCAGGCCATGGAGCTCTATTCCGACATCGAAGTGAATGCAGAACAAGCGCGAGCCATCGCCCGCGGTCTCTACGCGGTGGCCTCCATGGACGGCATCCACGAGCGCGAGGCAGCCCTGATTGCACGCTTCTACGGCGTCGCCGGCGGCAGCGAGCCTCGCCCGGTGACCAGCCTGGCCGCGCTCGCACGTCTGGGCCCCATATCCCAGGCAGATCTGGCGGAGGCACTGCCGGCCTATGGGGGCCTAGCCCAGTCAAGGAGACCCCCCGGCTTTGCCGGGGAGG
>CAZHUY010000525.1:0-2061 GCA_964535465.1 uncultured Myxococcales bacterium
CTCCGACGCCAGTATGGCGGGTGCGGGACACAGGATCAATCCGAATTCCTGCCCGCGGAGCCGAACGTCAGCGTTGATGCGATAAGGAAGCCGCGCCCGGCGCGGGTTCCGAAGTCGCATCCGACGCTTTGTTCGGAGGTGTTTCCTCTTCCTTCATCAAGGTCATCGCCAACCGCAGTGCTGTCTCAGGATCGGGGACGCGTACCTCCAAAACGCCGTTCGCCACGGGTTCCATGACCCGAGGTTCCGATATCCTCTCGCTCTGGATCAGGATCGCCACGGTCTTGAATTGGTTTGTTGTCGTGAAAGCCGTCAGCTCTTTGGCTTTCGCGCGATGAAGATGGATTTCAAGGAGTGGCGGGTAGTTGCGAGAGAAAGCGATCTTGACCGATGCGACATCCTTGGGCTCGACCCCAAACGAGGTATGCTCGGCGGCGCTGCACATGGCTGCGACGGCCAGGCTTGCGAAGACCATCCATCTCTTCTTCATTTCAGATCCTCCGAACGTGTGGGTCTGGCTGCGAGCCCTGCGAGCTAGCCAGCAGCCAATGTTGTGTGACTTATTTCTGAGGAATAATCGCAACAGCATCGATCTCCACAAGAAAATCGGGATGTGCCAATGCAGGCACAAAGATCACGCTAATGACAGGTGGATTCGGACGTTGGCCCCACATTTTTTGAAACGCCTCGAATCCCACCTTGGCCGATTGGCCATGAAGGATATAAACATTCCACTTTACGACGTGTTGAAGTCCCGCACCGCCTGCCGCCAGAGCCGTCTCCAAATTCCGTAGCGCTTTTTCTGTTTGCGCTCCGATGTCGCCTTTGCCGACAATGTTGCCAGAAGCGTCTACAGCATTCTGGCCACCGACATAGATTGTCGTTGCATTGCCGCTAACGACGACAGCCTGAGTATATGCGGGATTCTTGTGCAAGCCCGCCGGATTGAGATATTGTACGTTTCCCTGTATCTTCATTTGCTCCTCCTTTGGTGTGAGAGACTGACAGCCAAAGAGTAATACTGAGGGTACGATCACTACCAATCGATGCATTGTCATTTTTCTACTTCCAAAAAGAATCGGACATGGATGAACAGGATATTCAGGATAGGTGGGTGCTGAATGGTTCTCCATCCTGTTCATCCTGTCTATCGATGTTACAATTTTATCTTTTCATGAGTAGAAGGCTAGACATCAGTCTCGGCATCATTAATTTATTCCTTCACACCACACACCCCGTTGCCTCACGTCTGCTCGCGGGAGGCATCGCGGCGGTTGCGGAAGAAAGCCTGCAGGCGCTCGCGGGAGACGTCGCGGAGGACGTGGCTGATCACCTCGGCGGGGTGGATGAGTTGGGGATGGGTGAGAATCTGGAAGACCGACTGCCCGCCGCGCTGCGGGTCGGCGACGCCGTAGACGACGGTGGGGATGCGGGCCAGCACGATCGCACCGGCGCACATGGGGCAGGGCTCCTTGGTCACGTAGAGCACGGTGCCGGTCAGACGGAAGTCGCCGAGCGCCGCGGCCGCCTGCGTGATCGCGATCATCTCGGCATGCGCGGTGGGATCCTTGAGCGCTTCGGTCTGGTTGTGGGCCCGCCCGAGCACCTTGATGGCGACGGGGCGGACCGGTTCGTCCCCGCCGGGAGCGGCGATGATTACGCAGCCGGTGGGCACCTCGTTGGCCGCGGCGGCCTTGTCGGCCTCGCGTAGCGCCAGGCGCATGAAATAGTCGTGGAAATCGGCGTTCATGGCATCATCAGGGCGAGCAGGCGATGGGCCGTCTGTGCGGCAGTAAAATCTGGGAAGTGGAGTCCGGGGATCGGGGCGAGTTCGACGACATCGGCGCCGATGACGGTGCGGCCCCGGGTCACGCGGTCGAGAAGACGCATGGCCTGGTGCCAGGAGAGGCCGCCGGCCACCGGGGTGCCTGTAGCCGGCATGTTCGAGGGATCGAGGCCGTCGAGGTCGAAGGTGATGTAGAGGCGGCGCGGGAAACGCGCGGGGAGGAGGGAGCGCGGAAGCGGCATGTCGAGAAGCGCGTCGGCGTCGTAGGCCCGGAT
>CAZHUY010000526.1:0-2056 GCA_964535465.1 uncultured Myxococcales bacterium
GGGATTGGCGGCCCTGTCACGAAAGACCTCGAGCATCCTGGCGGGCAACATCGCCTTCGTGGCGGCCTTGGCCCTCACCGCTCCGACCTGCCTGGCCCTCAAGGTGTCGGGCCATCTCATCGGCCCCATCGTGCTGATCGTCGCCAACCTGTCGGGCTTGGGCGCCCTGCTCCTCCTGCCAACGCTGCCCGAGCAGCTCGGGCCGGCCAAGGTGATCGACATAGAAGGCGAGCACGTCTGAGGATTCCTGGTGCCACGCCGAACCGAGTGACAGACCAGGGCACAGGCTCGATGCTCGACCCGGCTACTTGGCGGGAGCCACGGGCGGCAGCGGGGCCGGCACCGGGTCACCCGGATCTTTTTCTGGGATCGCCCAGGTGGCGGTCTCGGCCTCGCACGCTTGCAGCTCGAGGATGGCGTTGAGGGGATCCGTGCGCTGGCAAACGTAGCGAACCACGGCGTAGCTGCGGATCCCTCGCATCACGAGATCGGGCAGGCGTAGGCGATCGATGCCGCCTATGGCGACGGTGGGAAGGGGCGAGCGACAAATGATCGCGGCGGTCCGTTCCAGGCCGAGCACAGAGTCAGGTAGGCGCTTGCTGGGCGTGATGAACACCGGTCCCACCCCGATGTAGTCGGGTCCGGCGAGCAGAGCGGAGGCTGCCTGGGCCTCGTCGTGCGTGGACAAGCCGAAGAGCTTGCCCCGGCTTTCGGGCCAAAGGCGACGGGCCTCCGCCAGACTCATGTCGGTCTGGCCGAGGTGAAGGCCATCCGCGTCCACCGCGCGCGCCACCGCCACGTCATCGTTAATGATGAGCCGCGTTTGCGTGCCACGCGTGATGGCGCGCAGCTCGCGACCCACGCGCACCACCTCGGCCGTCGCCACGCCCTTCATGCGCAGCTGCACGTGGCGTAGCCCGGTACGAACCGCGGCCTCGGTGCACGCGGCGTACCCGGCGACCGGATCGGTGAGCACGAGGTAGAGTCCTCGGGTCATCGCGTCTCCGGGGTCGCGAGAAAGCCGCCGTCGAAGTCCTTCCACACCGGCTCGAAGCCGCGCTCGAGAAGCACCTGGGAGATCTGCGCCGGGGTGCGCGTATCCTCGATGGCGAACTGTTCGCTCGAATCCGGCGCTTCGCCGTAGCCGCCCGGGTTGGTCTTGCTACCGGCGCTCATGCGTGTAATGCCGACGCCCATCAGGTGATCGCGCAGGCGCGCCGGCTCGCGCGTGGAGAGCACCAGCTCGGCGTCGGGCAGGGCCAGGCGCAGAACGCAGATCATTTGCACCAGCTCGCGATCGTTGACCGGATGGTCGGGCGGTCGGTGGCCGGCGTGGTGGCGGATGCGAGGAAAACTGATGGCGATACGGCTGCGCCAGAAGCGTTGGGTGAGATCTCGACCGTGCTGGGCCAAGGCCCAGGCATCTCGGCGCCAGGGCGCCAATCCCAGAAGGGCCCCGATGCCCAGGGTGCGAAACCCGGCGGCCCCCGCATCCTCGATGGCCCGCAAACGCCGGGCGCAATCATGCTTGGGGCCGATGGGATGGACTTCGCGATAGACCTCGGGTTGATAGGTCTCTTGGTAGAGGGTCAGACCGTCGAAGCCGGCGGCGACCAAACGCTGGTAGCGGGTCTGATCGAAGGTTCCCACCTCGAGGGAGATCGAATCGAAGAGCGGGCGCAGCGCGCGGGCGATGCTTTCGAGATAGGCCACATCGACGACGCGAGGGGCTTCGCCGGCCACCAACAGCAGGTGGCGAAATCCCTGCGCGTGCACGCGCTCCGCCTCCGCCTTGGCTGCCGGCAGGTCCAAGGTGATGCGCGCGATGTCCAGCCCGTGGGCAAAACCGCAGTAGCGGCATTGGTTCACGCACTCGTTCGAGAGATAAAGAGGCGCGTAGAGCTGCATGATGCGGCCAAAGCGACGACGGGTGAGCGCTTGCGCCTTGCGGGCCATGGCCTCCAGATAGGGCGCGGCCGCAGGTGAGAGCAAGGCCACGATGTCGCCGTCGTCCAGATCCGAGCGCACCAGGGCTCGTTCGACCTGCTGCTCGGTC
>CAZHUY010000527.1:0-2036 GCA_964535465.1 uncultured Myxococcales bacterium
CCCTAGATCACACGCGATCCAGGGTCTCAAGAAAAATGTGATTGATCCCTAGACGTCTACGACCACGACATTCTGGTCTTGGGTTGCGGGCGCAGCCCGGCCTGTGTCCTGTGGTTCATCCGGGCTATGACTTTTGTGGCCCCACCTGGGCGCGCAGGGTGGCTTCCAGGTTGGCGGTGTCGTCGGGCTTGAGTGTGTACGGCGGGGTGAAGCCCGTGCCCCTGGAGGTCTTGCTGCCGTTGGTGTTGGTGAAGACGTTGCCCCGGGAGAGCATGTTGCCGTCGTCGTCTTCCTGCAGGGGGTTGTTGACCCCGATGTAGATGTTGTTCTCCACCAGCAGCGACGACAAGTTGCCCGAATTGCTGCAGTAGGAGTTGCCACTGGCGGTGAACAAGTTGTTGACCACGTGAATCTTGCCGGTGCGCGAGCGTGGCATGCGTTGGTCGATGTTGGCGGCCCACCAGTTGTGGTGCCAGGTGACGTTCAGGTGGCCCTTGTCGATGGCCACCCCGTCGTCGGCGCCGATGAGGTTGGAGAAGCGGTGCCCGCTGGCCCCCGAGGTGGTGTCGGTGCGCTTGCTGGAATAGGAGAACTTGCTCCACGACACGGTCACGAAGTCCGATCCTTGGGTGATGTCGAGGTTGCCGTCGGAGCCGTCCGAGATGTCGCAATGATCGAACCAGATGTGGTGGGCGCCGTCCACCACGCTGACGGCATCGCCGCCGCCCTTGCACTCGCCCGGGCTGTCGCTGCAGTTGTAGCCGACGATCTTGATGTTGCGGACGATGACGTTGACCGCGCCGCTCATGCCTACGTGGCCGTGAATCTCGGCGCCGCAGAGGCCGGCGATGGTTTTGTTGGAGCCGATCTTGACCGTGCCCGCCGCCAACACGCCCTTGACGTAGATGACCGCCGGGGTGGTGCCCTTGGCCGCGGCGTTGAGAGCTTCCAAGGTGGTGACGGTCACCGGCGTGGCATCGCCGCCGCCCGTGGTGGTGGGGATGGAGGTGCCGCCGTTGCCACTGCCCGGCATCGAGGCCCAGCCCAGGAGGGGCCCGGGCTCGGGGGGGACGGTGCAGGTTCCGGTGGCCGTGCTGCTCACGGTGCTGGAGCCGCCGGTGGCGCTTCCGCCCTGACCACCAGTCGCCTTCGTGCTTGTTCCGCCCTTGCCTCCGGCATCACCTCCTGGTCCACCGTCCCGCAGGCTGCCGCCCAGCAGACTCGCGCTGGAGCTGGACATCCCGCCGGTGCTATTGCCCGCGGCACCGCCGCCCACGCCACCCGTTCCCCCGCTCCCGGCGCTCTGGCCGCCCGGCCCGCTGCGGGTGGTTCCCGTGCTGGAATTCCCGCCAGCGCTTGTGCCGCCGCTCGTGCCGCCGCTCGAGAGCGCGCTCGACGCTCCGCCGCCCCTACCGCTGTTCCCGGCCGCCCCGGTCGTGCTCGTGCCGCCACCGCTTTGCCCCCCCGAGCGCAGCGTCGTGCGCCCCAGTCTTGGAGCCCTCGCTTCCGCCACAGGCCAGCATTCCGAGCCCCAGCACCCCTGCAAGAAAGGTCGAGAATCGATGCGGAAGAAAGGGCACCACGGTCGTTCGCGGATCGCGCATGAGAATCAGTCTACCCGGTTGCCGCGACCGACGAACCGTGCGATCTTCCGGCCGCGTAAATGATGTCCCGATCTGATAGTTTTCCACGTCCCTGACCGGGACGGCCCGCGTCGCGGCGCGTTTGCCAAAGCACCAAGGAGAGAACCCGATGATCTATTCAACCGAAGTCGAACACATGACCTGTGTGGCGAAGGGAGCCAACCACGGCCCCGCGCCCATCCCCGAGGAGGGCCGCTGGGTCCAGGTGAAGGAAATCAAGGACATCTCCGGCCTCACGCACGGAATCGGCTGGTGCGCGCCCCAGCAGGGCGCCTGCAAGCTGACCCTCAACGTGAAAGACGGCGTGATCCAGGAGGCCCTGGTCGAGACCATCGGCTGCTCGGGCATGACCCACAGCGCGGCCATGGCCTCGGAGATCCTCCCCGGCAAGAC
>CAZHUY010000528.1:0-2036 GCA_964535465.1 uncultured Myxococcales bacterium
CACCGGACGCGACGGGCCCCTGTCCAGCAAGATGCGCAGGACCTGGTTGTTCGTCATCGCCATCACCCTGCACAACTTCCCGGAAGGCATGGCGGTCGGGGTCGGTTTCGGCGGCGGCGACATGGGCAATGGGATGGCGCTGGCCACGGCGATCTTCATTCAGAACCTGCCCGAGGGCTTCCTGGTGGCCCTGGGATTGGTGACGGCCGGCTATCGATCTCGATTCGCCGTCGCCATCTCGGTAGGCACGGGGTTCGTCGAGACCGCGGGGGGATTGCTGGGCGCCGCGGCCGTGGCCATGGCGGCCGCCTCCTTGCCCTGGGCCATGGGATTCGCGGCGGGGGCGATGTTGTTCGTGGTCAGCCACGAAATCATCCCCGAGACCCATCGCAACGGAAACGAAACCGCGGCCACCTTCGGCCTCATCGGCGGCTTCATGAGCATGCTGATCCTGGAGGCCGCACTCAGCGGATAGACCTGTCACCTGTTGAAGGTGATCCGGGAGAGGCAGAGGCTGTTCGCGCCGCAGGTTGGCGCGGTGATGATGTCGTCGGAACTCGGGTTCAGCTTCGCGGTCGCTGGCGCGAACCGTGGCCTACAGGCACTTGGGGAATTGCACCTTGGTGTCGACGTCTTCGTTCTGCACGGTGCCCAGGGTGATTCCGATCTTGCGGCCCGCGATGTCGGTGACCTCGCAGGTGGCACCCGGGACGTTGGCGCCGAAGTGCCAGGCGCCGTAGCTGGTGCGCGAGGCGGCCTCGCCGTTGCACGTGACGGCGGCGATGGGAAGGATCTGGTTCTCGATGAAGATCTCGTTGTTGTTGCCCTTCTTCAGCCGGACGATGACGTTGCCGTTGACCGGACAGGGAACGTACTTCCACTGATTCTGTCCACGCACGGCGGGATCGCCCCTCACGTTACCGGCACCCGCGGCCGCGTTGGAGAGGTCCATGTGTCCGCTCGGGTTGGCCGTGCAGGGCCTGTTGTTGCTGGCGGCGTCCATGGGGCACTCGTCGACGATGGTGATGACGGCGTTTCCGACCTGGATGCACGCCCCGCAGCGATCTCTGGTGTTGAAGTCGCTGGGGCTGTTACCGGGAATGGCGGCGAAGTTGGCGGGGGTGACGATGTTCTTGACCTGATTGTTGGTGACGTTGTAGCCGCAGCCCGAAATGGGGTTGGGCATGGTGTAGGTCGTATAGGTCGCCTGGCCCACCGTCCAGCTGGACGGGAACGTGCACTGGGTCGGGGCCGTGCTGTAGGTCGCGGTGCTGGCGGCCGTGGTGCCGCCACTGCTGGTCGTGCCCCCCCCGCCGCCACTGCCCCCCTTGCCCGCCGCCCCGCCGGTCGCCGTGGTGCCGCCAGCCTGGCCGGCGCTGCCACCCGTGTGCGTCGCGCTGGAGGCGGCGGAGCTGCCAGCCTCTGCCGATGAGCTGCCCTGGCCACCCGATCCCCCCGAGTCACCACCGCTGGACACGCCGCCCGAAGCCGACGAGCCACCCGAAGCGCCGCCGCTGTTGCTGGCGCTGCTGCCGCCCGAGCTGCTCGAGCCCGATCGACTGCTGGACTTGTTCGATCCACCGCTGCCGCCACTGCTTTGACCCGAAGAACCTCCCGTCCCGTCGGAGTGGCGAGGGGGGGCGAGGCAGCCAGCGAAGATCAGGAAGGTGAGCGCAAGAGGAGAGAGAAGTTTCATCAGGACCCTCAACGCTTTTAAACACAATTTGAGGGGCAGAAGGGAAGCGATTTGTTGAGCGGTCCTCTCTCTCGTCGTGGGTTGCGGGCGCGATCGGTGCGTCGCGTCGGTTCGCTCCGGGTCTCACGTGATTGTGCTGGTTTCTGAGACCGCCCTGTCATCGTTGTCGGGGTACCGTCGGGTGTGGAGCGGCGCTAGCCTAAGGAACCCGCGCGTCAGGTCGCGAGACTGTCCGGGCACGGGGTTTGCTGTCGGTAGGAAGACTCAATGAGGTGATCATGCGTCGAAGCGCCGTGTTCTCGGGGTTCGTGCTCGTCGTCTTGTTCGGCCTCTCAGGCTG
>CAZHUY010000529.1:0-2022 GCA_964535465.1 uncultured Myxococcales bacterium
GCTCGGCTGGCAGGACGGCATCGAGAAGGAATTTCGCGAGCGGCTTGGGCTGGGTATCGAGCAGAAAACCCCACGCAGCCCGGTCTCGTTGCTCCTGCCAAACGGTGAGCGCCTTGAACCTCTCAACCGCGATAGCCGCCGGGTCATTGAAAAGGAGCTCTGCCCCCAATACACCGAGACCACGCCCGAGGGTCATGCGGTCATTCGCCACTTCCGATGGAGCGCGATGGATGATCGCATTTTCGAAATTGCATCGGGCGCGCGAGGCGAGTCGGGGTGGGATCTCAACGCGTTCAAGGAGCACTTCCCGGACCATGCGAAGTATTCCGCGCGTTACGAGGCGCGCGTGCGCACGCTCCAGACCATTGGTTACCTCACCGGTGACCTGAAGATCGCCAGCCCGTTTCGGCTGCACTTCGCTGCCCACCACGGGGTTCTCACGCCAGAGCTGCAACGCGTTCGCATCGATCTCGCCAAGCACGCCGCCAAGGCTACGCCCAAGGCCGCTCCCATTGTGCGGCCGGACCAGTTCTGGGCGCAGGTCGCACGCTGCGAGGGGATGCAGCGCAGGATTGAGCGCCTCGGCTACACCCGCGAGCAGGTAAACGACATCCTCACGCGGGCGGCGGCACACAAGCCCACGCGCGAAAACCTCAATCTCATCCGCGCCAACGCCGAGCGGCGTGTCGCAAATCTGGCACCGCCGCGCGAGCTGCCCACCACAAAAACCATCCTCCGCGCCTTCGTCAACCTGCAGGAGGCCAAGGTCTACCGGATCTATTTGCTCTCGACCGGTCTCCTGCAGTTTTGGAGATTCGCCGAGAAGCGCGACCTCGCCACGCGCATCATGAAGGCGGCCGAACGCGATCTCTTCTACGCCAAAGAGAAGCGGCTGGCGCAGGTAGGGCGTGCGCTCCGACCCGTGCTCTGGCTCGTGCGCGTGACCATGCCGCGCGAAGTCCGCAGGCTGGAGCAGGCGATCACCAGGTGCTCGCGGCTCGCACAACTGCAGCAGATGCGGAGGGCCGGTCGCGAAGAAATCCAAAAAGCCTACGAGCAATGGCGGCGCGACTTCATCCAGCGCCCGCTGGCCGAGCTGAAGAAGGAGAGCCAAGCCCTGGCGCTCCCAGCTCAAGCCACGGAGCGGCAACGCCTCGAAAATGCCCGTCAGCAGATCGCCAGCCCGGAGATTTCCAAGGCGACCGCCCTGTTCCGCCAAGGCCACGAGGCCTTCACCGCCGTAGCCGACAAGGCGGACAACACCCACCAAGTTCTGAAGAACTGGATCGGGAGGGAAGAGGACCTGGTCGCGCAGGTTTATAGCCAGGCCAAGGGTGGGCCATCCTCGCTCACGGCCGAGGAATACAAGGCTGCCGTGCGGGTCGGTCAAATCGGGCACGCATTGCATAGCGCGCAAACGGCCGCTCCCCCGCGAATCCCGAATGCCTTCGCTGCCCAGAAGTCCCAACTTGAAATGCTGTCCGCGCGCATCCAGGGCCTGGGTTTGCGCAGTCCCCTCACGACGGACAATCTGAAGTCGCTCTCGCCTAAACAAGTTCGCGAGCAGCTCCAGGCCGCGCAGAAGGCAGGCCTCCTGGACGATGGGCCGGGGTGGACCCTCAAGGGCCAGGCCGCGCGCAACTTCCTCCAGGACATAGGGCGCGTTCTCGATCAGAGCCGACAGTTCGAACGCGGCCTTGAAGACCAACTCATCAAGAGGAGGTAACCATCGTGAGCCAGCAACAGAAAACGATCTGTCGGGCCCGACCAATAGCCGGGACGGCGCATGCCGCTCGGGCACCCAACGTCTCGTTGGGTGTTACTGCCTTCGGGCGACTCCCGAAGGCAAGCACTGGCTCGCCGCTGGCGCGCCTCATGCCGTCCACCTTCGCGTGGACAGCCGCACCCTCCGGGTGCATCGAGGATCCAAGAGAGCAACGACTGCCTCCGTGGTGGGCGATTTTTCTCAGGCCATGGACCTCAGCATCTGTTTTCGGGCTCCGGGGGGCCTTTCGTCCTGGC
>CAZHUY010000530.1:0-2010 GCA_964535465.1 uncultured Myxococcales bacterium
CGTAATTGTCCCCTGGAGCCGTCCTCGACTTTCAACAGTCAAAAGGACATCCCCGTCAGGAACATGCTGCCTGATAGATTGCTGGACACCTGCCCAAGATGGGTGAGGCGACCCGAATGCTCTAGGCAATGCGCAACTACGCACGCTCAAGAGACGGTGGACAAGACGATCGCCATCGGCATGATGGCGGCACAAACGCCTCCGCATCGCGACCACCACGACCGCAAGCTTCCGTCGGAAAACTATTCCCACTGCGTTGATTACCTACAGCACACGGCCCTGCGGTGTGGTGACCCGGACATGGATTTCCAAACGGAGCCGTGAGATTGTCTGGAGCAAGATGCGAACCATCAAACGCTACTCGAATCGCAAGCTATATGACACCCAAGATAGCCACTACGTGACCCTGTCGCAGATCGCCGGACTGATCCGCAATGGCGACGACGTTCGAATTGTCGACAAGAACACTCAGCGCGACCTGACCGCGGCGACGCTGGCCCAGATCCTCTTTGAGGAAGAGAGGCGCGCGCCACGGCTGCCGATTCCGGGGCTGCGCCAGATCATTCAGGCAGGGCGCATTCCGTAGCCACCGCGTTCGTGATCGATTCTTGCTGCGAGCGCTGCGCTCCCTCGCACGCCGGATCAAAACCGGAGCCTACGTGGCCAGCTTTGGTCTCGGCGTTCCACCTGAAGGCAAGATAGAGGCGCGGACGAAGGCTCGTTTCATGCTCGGCACTTTTCACGAACCAGCCTTTGGACGCCGAGTGGCGGAGACCGGCAATCTTCGGCGCGCTTACGGCGTCAGCTTGGCTACGAAGGCATCCCCGGGAGTGGACGGCTCGGTAGAGGTGGTGGTGCCGACGACGTAGATGTACCCGGTCGGGTCCACCGCAATCCCATTCAGGTTCACGTCTTCCAGGGTGTGTTTCCAGAGCGTGCTTCCGGCGAGGTTCATCTTCACGACATAGCCGTTATCGCCAGCGGCGACCACGCTGCTGGCTCCGTCTCCGGAAATGGCGAGAAGCTTCGAGGTTCCGGGGCTGATGCTGGCCGAGGGCTTGGCGCAATAGGGTGAGAGACAGTTTCCGGTGCCGCAAAGATCCGGGGCGTAACGCCAAATCGCTCCGCTTCCCGCAATGCTTCCGGCGAGGTAGACGTCACCATTGTTGGCGATGTGGATGCCGTCTGCATCGACCGTCCTGCCCACGTTGTCGTTGATCACCCAGGTGGGCCTGCAACCGTCCGAGTTGCGTTGGAAGGCTCCGGTGGCCATGGCGAAACGCCAGATGGAGCCATCGGATGAGCTGCATGCGTAGTGGCCCACCAGGAGCGCGGAGCCGCCCGAGGTAAGCGCGATGTTGCGCGGAAACTCGGAGGGATTCGAGCAGCTACTGTTGTTGCCGTAGTCGAAAGTGCCAGTCCACGCGACGGAGCGATCAAGCGAATTGATGCGCCGGACCCATGCGTCGTACGAGGTGGTCGTACTCGAGTAGTAGCTACCGGCGAAGTACATGTTGTCCTGGGCGTCCACCGCTATGCCATAGCCTGTGCCGAGATCGGAGCTCTTGTCCGTCCACACCTCGTTTGCCGTCGAAGTGAAGAGCCCATACCAAATCCTGGTGCCCACGTTGGGCGTGGACTCCGAGTAAACAGACCCCACGACCGCCATCTGGTTTAGCGAGTTGATCGCGACGTTCTGTGCCGTATCAGGATGATCACCGATGCCAGCCACTGTCCTCGAGACGATTTCGTCGCCATTGGATGCCAACTTCCAGATCAGGATCTCCAAGCCGAGGTTGGTGACGGTCGTTGCTCCCACGACGACGATGTTCCCGTCCTTGTCGACAGCCACGCCGTTGGCGAGGTCATTGCCAGTTGACCCACCGTAGGTGCGACTCCAAAGGACCTTGCCTGAGCTCAGGCAATCGTTGTTGCAGCCATCCGACACGGTGGTGTTGCCGTCGTCGCAGTCTTCGCCGCGCGTAGGTTGCACGAACCCATCCCCGCACT
>CAZHUY010000531.1:0-1992 GCA_964535465.1 uncultured Myxococcales bacterium
CTGTACAAAATTGCCTATGCTGCTATGCGTGGCGGCTCAAATCGATTACGGACCGTGGTGATGCCGTCGGGCGTGGCCACGGATCGGGTATCCAACACCAAGGCGGCATCAGACGCGTGGGCATCAACGCGAACCAGCGCCGTGCCTGTGTCGACTGGGGCCAGGGCATCGGGCTGAGCCGTCTGCGTGGCATCGACGCCCGCATCGGACACGGGGGTCGGCGGATCGGGTGGCAAGGGATTGTCCGTTCCGCAGATGCGATCGGCCGTGGCCGTGCAGGCCTGCAACAGAGTGCTGCCCAGCGGACAGGCCCCGGAGCATGGGCTGCACACGCGGTCGGCCTGGGAGGAACAGGCGGCGCTTTGGAAGTACCCCGTGGGGCACGCATCCGTGGAACAAGCAGCGCACACGCGATCCTGGGCATTGCTGCAGGCCTGGGTCTCGTACTGCACCCCCGCCGTGCACGCCGTGCACGCCACGCACTGGGTATTGGCGCTGCTCGAACAGGCGGCCACTTGGCGCGAGCCAGCGGGACAGGGGGTGCAATCCGAGCACACGGTGTCGGCGGTCGCGCTGCAGGCCTGGGCTTGGTATTGCCCGTTGGGGTGCTCGGGCGAGGAGGTTTGTTGGCAAACGCTGCAGGCCGCGCATTGTCCCGCCCCGTTGCCATGCTGGCCTTCCGGGCAGTTGACCTTGCCCTTGATGGTGAAGGTAAAGGGGCTTTGGTTGGCCTGATCGTGCGTGAACGAGACCGTGCCGCTGAAATCGCCGGCCGTGGTCGCGGACAACGTGAGCGAGAACGTGGTGTCGTTCCCGGTTGCACCGCCCGCCAGGGTGGTCTTGCCAAAGGAAGCGGTGAGCGCGAACCCGCTGGAGGGAATGGTGATGGGCTCGTTCAGGATCAGCCTGGCGATGCCAAGAGGCCCCACCCCTTGGCTATCGTTGAGCACGCGGAAGGTCTTCGTGATTGGGGTGCCGACCAGGGTGGTGCCGAAATCCACCTGGCCCGTTCCATTGGGGATCACGGTGCTGGGGGTCGTGTCCGAAACCGCGATGTTGGCCCTGGCCTCGTAGGCGCCGATGGAGCAATGGGGTTGCGCCGAGGTCAGCGGGCGCGTGACGCCCCTTTGATCGGTGGGGGGGCAGAAGGTGGGATTCGCGGCGTCGATGGCCGCGGAGCCGCTCAAAAGCGCCAAGGTTTGGGTGGGGCCGCCGTTGTTGGCGAGCGCCGTCGCGAGCCTGGGATCGCCGGTGACCGGGGCATTTCCACAGGACGATTCGTCCCCAAACACCAGGTTGTTCGATCCGTCTATCGTGCCCGAGCAGTTGCCACCTTGGTTGTTGGCCAGGATGGTGTTGTTGATGGTCGTGACGCCGCTCCCACCGACCACACCGGCCCCGCTGTTGCCGGTGAAGGTGCAGTTGTTGACGGTCAGCGTGCCCGAGTTGGAAACGCCGCCGCCTGAAAGGGCGAAGTTCGCGGAGAAGGTGCTGTTGGCGATGGTCAGCGTGCCCTGGCTATGCACAGCGCCGCCCACCGAAGCGGAGTTGCCGGTGAAGGTGCAGTTGGTGATGGTCAGCGTGCCCAAGTTGGAAACGCCGCCAGCCTCGCCCGTGGAGCTACCATTGCGAAAGGTGAGCTTGTTCAAGGTGATGTTTCCACCAGGGATGTGCATGATCTTCCGCAGGCCCATGCCATCCAGAACCACCGAGTGAGCGCCCCCGTCGATGGTCAGATTTCGGCTCGTGGTCAGCGTGGTGCTGAGCGAGATGGTGTGGTCACTGGCGAAGGTGATGGTCCCACCCGGGCAGGTGTCGGCCATGGCCTGGCGGAGACTGCCCGCGCCGCTGTCGTTGCTGTTCGTCACCGTGATGGCGGGCAGACAGACGATGACCGGGACACCCGTGCCATAGGGCAACGACACGTGCGCGCTATCACTGGTCCATGGGTACAGGATGTAGTTCCCAAGGCTCTCGACGTGGAAGCTGGTG
>CAZHUY010000532.1:0-1982 GCA_964535465.1 uncultured Myxococcales bacterium
CGGCTTGGCAAGAAACCGAGCCCTCGGGACTATACAGCCGCTGCCGTTGCAACCGTCGCGCACTTTCCTGAGATCCTCGACCACTACATCAAGCAGAAGGAGGATGACGGAGACCAGGCCCACCGGGTCAGTGCCGAGAAGGTTGTCGAAACCGAAGCGGTGTTCGTCAAGGCCATCAGGACCCTGGTTGAGACGGAGCTAAACGGCACCGATTTCTATCGATCCGGTGACTCGTTCGAGGAATCTCTGAAACGGGTGCACTTCCTCCGGAACGTCATCGAGAACAAGGACGGCTACCGAATCTTCTACGTCAAAGGAAAGCCAGTGCAGCGGGAGGCCGACCTGCAAATCATGTTCCGTCTGACCTGGCACGGCTCTCCCCTCGACGTGAACCGCGAGGTGAACAACGGCCGGGGCCCGGTCGATTTCAAGGTCTCGAACGGCGCCACCAACGCGACCTTGGTCGAGTTCAAGCTGGCCTCCAACTCGAAGCTCGAACAGAACCTAAAACACCAGGTCGCCGCCTACGAGGCCGCCAGCGACACCGCGAAATCGATCAAGGCCATCCTCTTCTTCAGCGAAAGCGAGCATTCCCGCGTCACCAAGATCCTGAAGGCCCTCAACCTCGACAAGCGCCGAGACGTGGTGCTCATCGACGCCCGCAACGACGACAAACCCTCCGCCTCGACCATTCGGGATTGAACGTGCCCCCCTTCCCAACCACGACGTATACCGCCAGTACTCCGCACATCGGAAAGGCCAGCGCCAATGAGCAAGGTCGTTCTGCAGGGAGCGCGCTCCTACCATGACGGAATTTGTCGATGACTGGCGGTCGGCGGCTCGCCCGCTCTTCATCGTTGATGAAATTCGTCCTGATGGGGACTGCAAGGGGGAGCAGCTCGTTGCCACCGTCGTGGTAGAAACAGATACGCGCTCTGCCGTCGATTGGGCGGAGAAGGCTTTGGGTCTTCGCGATCAGCTTCCCGCCCAGGCTCGGGGCAAATGCTTCAAAGGAAAGGATCTGTACGGATCCAAGAGGAGCCGTTCACGTGAGCCGATGCGTGGCTACTTGAGCGAAGTCGTCGGAAAATGTCGTTCGGGTTTCGTCCTCACCACGAGCAATCGCATCTTGCAGGGCCACCCTTCTGGGGTTGGCGGCATACGAGCCGTGCCCGCTACTGAGAAGGATCGTCTAAGTATTGCGACAGTTCAGGGGCCGGAACTGGTCCCGCTGCTTAATGTCGTCAAGACAATTGCGAGTCACCGGTCCCTTGGAGATGTCCAGGTGGATGTGCTGGTCGATCGTTCAAAGCAACTTGGGTTGGATCCTCAAAAACTCGGCGTGCCCAAAGACGCCGTGCAGTTCTTCGGACCAAGCACATTCAACGAGACATTTCGGGGAGAGGCAAGCTCTCTCCTTTGCCCAACCCGTTTTCGACTCATTGTCTTGTCTGAGAGTGGGCCGCTGAAAGATCTCCTCCTTATTCCTGACGCCATCGCCTATCTACTACATCGGCAGGGCTCTATCGAGGGCGCGAAGCAAGCCCTCGCTCAGGGACAGGAATTCTGTTTCCAGGAAATCCGGCTCGGGTCCTTGTTCCGCGAGAACGCCATTCGCTTGGTTTCTGACGCGACTACGGCGGCCGTATCTACGAAGGGACGCACCTGAATGGCGACCGCATGGACCGTCGACCGCTTCACAGAAATCAACTGGGCGGCCATCTCAGCACTCCCGGCCAGTGTAACTTGCGACGAATCCGCCAAGATCGCGGGCTCTTTGCTCGATGGGGAGGCAGATCCAAACAAGAAGGAAGCGCTGGCCGTGGTGCGAGACCTGCTGTCGCTTGGCCTTCTCTGGGAACAGAAGGGCAACGAACCGTTCGTTCATCCGCATCTTTTGGACGGGATTCCACGGGAAGCATTGGTTGCCTGAGCAGCATCACCATCCTTGATGGCGTGGGTTCCCACACGGTGCACGATCG
>CAZHUY010000533.1:0-1969 GCA_964535465.1 uncultured Myxococcales bacterium
TCAAGGGCCGCAAACAGGGCGGGCGTCGTCTCGCCGAAGCGCCACCAGTATTTTCGGCGCACGTCCCGCTTGTCTTTGTCCCGTTGAGGTTTCACCTTCTCACGCACGATCTGGATCAGGTCCGGCCACTTCTCAGCTTCCTCCAACGCCATCTCGCCGAAATTGATCACGTATCGGTCGTACCCCTGCGTCGGGTTGGTGTTGACCTCTTCGCCGCCCAGATACGGAAAGATCCGTTCGGCATTGCGATGGCTCTTCTTCACCAGAGCATCTCGCTCCTCGGGTGTTAGGGTGAACCCCATCCCCAATACGATGCTGCCTTGGAAACTCAAACCGGCGTTCTCGGCCAGCGGGTGTGGATCCGGCCGTTCCGGTTTTGGTCGCAACCGCGAGTTGATGGCCGGCGTCCCAATTCCGTCGAGGCGCCGGCGGAGGCCAGTTGTGTCCGCGAGGTGGCCTTTGGCGAGATGGACAACGGAAACAGAGACGTTCGCCTCGCCCGGCCACTTCATGCTTCGGACGGCGTCGAAAATCGTGCAGCGATTGTTCACCAGGGACTGCAACCCGGTGCTGCGCGTGTCACCTTGGGCTATGGTGTTGGTGGCGATTAGTCCGATGGTGCCGTGATCGCCCAGTAGCACATCGGCTCGGCGGAAGAAATGCGCACACAGGTCGGCGTTTCCGTGGCTGCCGGGGTGGATCTGTTGCAGCCAGGGTAGGTAGGCATCGCCCCCGGTCTCGCTAATGCCATTCTTTCCGGCGAATGGCGGATTCCCCACAAACGAGTCCATCCACGCAGCCTCGTTCACGCGGTCCTTATCCAGCGGGTCGGGCCGGCCCCCATAGAACACCTCGGGGAATTCGATCATCCAGTGAAACGCGGGGATTGCCTTGTGGCCCTCGCCGTCGCGCCGAAGCTCGTCGCTCAGCTCACGCAGCTCAGTTGGCACCGGGCCGCCGTCCCGCAGCCAGGCGGTCACCAAGTCCAACCGGCGGTTACGCTCGGCCTTGCGGGCCTTGTCGTTGTCAGCGGCAAAGAAAGCGCCCACCACCAGGTCCGCGATCACGCGGGCGCGGTCCAGGGCATCCTCGGCGTCCCAGAGCAGGCGCTCTTTCTCCTTGGTGATGGCAGCGCCTTGCTGGCGGGCCAGCTCTAGGATGCGCTGGCGCTGGCCTAGGGCCTCGTCCAGGGCAGTCTCGATCTCCTTGCCGACCAGCTCTAGCTGCTTCTCAGGTTGCCAATGGAAGGCACGGATCTGATCCAGGCACAGGCCAACCAGGGAGTCGCCGTGGCGAAGGGCATGGTCCACGAAGGTAAAGGGCTCTTCCTTGGCCAGGGTGACCAGCCACAGGGACAACTTGGCTAGACTGACGGCAAAGGGATTCTTATCCACGCCATAGAGGCATCGCTGGGCCACCAGGCGGCGGGCCCGGGTCACGATGTCCTCGTTGGCCGACGACACAGGCAGGCGACCCTCGCGCGTCCAGGCGGCCACGACCTGATCGGCCAGGAAACGGCAGGCTGCCACCAAGAACGCGCCCGAGCCCATGGCCGGGTCACAGACCTTGAGGTTGAGCAGGCTCTCGGACGGCGGCTCGCCGCCCATGGCGCCGATGAGCGGTTCGAGAGTGCGGCGGACAATGGGCTCGGAGAGCGAGCGCGGGGTGTAATGCGAGCTGGTACGACGGCGCTCGGCACCGGGCTGGAGAACGAGCCGCAGGGGGTGAGCCATCTCGGTATCACGAGCCTTGATGGCTTGCAGGACTGCCAGCAGGTCGTCCTCTTTCTTGGCGGATTTCAGCTCGGCGGCAACCTTCTTGAGGGCGCTCTTGTCCACGCCGGCCTCTTCATCCAGCCAAGCGGCCCGCCGGTCAGGGGCAACGGCCAGAAGTTCGCTGGCCCCTACCCACACGCGCTGACCGCGCAGGCAAACGGCGGCCGAGGCGACGCGTACCACGTGAAAGCCCA
>CAZHUY010000534.1:0-1948 GCA_964535465.1 uncultured Myxococcales bacterium
GCTTGCTGCGCACAACCTCGGGATGGCGAATTATCGCCCGCCTCAACCGATCGAGCTGGCCAGCCCCCTTCGCCTGCTCCGAGATGAACCCAGAGTATCGACTTGGCAGTTCGGAGAATCCTCGATTCTTGCATTCAAAGAGAAATAGGACATCGTCCCACACAACTGCTGCATCACATTCGTACTGACAGCCGTCACACCAGAAATGCAGCTTTTCAGCCTTGAGTCCGTGACTAGCCAACAGGTCGCGCAGGGCAGTCTCAAGTCCCTTCCCCTTGGAATGGATCTGCACACCCTTGCTGCTCAGGATAGAAAGAAGAGCCCGGGGGACGTTTAACGCACTGACCATGGCTGGAAGAAAGCAGACGTGGTTTGGTGGTACACGAAGCAACGGAGCGTCGAAAAGGTCTTCCCTCATACGGGAGTACGTGACCGCTGCGATGAATTGGTTGGCAGCAGCGAGGGTGAGCCCGTGACGTACAAGGTTGCTTTTGAGCGCCACCCCTCTGTGCCAACGTGAGTGAGACAGTGGCCACCCTGGAAATTAGAGTAGAGGGCGGGACAAGGAAGATGCACCATGACCGAGTCCCAGAAGGCCACTGTCCCCGAGGTAGAAGTGGATCCCAAGGCACAACGACGGCAGTTCAGCGCCAAATACAAATTGGACATTCTCAAGCGAGCTGACGCATGCACTGTTACTGGCTCGCTGGGCGCGATGTTGCGCGCCGAGGGGCTGTATTCGTCCCACCTGGCTACGTGGCGCCGCCAGCGTGATGCTGGCGAATTGGCGGGGCTGACGCCGAAGCAACGTGGACGCAAGCGTATAGAGGTCGATGCCCGTGATCGCAAGATCGCGGAGTTGCAACGTGAGAATGCCAAACTGGCAGCTCGTGCCGACCGCGCAGAAGCCCTGGTCGAGCTTCAAAAAAAAGTAGCCAGCTTGCTGGGGACACCGCTGGAAGGCGGCAAGCTGTGATGGACGCGGTGAAGGAGACCGGCAGCAAGATTGGTGTGGCGCCTGCCTGCCAGGCGCTTGGGCTGCCACGGGCTACCTACTATCGACAGCTGCGCCCGAAGCCGGTGAGCGTCCCTGTTCGACGACCGCCACCGCGGGCCCTGCCGCCGGCGGAACGCGAACAGGTCCTTGCCGTGCTCAACGAGCCGCGCTTCGTGGATCTGGCGCCACCCGAGGTACACGCGACCCTGCTCGACGAAGGCACGTATCTGTGCTCCTTGCGTACCATGTACCGAATCCTCAACGAGAGCGGCCAACTCCGCGAGCGGCGGGATCAACTACGCCACCCCGAATACAAGAAGCCCGAGTTGATGGCCACCGGTCCGAATCAGGTTTGGACCTGGGATATCACCAAGCTACTGGGCCCGGCCAAGTGGACGTACTTCTACCTGTACGTGATTTTGGACATCTTCAGCCGCTACGTCGTCGGCTGGACGTTGGCAGCTCGCGAATGCGCCGCTGTCGCCCACGCGCTCATCGATGAAACCTGCCGTCGCCATGGAATCGCGCCGAATCAGCTCACTTTGCATGCCGACCGAGGCGTGCCCATGACGTCCAAGCCGGTGGCTTTTCTGCTGGCCGATCTCAGCGTCACCAAGAGCCATTCGCGGCCCCACGTCTCCGACGACAATCCGTTTTCGGAGGCGCAGTTCAAGACGATGAAGTACCGGCCTGATTTCCCGGCGCGATTCGGCTCCGAGGAGCACGCGCGAGCGCACTGCCGCGACTTCTTCCCCTGGTACAACGAAGAGCACCATCACGCAGGCATCGGCTTCTTCACCCCGCACGACGTCCACTACGGCCATGCCGAGGCCAAACGTGCCGCCCGCATGCAGGCCATGCAAGCCGCCTATCACGCCCACCCCGAACGCTTTCCGCACGGCATGCCCGCCGCATCTCCGTTGCCCAGCGCGGTCTGGATCAACAAGCCCC
>CAZHUY010000535.1:0-1931 GCA_964535465.1 uncultured Myxococcales bacterium
CCCGAGGGCGGCGAAGGCCTTCGCGGTCCACACGGCGGCGTGGGTGTACTGGCCGCCGTTTTCGCGCACACCGGGCTGGTAACCCTTGATGTAACCGGGCTCCCAGGGGGCGTCGTCGAAGGGCGGATCGAAGAGCCGGACCAGGCGGTGCTTGCGGTCGACCAGCCGGTCGAGGACCGACTGCATCGCGATGCGCGCGCGCTCGGGATTGGTGGCGCCGCCCAGCACCGCCCAGCTCTGCGGGATGGAGTCGATCTGGCATTCGGGGTTTTGCGCCGAACCCAGCGGCGTACCGTCGTCGAAGAAGGCGCGCAGGTACCATTTGCCGTCCCAGGCGTGCTGGTCGAGGTTGGAGGCCAGCTTGCCGGCTTCGCGCTCGCAGGTGGCGGCGAAGGCGCTGTCGCCGCGCCGGGCGGCGAGCGCGCCGAACTCGCGCAGGACCTGAAGCAGGAAGAAGCCCAGCCACACGCTCTCGCCCCGCCCCTGATGGCCCACGCGGTTCATGCCATCGTTCCAGTCACCCGAACCGATCAAGGGCAAGCCGTGGGGGCCGAAGCGCAAGGCGTGGCGGATGGCGCGGGCGGCGTGCTCGTAAAGCGAAGCGGTCTCTTCGGTCACGCGCGGCAGGTCGTAGACGGACTCTTCTTCCCCGGTGGGGGCGCGGGAGTCGAGGAAGGGGCGCGTCTCGTCGAGCACGCCGGTGTCGCCGGTGACGGCGACATAGCGGCACACGGCCAGGGGCAGCCACAGCAGGTCGTCAGAGATATGGGTGCGCACGCCGCGGCCGGACGGCGGGTGCCACCAGTGTTGCACGTCTCCGTCGCGGAACTGACGAGCCGCGCTCAGCAACAGGTGCTCGCGGGTCAGCCACGGGCATTCGCGCAAGAAGGCCAGGGAGTCCTGCAATTGATCGCGGAAGCCATAGGCGCCGCCCGACTGATAGAAGCCGCTGCGCCCCCAGAAGCGCGACGAGAGGATCTGGTAGAGCAGCCAGTGGTTGACGAGGAAATCGACGGACGCGTCGGGCGTCTGGACGTAGATGCCACCAAGCTGGTGCTGCCAGAAGGCCCACACCCGCTCCAGCGCCTGATGGGCGCCGCTGGTGCCGCCCTGGCGGCGCAGATAACCCCGCGCCTCGTCCTCGGAACGAGCGCAGCCGAGACAGAAGACGACCTGGATCTCGTCGCCGGGCGGGATGTCGAAGCCAGTGCGGATGGCGGCGCAGGGATCCAGCCCGGCGCCCACGCGGTTCGACAGGTGCTCGCGTCGCAGCGCCGCGGGGGCGGCCAGCGAGCCGTTGCGCCCGATGAACTCCGTGCGGTCGGCGGTCAGGGTGCTCTCTTCGCCGCTGCAGTGGAAGAAGGCGACGCGGTCGGGGAACTCCAGGTTGAGCGCGTTCTGGGCGAAGATGGCGCCGCTCTGCGGATCGACGCGCGTGACCACGTGCATGGCGCTGGGAGCGCGCTGCTCGCCCAACACCCACTCGCAGTAGCCGGTCACGGACACGCGGCGCGGGCGTCCGGTCAGGTTGCGCAGCTTGATGGCCGTGAGCTTGAGGGAGGCGTCGATGGCCACGTAGACCGTGGTCTCGCAGGCCAGCCCCGCGTAGGTGCGTTCGAAGACGGTGTAGCCATGCCCGTGCCGGCACACACAGGGTGTCTCGGTGGGCACGTGGGCCAGCATGGGGGACCAGAAGCGGCCGCTGTCCTCGTCGCGAATGTAGAAGGCCTCGCCGCCCGGGTTTCCGACGGGATCGTTGTGCCAGGGGGTCAGGCGGAAGAGGTGCGCGTTCTCGCTCCAGCTCGAGGCGCTGCCCGATTCGCTGACCACGCTGCCGAAGCTGGGATTGGCCAGGATGTTGACCCAGGGGGCGGGCGTGCTCTGGCCGGGCTGGAGCTGGATGATGTACTCGCGTCCGTCGCGCGTGAAGC
>CAZHUY010000536.1:0-1921 GCA_964535465.1 uncultured Myxococcales bacterium
GCAGTCCAAATAGTCGCTATTTGGCTCGGTCATGAGAGCGGCCCTCATCTCCGGAAAGGCACCTCCGCCAAAGAAGATGTCCTGTGCCCTAACTGCGCCCACGTCCACGGTGTCAGGCAATAACAGACAAGACCTTGCACCGAGAGCGGCGCCCACCGCTCCGACGATGGCCACAACCTGACCACGAAGCACTTCCGACTGCTTCACAAGGCGCCAGCGGACGCCGGTTAGGATGCGTACCGCTCCGGCGGAACACTGCACCCCCAGTCCAGCACTGTCAGGCCAGAAGATGTCGATCAGTGGTCCCTCCAGCCATGCCTCGAATTCTCCATCCAGCTCCGGATTCCAATCCCAGTGCCACTTAGCTGGTTCGAGCGTACCAGGATCGAAGCCACATGCGCGCAACTCGTTGCTTACCCTCTGAAGGGCTTTCGAAAGCACATCGGGCAGCGCTCGACGTTTTGCCGTTGGAACTGCTGCATCCAGGATTGCGTTTGCCCGCTCGGACAAGTCAGCCTCCTCTACTGCTGTTTCGGATTGTAGCGGTTTCCGTACCGCACCTTGAAGCCATCGCCGAGGTCTTCAAGTATCCATATCGACGTCTTTGGGCTTGGGGCGTTCGGCGAGAAAAGCCGACGTGACAGGCTCGCGCAATCGGCATCAGAAAGCTGTCCGGGCCTGGTAATCAGAATGACGTTGTCGGATTGGGCTCGGGCTGCGGCCGATGCGACGTTGTTCAAGCTCGACGACGCAGACACATCCTTCAGCTCCATGGTTTGCCCCTTCAGAATGAGGTTGTAGTCCGAGGTCCGGACGTTCTGCTGCCCGCCCGGTTTGCTGCCTTCGGGGAATTTCGAGACGATGTCTATCTTGAAGTAGTCCGCCGCCATTCTCCCGACAGCGATCTCCTGGGGCGTGGCCTCCGTGTTCAAATTGAGATAGGTGCCCCGTCCCGCTGCTGCTCTGCCCATTCCAGCCGTTGCAAAACCCTGTCCGGCCACCCCAATCGCAAAAGAGAATAGGCTAGCTGCGCGTTCGCGATCGTTCCGAGCATCAAGGAAGGCACTAATGCTTTCCCCCATGAAATAGCCGTTTACGGCGCTGCCAACGAGTGCCATCCCCCATGCCTCGGAGACTCCGGCTGCAGCCGCGAAACCAGCACCTCCCGACATCACTCCCGCGGAAACAAGCGGGCCCATCCAGAGACCTTGCGTGCCAAATGTGATCGCGCCCTCTATGCCGCTCCGAATGGCACCATATGCGGCTCCGGTGATACCTCCGAGAATGGAGCTGATGGCGAGGGTCGCCCCAATCTGGGGAAGAGTCATCTGCCCGGTTGGGTCTCTGAAGCTAACAGGGCTGTCACTTCCATATAGATATGGCATGCCCGTCTGATCCAGCATCGGATCCAAACTCACAAACCTCCCCGTCCTCGTATCCAGCCACCGGGCCCGGTTCTGGTACATCCCCACGTCGCCCACGTAGCGCTCGCCGGCGAAGCGGTACGGGTTCGTGCTCGTCCCCGTGGACGAGACCGTCGACCCAAACGCCTCGTACGTCCAGGTGTCCGTCCTCGTGCCGCTCACATCGAGCAAGCTCCGCACGCTCCCGAGGCCATCTGCCTCGTACATCTTGGCCACATCGCCTCGGATCTCTTCCAGCAGCATGTCGCCGGCGCGCACGTACATCGCGGCGACGGCGCCGCTGCCATCGACCTCCGCCACCACATGGCTCAGCCCTCCGCTGGTATCCACCAGCAGGTCCGTCGCCACGCCTCCGACCACCGTCCGCACCAGCACCCCATCCACGTCATACACGTTCTCGACCACCGTCCCATCCGCCTTCGTCACCTTCACCAACCGGTCCTCAAAGTCCCACTCGTACGTCGCCTCGCCGCTCCTCCCCACCAGGTTGCCGTTGT
>CAZHUY010000537.1:0-1907 GCA_964535465.1 uncultured Myxococcales bacterium
GCTTTCTGTGGTGTTGCGCTCCCGGCAGGAAGCCACCGAAGTGAACCCACCAAGCCAACGCACTACAACCCGCGGCGCATGCTACTCCAGCTCGGCTATCACCGCCATGAACCCCTGCCGGAACGCAGGGGTGCTCGAAAGTTCGAGGCGGCAAGCCGCCGCGAACTTCCGAGCGGGAGGGAGGGATGACGCGGGCGAAGCTGCCCCTTTCCCCATGGGGGTAGGTGCAGAATCAAGTTGTGGGCGACAAAGAGACGGAAGGCGGGCGAGGTCAGGGCGTGGTGGCACTCTCCTCGGGACGGGTGGGCATTCCCTCCGCGGGCCAGACCAGGGCGTCGCGTACCCAATCGCGCAGCTGTTGCCACGCAGCTTTGCGCGCAGCCTCGGAGCGAAGGTGCACGGCATGCAACATTTCAAGGAGGTTGTACGCGACCAAGCGCAGGAGCGAGACGACAGGCAGGCCGTTGCCCCGATGGACCCAGCGGCCGTGGTCTTCCTGCCACTCGATGTCCAGTCGGCCGAAGCAGTTATTCTCGATGCGCCAGTGGGCCCTGACCAATTTCAGGATGTCGTCACCGCCCAGTCGGCCGCTTGGAAGATTGGTTGCATAGAAGCGCTCCTCCAGCACGGTTTCGGGCGCCTCCCGATTGGCCCTGGCAAGCACGCGCACAAGCCAGACCTGGCGTAGATGCGACCATGTGCCCCATCCGGCCATCTCGCACGTTCGCCACAGTTGCCGTTTGATCCATCCGCGCGACGAATCTGATTCCCAGTCCATCTCCGCCTCCGGCGCGCTGCTTTTCGCCATTTTCCACAGGACCCGTTGCGCTTCCTTGTGCAGCTCCGGTTGGTTGCCTTTGATGGCCATCAGGTACGCCTTGCCAGCTTCGTCCACTTGGCGTGCGTTGGCCTCGGACGTGAAGCCGGCATCTGTGCTGACCAGTTCGTAAAGGTCTGCTCGTCGGTACGTCTTCTCCAGCTTGGAGAAGAAACTCGCGAACACCCCCATGTCGTTTGTCGCGGCAGGGATGGCCTCCTGGTCGATGCACAGAGCGGCCGTCGACGAAATCAGGGTCGCCCGTGCCACTCGATAGAGCCAGTATGGCTCTTGCCCCTCGGGCGACTGCTTCTGGCAATCCTGGTTCGCCTCTTCCCGAAGCGTCGCCACCGTCTTCCCATCGATACTAATCGCGCGGATGGGTATCAACGCGGGCTCCAGGGCTTTGCGCCGGTGCTCGGCCAACACCTGGCGGTGCAGATGCCGCCGCAGTCCCTGCGGGGGCAGCGCCGCAAGGAAGTCCCCCAGCGTGGAGTCCGGCACGCGCCGGCAGATGCCACGCTTCCTTTGTGCCGTCGCCAAGTCTTCACTGAACCGCTCCGCCCCGCGCAGGCTGCGCGCCATCGCCATCAGCGAAAACACCGCCGTGCTCAACAACGCCTGGGCAGACCACCGTTGCCCTCGCGCCTTCCGAGGGTCGCGAATCGCGTCGAAGCTCAGCGACTCTCCTCGCTGGACCAAATACGTTTGCACGGCCTTGATTCTTTGTCGTAGCTTCATCGGGCCTTTCCGGTTGAGGGGGGATTGGGTTTCCTGGGCGTTCCCTACGCCCACCACCCGTTTCTTTGTCACCCCTCTCAACAGGACTGGCCTGTGGACAGAACATCCATTCGCCTCCGCGCTCGTCGAATTTGTCCACTTGGGAGCGCCAAAGCGCTCCCAAGTGTCCCAACGCGAATTTGCGGCCTGCGCCTTCACCGTCGGTGCTCTGACGCACCATCGATCAAGGCTGGAGGCCCCCTCTGGGAGACCGTGGTGCAGAACTGCATCGCGCAGTAGCCACACCGCCCTCCGATGCGCCTGCGCGTGCTGTGGCGATGGCAAGGTGAACGGCCCCGAGCAATGCAAC
>CAZHUY010000538.1:0-1897 GCA_964535465.1 uncultured Myxococcales bacterium
TGTTCACGGTGACGAGGCCGGCCGTCTTGTCCCAGGACAGCTCGCCCGTGTCCGAGACGAACTTGGTCATGGTCGAGACATCGGGCCAGGCCACGTCGGTGGCGCCGGGTGCGACGTTCATCTGCACCCGGCTGATGGCCGCCGCGGCCATGGGGAAGCCGCGGGTGGAGGCGTCGGCCACCCGCCAGTCCCTGCCCTTGTCGAGCAGGGCGACCAACTCCTTGTCGGGATCCATGGCCACGGTGAAGGTCTTCTTGGCCGGCGTCACGTCGAACGAGCGGAAGAGGCGAGCCACCAGCGCCGAGCTGACCAGCTTGGGTGGGTGATGGTTGACGTCGAACCAGTCGAGCATCTCGTTGGCATCGTACTGGCGGCCGAAGCCCCAGGCGTGCTGGAAGAAGGCGTCGAAGTCCTGCAAGGAAGCGTAGGCGCCGGTGAGGAGCGGGCCCTCGCCGGCGAACTCGTTGGGATGGGCGAGGGTTGCCTCGGTGGCGAAGATGGGTTTACCCGCCACCTGCGCGGAGGCGAGCCCGTCGAGCAGACCGGGTGGGGAGTGAAGGATGCTTTGGTTGCTCATGGTCCAGTCGGCGAGATCGAAGGGCTTGTTCGGGAACAGCGGGTGGTCCCAGTAGCTGTGGTTGTCGAGCAGGTCCATCGCCGCCTGCACCGTGGGTGGGCTGTTCGTGATCTGGCTACCCTTGATGAGCGCGGTGACACCGAGATCCTTTCTCAGGAAGTCGGTCATGCGCTTGAAGTAGGAGATCTCGAGGTCGCGCAGGAAGCGGATGTAGTCGAGCACGGCCGCGCGCGTGAAGAAGTGGCCACCCACTCGTGGCACGAGGGGAATGGTGCCCGCCTCCAGGGTCTCGCCGGTTTGCAGGACCGGGCCGCCCGTGGTGAGCGACGGCTTCGAAATCCACACGCTGCCGGTTGCCAGGCCGACGCCAATCATGACCAAGGTGTCTGGCGCGGTCGAGACGTCACTGGGGGCGACGAACGAGACAGCGTAGTCCTGCCACTCGGTACCGAGCTTGGGGCGCGTGGGCAGCCAGGGCGTGTACTGCCTGTAGGGGTCCACGTTCTGGTTGACACTGTAGCTGAAGTCGCGAGCGGAGGAGGCCTTGGCCCGGAACGACAGGCGGTAGACCTGTCCCGGTACGAGGGTGATGCCCCACTGGAGGAGCTGAACGTGCCAAGGCTCCGTCCCGGCGGCCGTGATGTCGATGCGCAGGGCGGGATTGGCGCCGTCGGCGTTCGCTTCGGTCGTGGCGGTGCCGGTCGCGGGCGCGGTCGCGTGGAAGGTCCACGGTGCAAGCGGGATCGCCAGGCTGGTGTTGCCGAGCAGCTCGGTGGGTGCGGCCGTGGCGCCCCAGGCAGTGTCGAGCGCGGCGGTGGTCGCGTGCTTGGCCAGCAGCCAGTCGTTCCACTTGCGGCGCAGCTCGGCCAGGATGCGGCTGTCCAGCTTGTCCAGGCGCTGCCACATCCAGTAGTGAATGAGGCCGGACTCGTTCACGATCTCCACCCAGGCAATGGCCGGATCCTTGCCGAGGGCGAGCCCGGTGTGGGGATTGACGTGGGTGAGGAGCGCACGCGCGTAGCGCTGCTGGGCCGCCACCACCGAATCCAGGATGAAGCCGAACACCTTGTTCATTTCTTGATCGTTGCTGTCCCAGGTTTCGCCAGCGACCAGCGGCGGCACGGGCAGCGGGTTCGCCAGATCCCCCGAGTCGCCTGGCAAAAACCGACGTGAGCTCAAGAGCGGCAGCTCGGAGTAGAGCCCGTGCTTGCGCAGCGCCGCCAGAAAATAGTCGAAGCGCTCGAGCCGCTCCGGGTCCAGGGTGTCGCCGTTGCCGGGCGAGTAGTCGATGAGTCTGCGCTCGTTAGGCAAGCCGAAGAA
>CAZHUY010000539.1:0-1895 GCA_964535465.1 uncultured Myxococcales bacterium
ACGCGCAGGCTGTAGATATAGAGGATCCTCCCTAGCTCGCCCTGCACCACCATGGTCTTCAGACGCGCCATGGCCGGGTGATAGAGCATCAGGTGCCCGGCCATGAGCGTGCGTTTTTGCGTCTCGGCCAGGGTCACCACGGCTTGCGCGTCGGCGGCGTTGAGCGCCAGGGGCTTCTCGACGAAGACGTGCTTGCCCGCCAGCAGGGCCTGGCGGGCGTGCTCGGCGTGGAGCTTGGCGGGCGTGGCCAGCACGACGGCGTCCACGTCGGGCGCCTCCAGGGCGTCGCGCACATCCTTGCCCAAGCGAGCCTGGGGGGCCAAGGCCTTGGCGCGCTGGCGCGCGGCTTCCGTGCCGTCGCACACCATGGTCAGGGCCGCGCCCTTGCTGCGAGCAAAGGCGCGGACGTGATTGATGCCCCAGGCTCCAGCTCCAATCACGGCGACGCGGACCATGCGTGCTCCTTACTTGTAGAAAGCGGCGATCTGAGAGACCACGAAGGCCTGCTGCTCTTCGCTGAGCTCGGCGTAGATGGGCAGGGCCAGAACCTCGCGGGCCGCTTTCTCGGCGTGCGGGAAGGCGCCTTCGCGGTACCCGAGGTCCGCGAAGCAGGGCTGCATGTGCAGGGGCAGCGGGTAGTAGATCTCGCAACCGATGTCTTGCTTGGCCAGGTGCTCGCGCAAGGCGTCCCGTCGCGGTACGCGAATGACGAACTGGTTGTAGATGTGCTCGGGCGTGTGCCCGGGCAGGCGGACCTCGGCGGGGATGCCAGGGGTGGCCGCGAACAGCTTGCGGTAGCGTTCGGCGTTTCGTCGGCGGCCCTCGGTCCAACGTGGCAGGTGCTGCAGCTTGATGCGCAGGATGGCGGCCTGCAGGGCATCGATGCGGAAGTTGCCGCCCACCACGTGGTGGATGTACTTGGGTCGGCCGCCGTGCACGCGCAGCAGGGAGACCTTGTCGGCGAGGGCCGCATCGTCGCACAGGACCGCGCCGCCGTCGCCGAACCCGCCCAGGTTCTTCGAGGGGAAGAAGGACAGGCAGCTCATAGCGCCACCCAGCTTGCAGGCGCCGATGGCTTGGGCGGCGTCCTCGATGATGGGCACGCTGGTCTTGGGCAGGGTGGCGGGCCGGCCATACAGGTGCACCGGGATCACGGCGCGGGTCTTCGAGGTGATGGCCGCGGCCGCGGCTTGCGGGTTCAGGTTGAAGGTCTCGGGCTCGATATCGGCGAACACCGGACGCGCCCCCAGGCGGGCGATGCACCCGACCGTGGCGTAGAAGGTGAATGGGGTGGTCACGACCTCATGGCCGGCGCCCACGCCCAGGGCCATCATGCCGACCAACAGCGCGTCGGTGCCCGAGGACACCCCGATGGCGGACTTTGTGCCGGTGGCCGCGGCCAGCTCCTTCTCGAAGGCCTCGACCTCGGGGCCAAGGATGAAGCCACCACTGTCCATCACGCGGGCCATGGCCTCGAGTAGGGGGGCGCGCAGAGGGGCGTTTTGGGCTTTGACGTCGAGCAGAGGAACTTTCATGGCTGAGGCTCCGGGTTGAGTGTGGTTTTGCCGTTGGCCGTGGACTGTCGATAACTCTGCCCGCACGCGGGGCAACGGGGCGTTGCGCCCTGGGGAAGGCGCACGCCGCAGCGACACACCCAGCCGGCTGGCCGGGCGGGGACGCCGGCGACCAGGGCGTAGGCGGGCACGTCCTTGGTGACCACCGCGCCCGCGCCAACGAAGGCGTATTCGCCGATGCTGTGGCCGCACACCACGGTGGCGTTGGCGCCCACCGAGGCGCCCCGGCCCACCCGGGTGGTGCGGTATTCGTGCTTGCGCTCGATGAAGGCGCGCGGGTTGATCACGTTGGTGAACACCGCCGAGGGCCCCAGGAATACG
>CAZHUY010000540.1:0-668 GCA_964535465.1 uncultured Myxococcales bacterium
GACAGCCATGTCCAGGGCGAGGAAGCTCTTGCAGCACTTGGGCTCGCCTCCGACGATGCCGACGGCTTCGGCGCACCAGAGCGACTCGATGAGCCAGCGGCGCTCGGCCGGCTTCTGCTCGAGCGCGTGCGCGGCGCATACGGGCAAGAGGCTCATGCGTCCCTCCTGGCGCTCTTGGCCTTCCTGGGGCTGGGCGTCGAGGAGAAGAGCTCGAGGAAGAGCTTCTCGTCGAGCGGGCAGCCGTCGCGCTCGAGGCCGGCCTGTAGCAGTTCGTCGGCGGTGTTCATCACGCTTCGCAGGTCGCCGGGTGAGTGATCGCACAGGGTCGCGATGAGCCCGGGCGACAGCAGCTTCGGATTGCCCGCCGCCGCGAGCGCGTGGTGTACGCAGCCGATGCGCTCGTCGCGCGGCGCCTCGTCGAGCACGAGCCGGCCCCGGATACGGCTGGCGACCGGAAGAAGGTCGGGCAGCTTGAGCTTGTCGAGCAGGCGCCCGTCGCCGCAGAGCACGATCGTTAGCAGCGGGCACGAGTCGAGGTCCTTGCTGGCCAACAGCCGCAGCTCGGTCAAGGTGGCCGGCTGCAGCTCCTGGGCCTCGTCGACAAGCAGCACCGGGCGGATCAGCGAGGCCTCGATGTGCTCCTGCCAGCGCTCGCGCAGCACCTTGGC
>CAZHUY010000540.1:678-1886 GCA_964535465.1 uncultured Myxococcales bacterium
GCGCCGGCCCAGCGGTTGTGCGGGGTGAGCTTGACGCCGAAGAGGTGACCGAGCTCGCGGTAGAGATCGGCGACCCCGCACTGCGGGCGCGACAGGGCCCCCACCGAGACGTCGGGCAAGGCCGACAGCCGCCTCTCGAGCAGGCGCAGCGCACACGATTTGCCGCTGCCCGGCGAGCCGGTGACCAGGGCGAAGCCGCCCTCGCTCGCCTGACGCTCGAGCCGCAGGCCAAAGCTCTCGACGCGCGCGGTTGCCCGCAGCGCCTCGACCGGTATCTGCTGGGCGAAGGGGTTGAATTTGAGGCCGTAAGGGGCGAGCAGCCTGCGGTTCATCGCTCCACCTCCCCGGCCCCGGCATCCGCTCCCTCGACTGTGCTCGGGGCAGGCTTTGGGATGTAGGCGGGCGGCAACCCGGTGGCCCGATAGCGGTCAATGCAGCGCTGCAGCAGCGGCGGCAGCCCCGCCTGCGGCGCGATCTGCTCCGACTCGTCCCCCGGCAGCTCACGCACCCGGCGCTGGCCGTCGGCGTTCTTGCGCTTGTCGAGCGGGAAGATGCGCGCGAGCGGCTTGTGTTGGCGTTCGTCCCAAAGCCAGACGTGCGAGAAGTCCCACTCGGCGTAGCGCAGGGCGATCTCGTCCAGGTGCCGCAGACGCGAGGGCAGCTCGAAGCGCACGCTGTGCAGCGAGACCGTCCCGTCGCTCTTGCGCTGCCTGCGCTTGACCTGCTGCGTGAAGCGCAGCCGCAGCTCTTCGCTGGGTGGGCACGAGCGGCCCGCGTCCTTGCCCCCGAGCCATCGTTCGAGCGGCGTCTGGCCGACCGCGTCGTGCTTCTTGCGGTTGTATTCCATCTCCACCCAGGCCTGCGTCGCCTCGTTGAGCTCGTCGAGGGTGAGATCCTTCTGCCGCTCGAGCATCGACAGCAGGCGCCCCTCGACCTGAGCCCAGAAGCACTCCTGTTTGCCATTCTGGTAGGGCGAGTACGGCAGCGTCGTCTCGTGGATCACGCTGCAGTCGAGCAGCCCCGCCTCGGTCTCGCCGGCGGTCATCGCCGAGCCGTTGTCGGTCATGAGCGCCCGCGGAAGGCCGCGCTTGGCGAAGGCCTGGCACAGCCCGTGGACGAGGTTCTCGGCGGTCTCGGACAGGTACCACTGCAGGTGGCAGCACAGGCGCGAGTGGTCGTCGAGGATCCCGAGCAGGTGCGGGGTGACG
>CAZHUY010000541.1:0-1884 GCA_964535465.1 uncultured Myxococcales bacterium
CGAGCCGCCGCTTGAGCCCGGGTGTTCCAGAATCATGAACGATGATTTAGCACCACCAGTTGCGCGACCACCTGCACGGACCGAAGCACCGGCGGGTGCCCGATTGGCAAGAAGTGTGTCAACGGAACTACCTGCACGGCAGCGACGGTCGCTTGCGGTGGAACGAGTTGCCCGGTCGCCAATGGCGGGGCCGGTTGCTGCGCGACCGATCCGAATTCCACCGGGACCAATGACGTCCTGACCTGCCTGGGGCCAACCGAGACCTGCTCCACAGGTTCGCTCATCCCATGTAACAGCGGTGCCGAATGCCCTTCAGGCCAAATCTGCTGTGCGAAGGGCAACAACTGCAAGCCCGGCACCTGGGATCTGCATTGCCAGGCCGATGCCTCCGACTGCCTGGGCGGCGTTGGCAGCTGGGGGTACCAGGTTTGCGATCCGAGCCTTTCGCCAACCGAATGCCTCAGCGGGACCTGCGAACCGTCGGACTGCATTCCGGGCATATCTGTCTGCAGCCACAACTGACCGCCCCCCAGCGGCGGTGATCAAGACGGGCTGGGTGCAGGCTGACGCCGCAAGACCCCGAGTCGAATCCGCATCATCTGGTTTGGCGGTGATTCGAAGCGGGCCACCAACTGGTAGTGACCGAGTATCCAGTTCGCGATGTTGCGGGCGTAGGTCTCACGTCTGAACCAGAGACCATCCGGGCCGATGCGGTCGAGGTCGACCACGATGACATCCGGTGGTGACTTCTCCAGATCGGAAAGCACGCGGCTCTCGCCGAGCGTCGCAATCTCCGGCGGCATGAGATTGAGGCAGAAGCCAGGGTTCGACCGGCCGGAGAGGATGTTGATCATCGCACCCTCGGGCACCGCCGCCAGCGACTGTCCAGTCGGGACTTCCCGCGCCAGAAAAGCCAGAACAGCATTGACTTGCTCACCTCGGGCGTCGGCGATGAACGCATTGCTGCCCTCGCCAACCGGCGTGCTCTTGCGGGCAAGGCAGGTCCCGCTGAGCTGGAGAAAGACACCGATGAGCCCAGCCAGCAAGGGAATGCATGCCCAGCGGGAAGTCGCTCCGTTCCCCGATCGCGCCGAGATCCACGCCGGGACCCAGTCGACGAGCGAGAGCACGGCGAGCATGGCAGCAGGAACGGCGAAAACGAAGCCGTAGTTAACGAAGCGCGCGTTGAGGAGGATCTTGCCGAGAAAGCCGAATGCCAGGACGGCGAACATGAGGTTCGCCACTGGCAAAGGCGATCCGGTGCCCTGGAGGGGCAATTTCCGGATCTTGATGAGCAAAATGACACCGAGAATGGCGACGAGAACCGGTAGCGGACGTGCCAGGTCGGCGGGCGCGGTGTGGCGCCAACCCAGGATGATCACGATCGACGCAAGGGCGGACGTGGCGAGCAGAACACGATTGCGCACACGCTGCTCCGGCCTTGTCCGAACGGCGAAGAGAACCAGCGGCAGGATCACCCCGGTATAGAGCGCGGACCACGCCAGCATCCGGGCCAGGTTGCCCGTCCAATCGTCCAGCCCCATGCCCTCCTGATAGAAGCTCATTCCGCTGACCGAGGAATCGAAGATCCACCCCCACGACCCGAGCACCCCACGCGCCGCCGTTCCCCATGGCATCGCCGCCGCGAGCACGAACAGAAAGAGCGCCGGGATCGCGAGGGCCGGGCCAACCACGGCGAGGGCCAGGCGCAATCGTAGCGGGCGCACCCCGGGATCGCGAAGGGCGAGCACGATCACGCCGCAGACGCAGGCCGCGACCACAGGCAGCGACACTTCGGCCCGCGTGAGCTGAACCAGCCCAAGCGCCACTCCGGCCGCCCACGCCGCCTTCCAGCTATGTGATCGGGCGAAACGGGCCAAGCCA
>CAZHUY010000542.1:0-1879 GCA_964535465.1 uncultured Myxococcales bacterium
TATTCCGCGCGCTACGAGGCCCGCGTGCGCACGCTCCAGTCCATTGGCTACCTCACCGGTGACCTCAAGATCGCCAGTCCATTTCGTCTTCACTTCGCTGCTCACCACGGAGTTCTCACTCCAGAGCTTCAACGCGTTCGCATCGATCTCGCCAAGCATGCCGCCGGGGATGGGCCGCACGTCGCCCCCCTGCTTCGCCCGGAACAATTCTGGCACCAGGTCCAGCGTTGCGAGGGCATGCAGCGCCGGATTGAGCGCCTCGGCTACACGCGCGAGCAGGTGAACGACATTCTCACGCGAGCGGCGGCACGCAAGCCCACGCGCGAAAACCTCAATCTCATCCGAGCTGACGCCGAGAGGCGGGCCGCGACTCTGGCACCACCGCGGGAGCTTCCCACCACCAAAACCATCATCCGCGCGTACGTCGATCTCCAGAAGGCCAAGGTCGAGAGGATCTATCTCCTCTCGACCGGCCTCCTCATGTTCTGGAAGTTCGGCGAGAAGCGCGACCTCGCAGCCCGCATTAAGAAGGTGGCGGAACGGGATTTCTTCTACGCGAAGGAGAAGCGCCTGGCACAGGTGGGACGCGCCCTCCGTCCAGTGCTCTGGCTCGCTCGCGTCGCCATGCCGCGCGAAGTTCGCAGGCTGGAGATGGCCATGACCAGGTGCTCGCGGCTTGCACAGCTGCAGCAGATTCGCAGAGCCGGTCGCGAGGAAATCCAACGGGCTTACGAGCAGTGGCGCCGCGATTTCATCCAGCGCCCGCTGGCGGAGCTGAAGAAGGAAAGCCAAGCGCTGGCGCTTCCGGCACAGGCAGCGGAGCGGCAACACCTGGAAAAGGCCCGCCAGCAGATCGTCACCCCGGACATTCCCAAAGCGGCGGCCCAGTTTCGCCAGGGGTACGAGGCCTTCATGGCCATGGCCAAAGAAGGAGACAACACCCACCAGGTTCTCCAACAATGGATCGGGAAGGAAGAGGACCTGGTCGCGCAAGTCTATCGGCAGGCCAGGGGTGAAGCATCCTCGCTCACGGCCGATGAATACGCGGCTGCCCTGCGGGTCGGTCGGGTCGGGCGCACTCTGAACGCGGCTCAGACCGCACCAGCTCTGCGAGTCCCGAACGCCTTTATCGCCCAGAAGGTCGAGCTCGAGCGGCTCTCCGCTCGCATCCAGGGCCTCGGTCTGCGTAGCCCCCTCACCCCTGCCAACCTGGCGACACTCTCGCTCGCCCAGGTCCGCAATCAGCTCCAGGCCGCGCGAAAAGCCGGGCTCCTGGACGATGGACCCGGTTGGACCCTCAAGGGCCAGGCCGCACGCAGCTTCATCCAGGACATGGGGCGCCAGCTCGAACAGAGCCGCCAAGTCGAGCGTCGCCTTGAAGATCAGCTCATCAAGAAAGGGAGCCCGTCGTGAGCCAGCAACAGAAAACGATCCACCTCCTCCCCCTTTGTCACCTCCTGATCATGATCGCGCTCGCGACCTGGTGGGGCATTTACTTCTGGCGGCACAGCCCAAGCCGCGAGCTTTTCCACCTGCACGAACCAACACCGAGGCAAGAGGCCCAGGCCGCACGTCGCACAGCGCTCGTTCCCAAACTCGACTACATGCAAAGCTCGCAGGGCTCGCGGTTTCTGTTGGCCGCTCGGGCCGGCATCGGAGATCTCGCATGGGGAGGCATCGTCTTCGTTCTCGTGGGGATCTGCACCGGCGTGTACGTCAGGCGGCTCGACACATGGCTTAACGCGCGCACCTCTGGCCAGGCTGTCGCGTTCCGTGGTCACGATCTCACGGCGGCGACGCTCGATGCCAACACCCAACCCCAGAGAGGCATCCTGCGATGACCGTCCCATTTCGCCTTCGCGGCTACCTCAAGGAGACC
>CAZHUY010000543.1:0-1877 GCA_964535465.1 uncultured Myxococcales bacterium
TAATGCTCAGCTCCGCATTACCGGAAGAACTACCTGTTTGCCGGCTCCGACAAGGGCGCCGAGCGGATCGCGGTCGCGTACAGCGTGCTCGGCACCTGCCACATGAACGACGTGAACCCGTTGGCCTACCTGACCGACGTGATCGAGAAGCTGCAGAACGGCTGGCCCAACGCGCGGATCGACGAGATCTTGCCCGACCAGTGGAAGCCCGGCCTCGGGCGCTGAAGCGACACCCCCGTCCAGGCTACACCATCGTCCACGGCGCAGAATCACCGCTCCTTCGGGCGGTTACGTCGATGCTGCTGGAAGGGATCGACATGGAGGACGTGCGCACGTCGGCACGGTGGGAGCCGGCCCGTCACGCGCAGGCTCGATAAAAAATCTTCACTTCGATGTCGATTTTCTCGGTCATCGGCCGAAGTCGGCACGATTCTTTCGCCTTATATAGGGTAGATGCGCGCGAAGCGGCCAGCACCGACCAAAGGCACCAGCCCCAAGATGAAGGGGGCGGTCCTTGATGTCTTGCAGTCGCTGCTGGTAGGCGGGCACAACGAGGAAGTCGTCGCGCTGGTGACCAAGCTGGTCGCCCGCAACAGCGAGCTGGAGACGCGGCTGGCGCAGCTTCTGTCGCGAAGCCGCAAGAATGAGGGCGTGTCGACGGCGCAGCTCAAGCTCTTCATGGATGTGCTGACCACGGCCGATGCGAATGAGGCCGCGGAATCCGACGAGCTGACCGGCGCGAACCAGAAGCTGCGCGATGCTTCGGGCATCGACAATCGCGACAAGCCCGACGCTACACCTCCCGAAAAGCGGCAGCCTCCTCTGCGAAGGCCAATTCCACCGGGTCTTCGTCGCATCGACAATCTCATCGCGGTACCGGCGGCCGAACGGTGCTGTCCTCAATGCGGCAAGGAGCGCAAGTGCATCGGCCACGACACCACCGAGGTCATCGAGCTGATTCCCGCGGAGGTGGTGGTGCGGGTCGACCGTCGAGAGAAGCTAGCCTGCACGAAATGCGAAGGCGAAATCGCGCGAGCCCCGGTGGGAGATAAGGTCGTTGCCGCCGGTCGACTCGGGACCAGGCTGGTGTCGACCACCCTGGTGGACAAGTACGATGACGGCTTGCCCCTGCATCGGATCAAGCAGCGCCTTGAACGAATGGGCCTGTCCTTGCCGATCTCAACCTTGGCGGACCAGGTGACCTGGGCGACTGACCTTCTACGACCGTTGTGGCGGCTGGCGGTGCTGGAGGCGCTGTCGGCGAAGATCATGCACCTCGATGGCACCGGATTGCCTGTGCTGGACCGGGATGCGCCCGGCGGGAAACGCATGGGCGCGCTCTGGGGCTACGTGGGCGACAAGAACGTGGCCGCCTATCTGTACGCCTCGACCGGCAAGAAACGCGGCCAGAAGCCTGGCGAGCTTGGCCCCGAGGACATGCTGGAGAATCGCAACGGCTACACGGTTGCGGATGCCTCAGGACTCTTCGACCAAGGCTTCAAGCGCGAAGGCATCATCGAGTGTGGGTGCAACATGCACGCGCGCCGGTATTTCACCCGAGCGCTCGATGCCGGTGACGCCCGAGCCGCGTTGCCTATCGCCGCATACAAGAAACTCTATGAAATCGAGGCCAAGGTGCGCGACTTGGCCGACGAGGAACGGCTGAAAATTCGCCTGGCCGAGAGCAAGCCCGTGTGGGACGAGATCTGCGCTTGGTGCGACACCTACAAGCCGCATGAACCGCCATCATCGAAGCTGGGCGAGGCCATTCGCTACCTGACCAACCATCGCATCCCGCTTGGCCGGTTTCTGGAAGATGGGGCGATCCCCATCGACAATGGGATCGTCGAGCGGCTGCACGTGCGCGCAGCCCTGAC
>CAZHUY010000544.1:0-426 GCA_964535465.1 uncultured Myxococcales bacterium
TGTGCATGGGGGCTTTCAAGTGCCAATGGCAATCGAACACGGGCTGGCGGCAGTTCCCGGGCTGTTTGTCCGGCACCCCGCTTCGGATGGGCGTCGATTCGAGGCTGTCGATTCGAGGCTTGCTCGGGGCGTGGAATCCGGCAGGATATGCGCTTTGTTCATGACAACGGCAATGCCGGCGGCACGGGGGTGTGACGTGATGCGCGCCCTGGTCCCGGTGCTGTGCCTGCCGCTCGCCTTCGCCTTGCCGGCGGCGGCCGGTGACGAGGGGCAAGCCCTCCCCGCCGTGAAGGAGTTCGTGTACCACAATCCCGCCTCGTTCCAGGACCCGGGCCACACCGGGGAATTGCGCGATCCCGCCATCATCAGGGAGGGCGACGCCTACTACCTTGTCTTTACGGTCTTCCCCTTCACCCATCACACCGA
>CAZHUY010000544.1:436-1873 GCA_964535465.1 uncultured Myxococcales bacterium
TCTGCTGGTGCACACCGACCGCGACCCGGCCAAGCCCGACTGGAACTCGTCCCCCGGGATCAAGTTGTATCGATCCACGGACCTGATTCACTGGGCGTTTGTCGACTGGCTGGTGAAGTCCTCGGAACTCCCCGAGGATTGTCCCTACAAGCACCGGTTCTGGGCGCCGGAACTGCGCAGGATGAACGGGAAGTTCTATCTGACGTTCACGGCGAACAACTGGATCAAGGAGGAGCACAATCCGCACGGCGCCTTCGGGATGTACGCCTTCGTCGGGGTTGCCGAACGCGTCGAGGGGCCCTATGAACACATAACCTGCATTGACGGCGCGGGCTGCGACACCTCGCTCTTCTGCGATGATGACGGCAGAACCTATGCCTACATCCCCGCGATGGACGTCCATGTGCAGGAAGTCGACCTGTCAAGGCTCCATGAGGGGAAGGCGCAGTTGATCGGGGAACGGAAGCGCATCGTCACGGCGCGCAACGACGACATCGGCCTGGACTGGAGCTACAAGTACCTGGAGGGCCCTTGGGCGTTCAAGCGGGGCGACACCTACTGCCTGATCTTCGCGGGCCTGCGAAAAGACGGCCATGACGGGCAGTCGTTCGATCCCGGCGGCGGGTTTGAATACTGGTCGGGCATCGCCTATGCCAAGTCTCCCATGGGCCCCTTCGCCAAGGACCCACGGGGCAAGGCCTTTCACGGCGGACACATGGTGACGTTCGAGGGGCCGGACCACAGGCAGTGGTTCTCCTACCGCTGGGAGATGGACGACACCATCAGGGGAAGGCTCTGCATCGACCCGCTGGATTTCGACCAGCAAGGCAGGTACATTCCCTCCAGGCCCAGCAAGGGGATGGTGCGGATCCGCTACCAGGAGGGAAACAGACACCCGTGAATTGCCCATCAACCGGGGCAACGTGTCCGGGGAGGCGGCAAATGGGAGTGGGTGGTGGGTTTGCCCCGGCGGCATTGCCCGGGCATGGCGGGCCGATCGGCCGCGACCAGCGCTGATTGCGGGTGGCTGCCTGCGGTTGCGGGCAACCGGGACTGCATCGCCTTGGCAGTGACCAGGGATCGCGGGCACTCACCAGTTCCCCCCCCCTCGGGGCCGGGCTGTCCGGCGGCGGCCTGGTGCACGAAGGCCGGGGAATCCGATGGGAGTCATGGGTTTTCCTCCGCCTCCTCGAACTCTCCGGTCCTGCGGTTCTTGCGGACGTTGTTCCAGGGAAAGCAGCGTCCGTTCATGGCGATGTAGACCCCGTGCGGCAGCGACTGGACGAAGGCGAGCGCGCTGCCGAGATTGAAGAGGCCGTCGGAGCTGCCGAACTTGTAGGGCACCATGGCTCCGGTCAGCACGATGGTCTTGCCGGAGATGCTCTCGCCGAGCGCGCGCCCGCTCAGCTCCATGGTGTCGGTCCCGTGCGTGATCAG
>CAZHUY010000545.1:0-1869 GCA_964535465.1 uncultured Myxococcales bacterium
AGGTGCTCGTTGATCAGGATCTCCTGCTGCACGTTCGGCCGGCTGACGGGCGAGAGGGCGAACTCCGCCAGCGGCTCCACGCCCTGGCCGAAGTAGTATTCGATGACAAACGGGTCGACCTGGGTGCGCAGCGTCTCGGCGATGTCCTCCACCGCCCCCTGCTCCAGCATGTCCATTTCCTCGCCCTGGAGGCTGGCCCCCTGGGAATCGGCCGAGACCGTCGACAGGTCGCCGCCGCGCCACAGCGCGGTGATGCCCTTGTTCATCATCTCGATGAACGTCTGGTAGGGCAGGCTGCCGGAGGATGAAAGATCGATCTTGGAGATGTCCACGTCGGAGCCCGTCACGATGGCCCACTCCTTGGCGAAGGCGCGCGTGGCCTCGACGGCCTTGCGCCATTCCGGGCTGTTGATCTTGGCGGGCGTCTTGGTGTGGAGGCCCGGCGTGGCGTTGTGCTCGCCATAGGCCAGCCAGTCGGCCATGGAGAGGCGCTTGTAGGCCGCGCATATCGAGCAGGCGATGCCGAGGCCGTCGCCGCAGTGCGTCAGCCACTCGCCGGGCAGCAGGGGCTCGCCCACCAGGGCAAACTCGTTGGGGAGGAAGCGCAGCGCGCCCGTGCGCGCCTCGAACATCCACAGCGGAACATAGACCGCGCGCAGGCGCAGCTTGCCGTTCTGGACGCGCCAGACCAGCTCGTGCGCGCTGTAGTAGTCGCGCTCGGCCAGCATCATCTGCCGGACCAAATGGGCCACGCCGCCCACGTGCGTGCTCTTGAGCAGCGAGGTGGCGCGGAGGTTGGAATAGACGTCCACGAGCGCGTCGTAGTGGGCCTGGGCGGCGGGGTCCTTTTCGTGGCCGTCCTTCTTGCGAATGTCCCACGGGCAGCGCGACACGCTGCGGACGGTCTTGCGCTGGGAGGCCTTCCAGGTCTCGTCGCGCTCCGAGAGCGCGTCCAGCAGCCGCGCCAGGCTGCGCAGGTTGCCGGACTCGAACTCGTCGATCCAGCGCGAGAGGTTGGCGGGCTCCAGCTGGCGGACGGGGTTGAAGCGCCCGCGGATGTCCTGCTCGGCGCGCGCGGCGTCGGCGTTGGGCGCCGCCCGGTCCCGCGCCCGCCCCAGAATGGTGTTGATCCAGCTCATCCGTTCCTCCTAAACCATCGCCCCGCGGCCGCGCCGCACGCGCCGCTCGTCGCTCGCCTCTTCGTAGTCGCAGGTGGCCGCCTCGTCCGCGGCCGCCCGCACCGCCAGGGCCATGGCCGTGCAGCGGTCGCTGTGGCCGTCCTTGGTGCGGGGCGCCTGGTAGCTGTATTCGCCGTTCGTGACGATCTGCTGCATGGCGTGGAGATCCTCGCGGACCTCGATGTCCACCGGCACGCGCACCGTCGTCGGCGCGACGAACCGCTGCCGCAGCGTGGGGAACAGCTCGCGCTTGAACTTCGCCGTGAACGTGCAGAGCTCGATCCGGCCAAACTGGTGCTGCTCGGGCTTGTAGACGCCGTGCTCCTTGGCGAGATAGTCGCCCAGGCCGATGCCCGGCCCGGTGTAGTCGAAGCAGGTGCGCTCGGCCGCCGCGATGCGCATGCGCAGGATCTCCTGCTGCGAGGGGCTGTCCATGTTGTCCAGGACGAGCACCTCGCGGGTGAAGAGGATCGGGCCGACCTTCTCGAAGGTCCAGCAGACGCTCGGGTCGTTCGTGCGGCCGAAGTCCACGCCGCAATAGAGCCGCCGGCTGCCTGGGTTGGTGAAAAACTCGTGGTCGATGGTGGTCGAGCAGCCCCAATCCTCCGCCAGGGCGATCAGGTCGTAGGGCAGCAGCACGTTCGAGCCGTCCAGGAATTCGCAGAGGTATTCCTGCCGCCAGCCGATGTCG
>CAZHUY010000546.1:0-1865 GCA_964535465.1 uncultured Myxococcales bacterium
GGGAGCCGACGCGAGGGCCGACGCCAGCCCGGACGCCGCGGACGCACCGACCGGCAGCGATGCGGTCAGCGACACGCCGATGCTCCCGCCGGATACGCGGGACGCCGCTGCGGGGGATCTGGCGATCGACACGGCCGGCGTCGATGCCCCGCCCTTCGTGCCGCCCGAGCAGTGGCTGCTCGATCCCAGCTTCGAGGAGCCGGGCACCTCGGCGTGGACCTGGGTCACCAAGGTCACGCCCGGCCACACCACCGGCCACGCGGCCTTCATGGACAGCGCCGATTCGAACAGCAAGTGGGTGGAGCAAACGGTGGACCTGCGCGGCTACGAGGCGGCCCAGGCCACCATCTCGGCGAGCATCAAGACCGAAAACGTGGTGCCGGGCCCGAACTTCTGGGAGTGCCCCAGCATCCACATCCAGATGCAGGACGCCGCGGGCAAGGTGGTCGATTCCGCGGGCAACCTGCTGAAGGAGAACGATGCCTTTCTGTTCTGCACCACCGGCACGCAAGCGTTCGCTCGTCAGACGAAGACGCTGACGGTTCCGCTGGGCACGGCGAAGATCCGGGTCGAGATGGCCATGGCGAGCCCGGCCTCGGGCAAGGCCTGGTTCGACGATGTCGAGCTGCGCCTGGCGCCACCCTCGACCGACGACAACGTGACCGTGCCCGTGTGGACCGCGCCCACGGCCGCCTGGTGCGCCCGGCCTGGCTATGGCATTGGCACGGTCATGGACGGTCTTCAGAACTTCGACTCCGAGCTCTATCCGCATGACGTCGACATCGCCAAGAACAAGCGCGTGGCTCGCACGCTGTTCACGCAGGTCGCCGTGACAGGCAGTGGCCTGTGGTCGAACCGCGTGATGCTCAAGAGCGCGGAAAACACCCAACTCGCCCTGCGGGCGCTGGAGGGCAGCGGGGTCTTGACGAGCCACGCCATGGCCGTCTATCACTGGGCGCTGCCTTCGGTGGGCGGTGCCTGGACGTGGCCCGACGACATATCGCGGGTGATGCTGGACGCCGGCTTCGGCATCAGGCAGCCCTGGGGAGCCCAGGAGAACGTCATCTGCAACCAACCGTTCGCCGCGCCGGCGTCGAGCGCGACCCACGCGGCGATTCGCGACCGCGTGCTCGGCCACGTCGGCTCCGTCGTGGCCGACTTCGGCGGGTTGCCCATCTGGTACGTGGTCAACGAGATCGGCAACCTGAATGACCAGTGCTTCCCCTCGGCCTTTGCTGAGCCGGGGGACACCGAGGTTGCCGCGGGCTCGCGCCTGCTGGCCGCGGCGCTGGACCAGGCGGAGAAGGCCAGCCCGGACACCCTCGGCCTCTATAACGACAATGGCGTGAGCGACTTCGTGACGACCAACACCCTCGATTGCAACCGGACCAAGACGCTCGAGCTGGTCAAGGGGACGCTGGCCCGGCGCAAGCACATGGACGGCATTGGCAGCGAGTCGCACCTCTGGTGCCAGCGCTATGGCCAGACCGGCGTGGATCTCGCGAGCTGCCGGATCGACGTATCGGCCACCAAGGCATCCTTCGATGCATTAAACGCCGCGGGAGTTCCGGTCTACATCACCGAGTTCGAGGTCCAGGCCTACCGCGACTGGAGCGATGGGACGGGCGAGAATCCGGACACCGGTGCACTCGATGCAAACCAGCAGGCAACCATGTACGCCGACTTCATCGGCGCGGCGCTCAATCACCCGGGCGTGCTGGGCGTGACCATCTGGAAGCACAAGCAGGACCGCATCTTCCCCTTCAAGAAGCGCACGGACGGCATGACCGACGCGCAGTACTGGCCGACCGGCGGGGGCCTCTACGACGATCTCTACCAGCCCAAGCCCGCCTACACCTCGGTGG
>CAZHUY010000547.1:0-1846 GCA_964535465.1 uncultured Myxococcales bacterium
GTCGAGCAGGCTGGCCCGGAGGAGCCGAGCTTCGCGGTCGTCCCGGTCGTCAACCGGACCCGGCCCGGGGCCGAGGAGCGGCGTTCGCCGCTGGCTGAGGGCGGACAGCTCCTCAAGAGCGCGCCGGCCATCAAGGGCAATTACTTCAAGGTCGTCAGCATCCTGGACTAGGAGACAAGCTCATGGATTCCGTATTCGTCCATCGCGGCGCCGAGAGCGCCCGCCCCGGCCAAGGGCCGCTGCAAGGGGTGAAGGTTGCGCTGCAGCCGAACCTGTCGGTCGCGGGCTGGCCGACCGACGCCGGCTCCGCGGCGCTCGCGGACTTCAAGGCGCTCGAGGACGCCACCATCGTCGCGCGGCTGCGCCAGGCTGGCGCCTGTCTGTGCGGCGCGACGCGGACCAGTGAATTCGGCTTCGGCCTCGACGGCAGCCAGGCCGGCCAGGCGCTCGCGAGCAAGACCGTGGAGGTGGAGGTGGTCCTCGACCTGATGGGCGAGAGCCGACTGGCCGCCCTGCGCGCCGGGGTGTGTGGGCTGAAGCCGAGCTACGGTCTGCTGTCCCGCCTGGGCCTCGTCGGGCTGATCCCCTCCATGGAGTCCTGTGGCCTGCTGGCCGCCGAGCCGAAGCGAATTCGCGATACCCTCGCGGTCATTGCGGGCCAGGACGACCGCGACTACTCCATGCCCGACGAAGGGCCGCTCGACCTGGCGTCCTCGGTGATCGAGCCCCGGCGGACGACCATGGGTGTGATCGCCGAGGCGCAGGGCTGCCTGTCGGCCGAGCAAGGGCAGGCCTTTCGAGCCGCGCGCGACCAGCTCGCGACCGCGGGGTTCACGGTGAAGGAGCTATCGCTGCCCGACTTCCCGCGCTTCTCGCTGGTCCATCGCATCGTGGGCGCGGTCGAGGCCTCGTCGTGCGCTGGCCGCTACGATTCGGTTCGCTACGGTCGGCGCGTGCCGGGGACCAAGAGCTGGAACGAGATGTACCTGCTCGCGCGCGGGGCCGCCTTTGGCCCACGGCTCAAGAGCTATTTGCTCTCCGGCGCGTTCTTCCAGTTCGAGCGTTACCAAGCCTTCGAGAGCGCCTGTCGCATTCGCACCCGGCTGTTGGCCGAGATGCAGCGCCTGGCCGCCCAGGTCGATGCCTTGGTCCTGCCCGCGCCCCCACCGGCCGCACCCGGCACATCGCTGGCGGAGACCTACGCCGGCTTCGCCGCCACGCTCTTCGCCAACGTCACCGGCCAGCCGGCGCTGGTGCTCCCGCCGCCGCGCGCGGGTGGCGTAGGGCTGCAGCTCACCGGGGCCAGGCGCAGCGACGGCCGCCTGCTCGCGCTCGGCGAATGCTTGCTCGGCTTGCGCAAGGGAGGCAACTGAGATGGATTTCGAGGCGGTCATTGGCTTGGAGATCCACGTCGAGCTCAACGCTCCGACCAAGCTGTTCTGCGATTGTCCCAACCGCTACGGCGACGAGCCCAACGCCAACACCTGCCCGACCTGCCTGTGGTTCCCGGGGGCGGCGCCGCGCCTGAGCCAGGTGGTGCTCGAGAAGGCGGCGCTGCTGTGCCTGGGGCTGGGCGGCGAGCTGCAGCCGACCAGCGCCTTCGATCAGAAGGTCTACTACTACCCCGACCTGCCCAAGGGCTATCAGCTCTCGCAGGCCCACCGGCCGCTGTCGCGCGGGGGTGGCATGGAGATCACGGACGAGGACGGCAAGGCCAAGCGGCTGCGCATCCATCACATCCACCTCGAAGAGGACGTCGCCAAGCTGGTACACGAGCTCGAGGGCCGCTTGCCCATCAGCCTGGTGGACTTCAACCGCGCCGGCGCGCCGCTGGTCGAAATCGTCA
>CAZHUY010000548.1:0-1842 GCA_964535465.1 uncultured Myxococcales bacterium
CGGCCTATATCGAGCGGGTGCAGCCGAAGCTGGTGGTGCATGGGCACCAGCATCTGAACGGCGAGACCAAGCTCGGCTCGACCAGCATCGTTGGCGTCCATGGGCACAGGCTGCTGGAGATCTGAAATTGGCGTGCCGCCATTTGAAGTCTGTTAACAGACAAACTGGTCGGCCGAGAATACAGCCGGGACAGGTGGATGACCGTTTGCACTACGTGACCCTGGTCATCGCGGGCGACTTCATCATCGCAAGCGTCCGGCACAGCGTGTTCTGAACTCCACCATCAGCGTCTTGTCGCCAGACACCAGCGTCATCTGCCGAATGCCAAGGAGATATTCCCGGTAACCCGCGCTGTCGTGCTTGGTGAACATGGCGTCAGAAAAGATCGAAGAACGATTCACGGCCCAAATGCTTCACAAACGTTTGCACATGAGTGGAGAGCGTGGCGGGTCCGCCTATAGGTATCCAGTCGTCCACGCTGCCCCGGAAGCAGAACCGCTCGGCCACGAAGATACGGGCCTCCTTGTCGATCAGTGTGAACCGCAGCATGGCCGTGTAGTGCGCGAATGGGAGCTTCTCGGTGTCCGACAGGGAGCGGCGCCGGAACTCCATGGAAAGCTTGTCCAGTCCGTCCATGTCGCCGGCCATGTAAACGACAATCATGGTCTTCCTGGCCTCCATCCAGAAGCGCCACGCCTCCCCATGCCTGTGCAGGGCGCTTTCGACAAGTGCCAGTTCCTTCGGCAGGATTACCGGCGCCGTCTTCTTGCGCAGGAATACCTGCCCATTGACGTTCTCGTAGATCTCGTACCCCGCCGGTATGGACGCAACGCGTTGGCCATCTGGTTTCGTGGAGAAGAAGTAACCGGGGTTCCCCGCCTTCGTGGTCTTCCCGAGCAGGTAGTAGTGCTTGCCGGTGCGGGATGTATATTCAACGCTCATTTTCTCACAGTCTCCCGGGCGGCCACACCTTGAACTCGTCGGGCGACTCGCCATGCTTCTCCCCGTCACTCTTTCAGATGGATGGTTACGCCGCCATCCTCGATCTGGAGGCTCTCGACGCCGTCGTTGAAGGTTTTCCAGAAACCAGACTCTTGCTCGGCTTGCTGGATCAGGTCGATGTTCTTGATCCCCCCGAGCCAGGCGTTGGGCAGCGGGACACCCATGACGGTCACACCCTTGAGCATCAATACCGGCTTGCCGTCCACGAAGCTGTAGGAGAGCCCGGTCTTGAGTCGCAGGGTCTTTCCTCCGATGACAGGCACGTCCGGGTCGAAGGGCACCAGTATCCGGGCGCTCACGAGGCCGGGCGAGAGGTCGATGGCCACCTTGTCCGCCAGATCCGTGTTCTTTGCCAGCAGCGCGTTCAGTTCCTTCTCGGTGAACTGGATCTTCCGGGAGTCCGCTGTTTCGCGGTAGGCTTCCGGTTCCAGGGTGGTGGTCTTGCCGGGCTGCGGCGTAGGGGACGCCACATCGACATTCAGCCTTTCCAGCTTGGTTTGCAGTGCCGCCTCCTCACGCGCCGTCAACGTCACCGGCCGGAAGGGTTGCGGGAACAGGTACGCCCGGAAGGCAAAGAAGCATACGATCACGGTCACAACCACCGCCGCCAGGATAAACAGGAACACATGGAGGCAGCCAAAGCGTCTTTTGGCCATGCGATCACTTTGCTCAACGTTCATTTCGGTCTCCCCGATGCCCGGTCATTCAGTCCATTCCACGCGGACTTTGTCTGTGTTCAAAATGCAGGCGACAACCCGTCGCTTGTCGCTTGGGTAATGACGCTGCTTGTACAGAATCAAGTCCGAAATCAGCTTGCTGGCATCCGACGACCTGAACTCC
>CAZHUY010000549.1:0-1834 GCA_964535465.1 uncultured Myxococcales bacterium
GACCGGCCGGAAGCCCGAGGTGTTCGATCCCGCGGACAAGGAGAAATACGCCGCGTACGACTATCTGCTCCTGGTCGGCGATCAGCCGCTGACGCGGGAAAATGGAATCGACATCATGAAGCTTGCGGATCAGGGCTTCGCGGTCAAATCCTTTCCGAAAGGACTCATGATCGTCGGCAAGGACACGGCGCTCATCCCCGGCTACAACCAGGGGAAGCTCGACCACCTCGGCACCGCCTATTCGACCTATTGGGGCGCCATCGACTTCACCGAGCGTTTCCTCGGCTGCCGCTACTACTTCATCAGCGACCTCGGCAAGATCTGGCCGAAGGTCGCGGATCTCACGATCTCGCCGGTCCATTACGAGGATGCGCCCTATTTCCGCACGCGCGGCAACCCCTACGGGTTCTATCCCCAGGTCTCGACGCCGAAGCGCCGCGCGCAGTGGGAACCGTACATGGGCGCGTTCGACAATCCCGACACCTCCATCAAGGACCTCTGGCGCCTCGGCGGGACGCGCCCCCCCCACGGCAAGCACTATCCCGACCCGCAGCGCTTCGCGAAGACGCTGACGCCGGAGCAGCGGGACAAGGTCTTCTTCAAGGACGCGAAGGGCCGGCTCTGGTACAATGCCGGCAGCCATTTCGGCAACTACTTCGACCCCGTCCGGCTGGACGGTTTCGCGGACATCTTCTGCGACGCGGTCAGGGATTACTTCGCCAGCGACGGCCGGGATAACCCGTATCAGTTCGGCAGCCTCGTCAACAACACCTACGTCAATTTCGGCGTCTGCGACACGTTCCTCAAACTCCGGGATTACGAGAACCTGCCGCTCGTGAAGGAGCTGGGACTCGTGACCGAGGCGGACAAGGACCTCTCGAAGACCGAGGAGCGCGGGCAGATGCGCAACATCTACGGCCGTTTCTACCAGTACATGGGCAACCGCCTCAAGCAAGACTGCCCCGGCAAGAAGCTCTACTGCCTCGTCTACTACAACTCCCTGTGGGCACCGACGGACCCCAGGTGGAAACTCCCCGACAACATCGAGGTCATCGTATGCGACGGCAGCCTCCTCACCTGGGCGCTTTCGCCCGAGGTGCAGGAACGGGCGAAGCGGCTCTTCGGCGACTGGAAGGATGCGCTTCAGGGCCGCCCCTGCTCGATGGCCTATCTCTACGACTGCAGCCATCCCGTCGCGCGTCCGTTCGCCGCCCAGCAGATGGGCCTGGTGCCGAAGATCCTCGGCGACCGGCTGGGACGCGACGGCGTCTTCTTCGACAAAGGCGTCAATTACCATCTCTTCTGGGGTTACTACGTCGCGGCGCGCGCGCAGTGGAATCCCGACATCGACCCCGTGGCCGCGACCGAAGAGGCCTTCGACCTCTGCTGCGGCCAAGCAGCCGGAAAACACCTAAAGGCCTTCTACCATTACCTGAAGCCCATCGTCGAAGAGACGATGATCAAGACACGGGCACAATCCGTGAAGCTCACCGCCGGACAGATCGCCCGCTGCGAGGAGCTGCTCGCCAAGGCGCGCGCCGCGGTGAAACCGGGAACGGACGAGGCGAGGCGCTGTGCGCTTATCTGCGACTACTGGCCCGGGGTTTTCGAGCGCGAACGCGCGATCGCCGCCTACCGGAACCCGGAGTACACCGTCGGCAAGGTCGCCGACGCGGACGTGGCCCTCAACGGCCGGGCGGACGAAGCGTTCTGGAAAAACACCGCGGCCTGGAAGTTCATGTCCATCGACGCCGGCAAGGCCCCGTACGTTCCGACATCCGCCAAGGTGGCCTGGAGCGAAAAGGGCATCTACGGGTATTTTGAATCCGCCGAG
>CAZHUY010000550.1:0-1828 GCA_964535465.1 uncultured Myxococcales bacterium
TTCCGTTCCCTGCTTTCGTCTGGTCCGGGAGGTTCAACATCGGTGCGGGCTCTGGCAACGTGGATTCCTTCCACCCTGTCGCGCCAAGGAGTTGCTTCCAGCTGATCCGCTGATCGACCACCAGACCCTGCAGGTATGCGTGGAAACGCTGGAAACCTCGGTTCAGTTTCTTCATCGGTCAACTCCATCGCTATTCTGGAGACACCCGCTCCTGAGAGTCTCTGACAGCACGCCCACGCTACAAGGCAAACGGCCGAGACCGTTCGAAGAGTTCGCAAGCAGCGGCTTTGTTCTTGGCGACCCACGCCCCTAGGTCTGTGCCGCAAGACGGGCAATACTTCAGGGTCATTTCCTCGTTGAGTCGGATCTTTCCTGCGCCCGGGGGTATGCGAATGTCGCCCCTGCGAATGGCTTCTTCCACGCTCGGTTCGACCGTTCGGAACTGCAGGCTGAAGAACAAGAGATCCTCATGACCTTTGACTATCGCTGAAAAACCGCGCTTGCCCATGTCTTCGATGAGCAAGGCCATGCTCTGGCAACAGATCGCCATCTGCCTATTTCCTCTTGTAGTTGTTGAGTTCCCCTGACGTTGGCGGATCGACACGCACCTCATTATTCGTCACACCAGTCTCCGCGTCGTAGTCCGTAAATCGGCGCACTCGACCTTCCGCCTCCCACTGGTACAGCTGGCGGATCGGCACCTCGAACTCGTGTACCGTTCCGGGTCGATCAAGCGCTGCGACCGAAGCACGATCGCTGCCTAGAGAGAGGCTTCGAGTAGCACTGACGGTTCCGCCCTGCAGCTCGCCTTTATGGTAGAGCGTGATGGTCGGTTCGGGAACGTTTGGTCTTGCGTATGGCCCTGGTCGATAGGGCATCCCGATCTTGTTTGCATAGTAGTAGTTAATGCCAGCTCGTGCCCCGAATAGGCTGGCTGCGATCACGCCTCCAGCCACGACCTTCTTATCCCAGCTCACGTCTGGGTCTAACAGTACCGGAGTCAGGCAGTAGGTACTCATAGCAGCGCCTGCTATGCCGAGCGCTGCCGCTCCGAGACGCACAGTGGCCAGGGGGGCCAGTGCGGCACCCGTGAGTCCGCCCTCGACCACCTGCAAGACGCTCCTCGTGGACAGGACCTGTCCCTGCGCGTACTGCACGGCGAGCGTGCTCATCATTCCGACGAGCGCACCACCGAGCATCAGCTGTGGGAGGGTGAACTCCGTGCCGGTGGGATCGACGTAGCCGTTCGGGGAATCACCACCATAGATATACCGGTGCCGAGTCATCGGGAGTCCGGCATACCCCTCGAATGGGTCCATCGACACAAACCGCCCCGTCTTCGTATCCAGCCACCGCGCCCGGTTCTGGTACATGCCCGCGGCTTCCACGAAGCGCTCGCCAGCGAAGCGGTACGGGTTCGTGCTCGTCCCCGTCGACGACACCGTCGACCCAAACGCCTCGTAGCTCCACGTGTCCGTCCGCGCGCCCGTCGTGTCGAGCAGGCTGCGCACGCTGCCGAGGCCATCCGCCTCATACATCTTGGCGACGCCGCCACGGATCTCTTCGAGCAGCATGTCCCCCGCTCGCACGTAGAGCGCGGTGACGGCGCCGCTGCCATCGATCTCGGCGACGACGTGGCTCAAGCCGCCGCTCGTATCCACCAGCAGGTCCGTCCCCACGCCTCCGACCACGGTCCGCACCAGCACCCCATCCACGTCATACACATTCTCCACCACCGTCCCGTCCGCCTTCACCACCTTGACGAGCCGGTCGTCAAAGTCCCACTCGTACGTCGCCTCGCCGCTCCTCCCCACCAGGTTGCCGTTGT
>CAZHUY010000551.1:0-1827 GCA_964535465.1 uncultured Myxococcales bacterium
AAAAGCGCGCCCTCATGAACGAACGGCTCGTCGTTGAGGACCAGTGGGATCTTGGCGTCGCGACAGGCGTTGGCAACGCCGCCAATGCCTTGCACGACGGTGTTGTCGCCGGTGACCCAGAGCGCGTCGATCTGCTGGGCGACCAGCGCTTGGGCGCCCTGATAAATCTCGGCGGAAGCGCCGACGGTGGTCTCGACCAATTCGACGCCATGCCCGGCGGTGATCTCACGCATCCGCTTGATGACGCTGACGGAGTTGGCCTCCGAGGCGTTGTAGAGCGTACCGAGACGGCGCAGGGTTGGGACAGCCTCACGTATCCGGTTGAAGGTTTCTTCCACGGGCGGGAAGGAGCCGATACCTGTCAGGTGCGCGGCATGGTCGGCGAAGGAGGTGCCGGCTCCGGCGGCGATGGGATCGAATACGGTCGTGAAAACGACCGGTGTCTGGCGCGCATTGGCGATGGCCGCTGCGAGGCAGGGCGTCGTGAAGGCGAAGATCATGTCCATGGCGCTGTTGTCCATTCCGGACAGAATCTGCGGGAGGAGGGCGACTTCACCGTTGGCGTGTTGCTGGAGGTACTCGGTGTTCTTGCCGGTGATATAGCCGAGATCGGCCATACCGTCCTTGAGGCCTTGAATGGAGATCTCCACGCCGGGGTCGGGTCCGAAGTAGACGATCCCAAACCGATAATTCTTGCCAGCCTCCGCAACCGGCGCGGTGGTGCCGGTGGCCCGTTCGGCGAGACGGTCGACGGCGGTGCCGTCTTCCATGACGAGCAGCTTGGCGCGTTCAATGATGTCTTCGGGTACGTTCCAATCGGGCATGCTCTTGGCCACCTGGAGGTTGACCGAGATGTAGTCCGGCACCATGTCCTTGATGGCGACTTCAGCCGGATCGAGATGGCCTGAGAGCACATCCCCGGCCATGGTGCCGACGATGATACCGACGTCTATATAGTCCGCTCCCATATTCAGCATCGCGCCTTGGGGTGCGAATTCGGGGGAATTGGAGATGACGGGGATCTTGGCCTGGCCGGCGGCCTTGATGACCGAGCCCGCGGCCACGATCACGGTGTTGTCGCCGCCGAAATAAAGGGCCTGTGCACCGCGAGCGGCCAGTGAATTGCAGGCCTCGAGCACCCCGGCCGAGTTTTCGATCGTGGCCTCGAGCAGATCGATCCCGAGTTCCTTACAGATGGCGCGTGCCTTGATGGTGCATGCCTCTGAGCATGCCTCGGCGGGGTTCCAGACGGTGCCGACCTTCTGGAGGTTGGGGTTGGCGCGTTTGGCAAGCTCGAAGGTCTTTTCGACCGGTTGAAAGGTGCCTGCGCCGGCGAGGTGTGCCGGGTGGTCGCCTGGCCGCTCTGAACGAATTCCGACGCCGGAGCCGTAAGGATCTGTGACCATTCCGAAGATGTGCGTCTTCCCGCCATGCTTATTGACCGCCGCGAACGTCTGGAGACAGGGGGTGGTCAGTGTGACGACGAGATCATAGGGCTGATTGAGGATCGTGGTCGCAATCGTGGACGCGGTCGGCATATCGTTTTCGGCATTGTACTGCACGACCTTGAGGTTCTTCCCCTCCATCCAGCCCTTCTGGGCAAGACCTTCCAAGACACCGTCCCTGCAGTCCTCCACCGCCCCGCGACTGGAATAATAGAAGATGGCAATCGTCTTCTGCGAATCGGTGCTCCGGTTGTGGTTCCGATTCCTTTGGGTGTCGGAAAATAACAGGATGGAAGAGGTTGCGGCGATCAAGATGATACCCGGCAACAGCCCCTTAATGATGTTCCACATCGCCCCCGGTCCCCCCGTTGCAAAGCGCTTC
>CAZHUY010000552.1:0-1825 GCA_964535465.1 uncultured Myxococcales bacterium
ACCCCATCAGCTCGTACTGTGCCTTGGAACGGCCCTCGGGGAACAACACGGGGACCGTGGTGTTAGCAGCCATCAACGACCGGGGGCAGAAGGCGAGTTTCAGCAGCATGATCGATCTTAAAGCCACTCCTCGCGCTGCACTGCCCTCGGTTCAGGTGGTGGCGGTGGGCGATAGCATCGAGGGCTTGCCGGGCGTGGTGGAGGATCTGGCCCTCTACGACTCGGTGAACAACAAGGAAGAAGCCAGCGAGATTGCGTTCTGGTGGGATTTTGGTGCCGGGCAGGCGGTGGTGCGAGGCAACTTCAGACGCGCACTGAGGGGTTGCATCCGGTTTTGGGATCGCACTCCGATCCAGCAAGCCCGAGTGCTTTTGGTGGACGCAAACCATCAAGTCGTGGCGCAGGCACTCTCGACCAACGACGGTTCGTACAAGATCGACCTCGGCGTGGTCACCAAGCCCGGATCGTATTATCTGAAGGCGTGCACAGAAGGTAGCCGAGCTTCCCGAATCACTCAGAAGGGTGCGTGGCCGACCTCGGATGGCGAGGCAGAGAACTGGTTTACCGACGGTCAGCCAGGGCCCCACGCCTGGGCGGACTATGCCGACCCGTACGCGCGTCCGGATTTGGTGCTGGAGCAGGACGGTTCGGGGGTACTCAAGGTGGCGGGCGGCGATGCGCAAGAGGCCTACGAGCGAGGCCAAGCGGACATCTGCTTCCCGCAGCCGATCGTCTGGGTGCATGGCATTTATGCCGATACACGACGGTTCTATCAGCAATACGTGTTCTTCTCCGCTCCGCTTGCCGATTCGGCGGGGACTTTTTCACAGGTGGCCCGCGGCGTGGTGGACTGCTCGCTGTCCTACTTCGTGGAGGGTATGCACACGGAGGACCCGAAGCGGTTGGGTCACTTGCTGCAATCGAACCTGACGTGCGACGACAATGCGGCTGTGATGGAAGACTACATGACGCAAAAGTACGACCAAGGGATGCGCGCGTTGGTCGCGGATTTTGACCGTTGGGCAGGGTCGCGTCCGGCGATCAACCTGGTCTGTCACAGCATGGGAGCACCGATCTCACGCCTCTGGCTGTGCCGCTCGAATGCCGACGAACGTCACGGGCGGGTGACGAATTGTGTGAGCATATCTGGGATACACGGAGGGAACTACGCGGCCTCGTTCTATACGTACCGGGTCCCGCTATCGGTGCTGACGCGCGATCAATCGGCTCAGAGCTGCGCCGTGCGCTACGTTTATGACGTCAATAATGACGAGAAGAATGCGTACTGGCAGGGTGCGCACGGGAACCTCTATTTTGCCTGGGGCGAGAAGGGAACTTTTATGCCGGGTCTGCTCGGGTTCCCGGGGCGCATGATATGGCGTGAGCTGAGGCCACACGATGGGGTGAACAACGCGCCGTCGGCAGCTTCGCAGAATGGGCCCTATAGGGGCTGGAAGTTCAAGGTGGGGGCCTTGCGCATTGATTTGTCGGATTTGTTCCGGGCGGACCTGAACCTGGATCTGCGCACGACGTTGTTCGGGCAACACGTGCGCAACTTGCTCGAGTCTCGTGGCGCCGGCGGGGGCTCGCTGGCGGGGTCGATGCTAGCGAAGGTGGATTTGGCCTCGGTCGAAAACAAGGAGGGTTTTGGCGACCATTCATTCATGGATAGTGGCCGTGGTTGTATGGCCAGTTATGCGGTGTGGCTCGGTCTTGATCCCGATCCGGGTATCCCGAAGAGGTATGTTACCTCAATGAGGTGAGAAATGGTCTTGATCTTGCCACGGGTGGCAGCATTGTCGGGCTGCACGGTGGTCTGACCGAT
>CAZHUY010000553.1:0-1820 GCA_964535465.1 uncultured Myxococcales bacterium
GCCGTCCTCGATGTCGCCGCTGCCGTTGCGATCGAGCGCCAGGTAGGCCTGACCGTTTTGCAGGCGCGCGATGGTTTCAGCGGTGCCATCCGCGTTGAGGTCGAAGTTCTGCGTGCCCGAGAAAGCCACGGGCGCGCCGTCGAGGTTGAGGACCAAGGGATCGACTCTCTTGGCCGCATCGCCGACGCGCAGAGAGGCCGATGTCATCTGGAGGTCAATCCGTTGCGCGGTCAGCTCGGTCGCGACCTGCAGGGTGCGGCCGTCGGCCGTCACGACCTTGCCAGCCGCTTGAAACCTGGTGGTCTCCGCCTCGACCGTCTCTTCATGTCTTTCGTAGGCCACGCCCCAGCCTTGTTCAGCCTGAGCCTGCGCGGGGACGATGGAAACCTCCACCTCCTGCACCTGATGCGAAACCCGTGCAGCCGCCAGCTGGTCCACGCTCTTCTGCACCTCCTCGGCCTTGGCGCCCAGGGTGCGCAGCAAAATGGCCAGATCGACCAGGTCTCGCCATTGCGCGTGGCTGCTGGGCGTCTCGGCCGTTGCCGTCGTGCTGGCCACTTCGACGGTGGCTTGCGGCGTGGCCTGACTGGCGCTCGACCCCGGCGTGGAACGCCGACCGACCCACGCGTCCAAGGTCTCGGTACGCGTCGTCGCCTTGGACAGAGTGTGCTCTGCCCGCATAGAAAACTCGGACGAGACAACTCTCATGGGAGGCTCCTGTTCCGGCTTTCGGCACGAAGGCTTGACCCGATAAGGTTGCGTCCGCTCAGGAACGACTCGGCGCCAGCGCGGCGGCGGCTCACGATCCGACCGTCACGCATGGCATTTCGATTTGCCTGGGGACACGTCACCTCGTAGGTTTGCGGCCCTCCGTGACTTGGATTCTCTTGGCGGTTCTATCCGCTGTGTTTCTCGGCCTGTACGATGTTGGCAAGAAGGCCGCCGTACAGGACAACGCCGTTTTGCCGGTTCTCTTCGCGTGCAGCGCCAGCGGTTTGGCGATGCTTCTTCCGGTCTTGGCGTGCTCGACGCTGGCACCAGATACCGCCCGCCAGCACGGGCTCTTGCTCCAGGCCCTGACGCTGCACGAGCACCTGCTGGTGTTGGCCAAGGCTGCCATCGTGACCTTGTCGTGGGTCTTGACCTACTACGCGCTCAAGCACCTGCCCATCTCGTTGGCCTCGCCTGTGCGCGCCAGCGCGCCCCTCTTCACCCTGTTGGGGGCCATCACCTTGTTTGGCGAGAGGCCCACCCTGCGCCAGGGGGTGGGCATTGCCGCCATTCTGGTGGCCTATTGGGTGTTCTCGATCATCGGACGCAGCGAAGGCATCCGCTTTGGCCGCAACGCCTGGGTCTGGTCCTTGTTCCTCGGGACCCTGGTGGGAGCGGCCAGCAGCCTCTATGACAAGCACCTTCTCCAGGTGGTGCGGCTGCCCGCCTTCACCATGCAGGTCTGGTTCACCGTCTACAACACCCTGCTCCAGGGGCTCATCGTGGCCTTTCTCTGGTGGCCGCGAAGGAAGCAGATCACGCGCTTCCAATTTCGCTGGACCATCGTGGCGGTCGGCATCCTGTTGCTGCTGGCCGATGCGCTCTACTTCCGCGCTCTCGCCCTCCCCGGCGCCTTGGTCAGTGTCATCTCGGCCCTGCGCCGAACCAACGTGGTGCTCAGCTTCGCTATCGGCGCGGCGGTCTTCGGCGAACGTAACCGCCTGCCCAAAGCCTTCGCCTTGGCTGGCATTCTGCTGGGCGTGTTCCTGATCCTCTAGCACTACTGATTGAAAAAGTTGCCAGTCTGCCGGGAAATCGGCGACATCATT
>CAZHUY010000554.1:0-1804 GCA_964535465.1 uncultured Myxococcales bacterium
GGATTGTAGGCAGCGATTCAAGCTGTCCGGCCTAGTGAGTCAGGCCGCCCCAGTTGAGCGGCAACCCCGCTGGGAAGGCTCGCTCATAGGCTTGATGCAGGCTCAGGATCTCGGCATCACTGAAGGCCATCGGGAACAGCCGACCGCGCATGTAGCAGAAGGTCGTCCAGTCCTCTCCCTCCACCAGAAACCGCTCGGCCTCCTCAAGGAGGAATTCCCGCGCCTGCTCGCGCGTGACTGGCTGGAACCGGTTGCGTGCCTGAAGCTCCGCGCGGGCGGACGGGTCGATCAGATCGGCCGGACGGCTCCAGTCTGGGTGTTCGGCCTTCTCCGGGGCCGCTGGGAAGGTAGGGGCCGGCTCGGGCTTGGAGTGAAACAGTGCCCGCAGCTCGTCCAGCTCTGCCGGTTCGAAGTACCGGCGCAGGTTGAGCGAGCGAAAGACATCCCGCCAGCTCTGGCCCGATCGGGCCGCCTCGACAACCAACTGGCGCTTGACGTCCTGCAGGCGCTGGCGCTTCTCCGCCCGATGTTCAGCCTGAAGCCCAGAGGCTTTGTAGAGCCGGCGCTGCCGGTGGCTCATATTCCGGCTGCTAGACCCCGCCAGCGCCCCAGCCTCGCGTTCTGTGGCCTCCTGGAGCACCGAATCGAGGTGCTTCAGCAGATCGGCAAAGCGCTCGACGTAATAGGCCGGTGCTGTGGTCAGATTCTGGTCGCTGTACTTCACGTTGGCCCCGTAGTGCAGCCCATCACCGATCAGAACCGGGTAGCGGCGCGCCGGTTTGTCTACAAGCTCCAGGGTCCGGCGCTCCAGATAGCCGACCTGCTCCAGGGCGCGGTGAAGCTCGGCTGCCGTCCAGCGCTCACCGTGCTGCTGGAGCAGCTTGGAGGCGCACAGCACCGCCAGTCCTGGCGCCTCCTCCACGATCGTGCAGGCCGGCTGGTTGGCCGGCGCGCGGATGTCCAGGATGGCCAGCGGCGAGACGCCCAGGCGCTTGAAGGTCTCGCGGTCGGCGGCCAGACGGGCTTGGTCGAGATCCAGGCCACCGAGCTGGCCGAGCTTGATGAGCTGACCGAAGGTGCGGGTCAGGAGTGCCGGGTCGACCGAGAGTTCGGGCGGGTTGCTGTGGGCGGACCAGGTGCGGGCTTCCAGCGGGCTGAAGTAGGCGTTGACCAGTTCGCGCTGGATCTGCCACGCCAGATCGTCGGTGAAGGATTTGACCAGGAGCAGGTAGCCTGTCTCGGTGACGACTACCATGTCTTTGCGCTTGGTGGCCTCCGGAACCGCGTCAGGACTGTTCGTCCGAATTTCGGACGGACTGACAACGAAGTAATCCTGCTCTTCGAGCAGGCGGGCCTTGTTGTCGTTGAACCGCTTGCGCGCAGTCCCTTCAGGGCGACTGTGGACCTTGTCGATCTGGGCGAGCGTCAGCACGCGCTGGCCACGGATGACGACGGGACGGATCTCGACGGAGTTGATGCAGACGAGCGCGGACGCGCCGGTGACGGAAGAAGTCATGACAGGTTCCTGATTTAGGTTTTGAACCTGCCGCCCCAACGCCAATCGGGGTGGCAGACCGTATGCAGGTTGGCGTACCGGAATCAGGAACCGGCGCATCTTGCGATGCCCCACACACGGCCTCCCATAACTGGAACCGCCATGCTGCGCACATGAAAAAACCGCACTGTCGAAGGCGCGGTTGGTGCGCCTGATTTCCGGGACGCCAATCCCGATCGCTGATGTGCAGCGACGGAATCAGGATAGTCAGGGCTGACTGACTTTGCAAGCGCGGCTCCGTCTTTCAGC
>CAZHUY010000555.1:0-1793 GCA_964535465.1 uncultured Myxococcales bacterium
TTGTGTGCCTAGCATGAACGCCATCTTGGGGGTGGAAGTCCCCCCGGAAGGAGACCATCCCGAACGAAGCGAACTGCAACTGCGGAAGGGCGACCAACCGTGGGGAAGAAGCAGGGAGCGAAACCGCGGGCCGATGTACAAGAACCGGATCGGAGGCGACGCCGAGCGGGGCGAACGGGCAAGGAACCGACAAGCCTCGATGGTCAAAGCTCGGGCGGCGTAAATCCGGCGGTCGTGCGGGGAAGGAAGACGTTCTTACCTAGGGAGATCTCGCTTTGCGCCTGAAAGGGCGACGGCGCGAGAGCGGCGGAGCGAGAAGTCAGCCGAGGTCGTAGTAGCGGCGAAAGCCGCGAAGGACCGAACGGGAAGGAGAGCGAAGCGACCATGCGTCTCGGAGGCAAAGGGCCTCAGATGACCAGGCAACTGGAGCTGCCGCTGGCGAATAGGGGTGAAGCCCCGAAGGGAAAGCGGAGCGAGGAAGCGCCGACGGCGACGCAAGGAAACGAGCGCTCAGGAGCGAGCGACCTGATGGAGAAGGTGTGTGAACGCCAGAACCTACAGGCCGCGTTGAAGCGAGTGAAGAAGAACAAGGGCAGTCCCGGCATCGACGGGATGACGGTGGAAGAGCTGCCTGCGTACCTGCGGGAGGCATGGCCAAACCTGCGCGAGCAACTGCTCGCCGGGAAATACCATCCGTCACAGGTGAAGCAGCAACTCATCCCGAAAGCCAGCGGTGGGATGCGCAAGCTTGGCATCCCGACGGTGGTGGATCGGTTCATCCAGCAGGCCCTGCTACAGGTCCTGCAGCCGATGTTCGACCCGGGCTTCTCAATGCACAGCCACGGCTTCCGACCTGGTCACCGTGCACACGACGCCATCGTCGAGGCGCAGGGGTACATCCAGGGCGGGCGCAAGTGGGTGGTGGACGTGGACTTGGAGCAATTCTTCGACCGCGTGAACCACGACGTGCTGATGGGAAGACTGGCGAAGCGCATCGGCGACCGACGCGTGCTGGGGCTCATCCGTCGCTACCTCGGGGCCGGAATCCTGGTCCAGGGGATTTCGACGGAGCGGCACGAGGGCACGCCGCAAGGTGGGCCGCTGTCGCCGCTGTTGGCCAACGTGCTGCTCGACGAAGTGGACAAGGAGCTGGAGAAACGTGGGCACGCTTTCGTGCGCTATGCCGACGACTGCAACGTGTACGTGCGGTCGCGGCGAGCAGGTGAGCGTGTGATGGGGCTGCTTCGGCGGCTCTACGCGGGACTCCGACTGCGAATCAACGAGACGAAAAGCGCGGTGGACCTGGCGTGGAACCGAAAACTTCTGGGCTACTCCTTCTGGGTGGCGCCAGGGTCGACGGTGAAGCGTCGGGTGGCGGCCAAAGCCTTGGCCACGATGAAGGAGTGCGTCCGACTCATCACGAGGCGGTCAGGTGGACGGAGCATCGAACAGGTGTGCAAGCGACTTGGCGAGTACCTACGCGGGTGGAAAGAATATTTCCGCCTGGCGGATACGCGTCGCCGCTTCGCTGACCTGGACGAATGGATCCGCCACCGGCTGAGAGCCATCCATCTCAAGCACTGGAAGCGACCAGCGACGATCTATCGCGAGCTGCGCGCCCGAGGCCTCTCGGACGATGGCGCTCGGCGCGTCGCTGGCAACTGCCGGCGCTGGTGGACCAACTCGGCCAAACTCATCAACGTCGCCTTCCCCATCAGCTACTTCGACCAGCTGGGTGTCCCCCGCCTGGCCGCGTAACCTCAACTTCTCGAACCGCCCGGTGCGGACCCGCA
>CAZHUY010000556.1:0-1381 GCA_964535465.1 uncultured Myxococcales bacterium
AGGGCATCGATGCTGCCGAGCACGGCCAGCACTACGGCGTTGAGGGCCATGAGTCGCCATTGATCGGCATCGAACACCGGGAGCTGGAGGCTGGGCAGTCCGCTGGGAATTTCGCCGATACGCCGCAGATCGGCATCACCGAGCATCAGGATCGAGATCAGGGTGCCGAGCACCAGGGCCAGCAGTTGCGGCGGCAGATAGGTCTTGAGCCGCTTGGGGAAGAAGAGGATGAGCGCCAGGGTCATGAGCGCCAGCCCGACTTCGGCCGGCACGAGATTCTTGATCAGCTCGGGCAGTGCGCCGAGCGTCCCCAGCACCCCGCCTGCCGGCGTGGCCTGTCCGAGGAAGGGGCCGATCTGGAGGATGATCAGAATGACCCCGATCCCGGTCATGAACCCCGAGATGACCGTATAGGGCATCATGGTGACGTACTTGCCGAGCCTGAGTGCGCCGAAGAGCATCTGGAGCAGGCCGGCCATCATGACCACGGTGAAGGCCATCGCCAGGCCCTGCTCGGGGTTGACCGCGATCAGGTTGGCGATGATCGCCGTCATCACCACGGTCATGGGGCCGGTCGGTTCGGAGATGAGCGTGGGCGTGCTGCCGAAGAGTGCGGCGAAGAGTCCGACCAGCACCGCGCCATAGAGTCCGGCGGCGGGTCCGGCTCCGGAGGCCACACCGAAGGCCAGCGCCATGGGCAGCGCCACCACGGCGGCCGTCACGCCGCCGAAGAGGTCGCCGCGTAGGTTGTCGAAGCGGATTTCATTGAGTAGTCGCATGGCTTGGCACCGAGGGCTGTTGCATTCAGCCTATCTAAAGCGCCAATGGCCATCGATTCAAAGTGATAATATTGATTGAATACATCGAATATCATCGATGCATTGAGGCTCGACCCTGGTTTCCCGAGGGCTTTTGGGCGCAACATCCATCAAGTCATAATCACACGGGACGCAACAGCTACGCACTTGGCTACTCATCACCGGGAAGCGGCGGGGCATCGGGGGCGAGATCCAAGAGTTGCAGAAAGTCTTCACGCCGGCCTTTGGCGGCTTCGGTACGCAGATAATCGAGTGTGAGTACGGCAGCCATTTTTTCGGCGGCGGCGCTGGCGATGAATTGGTTGACGGAAATTTGATCTCGTGCAGCGAGTTCTTTGATGGTTTGGTGCACGGAATTGGGTAGGCGGATGGTGAGTGCGCTCATGGGGAAGTTTCCTCAAGCGAGTGAAGGAATTGCGCCGGCGTCACGGCTTGCACGCCGAAGGATTCGGTACGTCGGAAGTCGTTCAGGTTGTGGGTGACGATGAAGCGACTGCCCGAGGCGACGGCGCATTCGAGCACCATGTCGTCGTTGGGATCGCGCAGGACGGGGCGCCAGAGGT
>CAZHUY010000556.1:1391-1791 GCA_964535465.1 uncultured Myxococcales bacterium
GCGATCGAGGCGAGATAGCGCACGAAGGCGAGTGCTTGGGCGGGTGTTGCACCAGGGGGCAGGTGTTCGGGGCGTGTCAGGACGGCTTGCCACTCTGTGTAGAGCGCGACTGAGAGGGCCGGGCGGAAGCGTGGATGCGGCAGGCGGCGTAGCAGGGCATGGCTGGCGCCGGTTCGGGATCGCAAGGCCGCGACGAGGACGGAGGTGTCAAGGACGATGTTCATGGTTATGTGAGCATAACCATGGGTTGGATGTAAGGCAAGGCTGTGGCACAGATCGGCCCACGCAAAAACGCCCCCGGTGGTCCGAGGGCGTTTGGGTGTGTGACATCCAGGTCAGGTCAGATTAGGATCAGCAAAAAACCGAACCTGCCCCCCTTACTCCTTAATCAGGAACCTGG
>CAZHUY010000557.1:0-1785 GCA_964535465.1 uncultured Myxococcales bacterium
CCTCTGCATCCATGATGGGACTGACCTGGACTACAACGGGGCGGCGGAGTGCGAAGGGTTGGGGGTGATCGGCACCAACCAGACGGGCGCGAAGAGCCGAGGACTGCACCTGCACTCCACCTTGGTAGTGACCGACCAAGGCCTGCCGCTGGGTGTGCTGGGCACGCGCTGCCACGCTCCGCTGGGTAGGCCCGAGGACGATGAGCGACCGCCGGCGCAGGTGCCGATCGAGGAGAAGAAGACCTACGACTGGGTTCTCGCCGTGCGCGACTGCGAGGCCGTCGCCGCCCAGATGCCGCACACCCGGCTCGTGCAGGTCATGGACCGCGAGGCCGACTTCTTCGAGCTCTTCAACGAGTGGGACAAGGGCGCCCGCCACACCGACCTGTTGGTTCGGGCCAAGCACAACCGGCGGATGAGCGACGGCGGAAAGCTGTTCGAAGGGGTCGGGACCACACCCCCACGTCTGCGCTTTCAGCTCCATATCGATCGGCAGAGCGCTCGCCCCAAGAAGTCGGGGCAGAAGGCCCGTCCCAAGCGGGCCGAGCGCGTTGCGGAGATGACCCTTCGCTACCACCAAGTAAAGCTGCCTGCCCCCAGCCGGCTTCAAGATCAGGGGCCGATTTCGCTGTGGGCAATCCACGCTGTCGAGGAGCAGCCACCGCCGGGCGCAACACCGGTCAAGTGGTTCCTCTTGACGACGAGCGCGATCACCTCGCCCGAGCAGGCCGAGCGCATACTCGCGTACTACTGCCTGCGCTGGCGGATCGAGGACTGGCACCGGGTTCTCAAGACCGGCTGCCGGATTGCAGAGCTGCGCAACGAGACGGCCCAACGCCTGGAACGGGCGCTCGCCATCTACCTGGTGATTGCCTGGCGCGTGATGCTGATGGCCCTCCTCGGCCGTGAAGAGCCTGACCTCCCGGTCGAAGTGCTCTTCAGCGACCTCGAGATCCAGGTCCTCACGGCTTTCGCAAATAGCCGGCGTGACCTGAAACCGCCCCAGAACCTGCGGGATGCCGTGCGTTTGGTCGCCCGGCTCGGGGGCTATCAAGATCGCAAGAGCGACCCGCCTCCGGGCCACCAGGTCACCTGGATTGGCTATTCGAAGCTCCAGATCATGTGCGCAGGCTTCCTCCTGGCCCGCCAAGCCGGCGACGCTTCCACGCCGTGATGCCTGGCGCGCAAGAGCATCGCGGCTTTCACCGCTCTCGCTCTTGCGCGGTGATCCCGAAGCCTGCTCCCCGCTATCTTGGCTCCCAACCGCCTGGCCTCGCGGGCGTGGCCCTTGCCGTCCCTCCGAACCGGTGAGGCTGCGCGCGCGGACGGCCGCGCCTGATGCGCGGCTCGACTGCGACACGGCCCGGCTCTCCGAACCGGTGACGCTGCGCGCGCGGACGGCCGCCCTGATGCGCGGCTCCGACACGGCCCGGCTCTCCGAACCGGTGACACTGCGCGCGCGGACGGCCGCCCTGACGCCTCTGCATCACGAGCGTCCTGCTGCGATCTCGTCCCGCCCGTGGGGCCCCTCTTCACTCGCATGGCAATCGATCCGCGGAGTCGGCACTTGCATGGCGCTGGATGTGGGGCACGGGCAGCGCTAGCCCGCCCGCCCTCAGACCTCGACCCGACGGGCGACGAGCTCCCGCCCCTCGCGCTCGGCGCGCAGAGCCCAGTCGACCGCGTCGCGTTGAAGGCAGAGGGTCACGTCATCACGCGGCAGGTAGGGCTTGTCGCCTCGCAGAAACTTCTGCGCGGTCTCGTGCTCGAGGATCTCCCGGACGG
>CAZHUY010000558.1:0-1776 GCA_964535465.1 uncultured Myxococcales bacterium
GGTCGGTGATCTTCTCGTCATTCGCGTCGTAGACGCTGAGCGGGCGATAGGCGTAGTCGCCCAGGAGCATGACCCGTGGAAGCAGATGTCCTCCTGGATCGCCGCCTTCAACCCCGAAAAACCGATCCCCCGGAAGAGAGGGAGAGAAGCGATCGAGCGAGAAGCTGTCTTCCGCCCGAAGGGAAGGCGACTGAGCGACAACCGTCGCCAGGGCCAGACCTGAGAGAACTTTTTTCACTATGTTCGTCATGTTTCCTCGTTGCCGATGTGAATGGAGAGCATGATAACGCAACGCAAATGGAACGCGGTCATTATACAGGCGCGGGAAGAGGAGCAAGCGGGAATCATCAGCCGACCCCGGTCTACCTGACGAATCGCGTCTTCGAGGACGATGCGCCAGAAGGTCTCGCTTCCCCCCTCCCGTCGGCGTGCGGTACCGATTGCACGCGCGAGCTCCGCTTGTGGCAAGATTCGCCCCAATGAGCGATGTCGTTCTCCTGGCCGACAACCTGGCCAAGACCTTCAGGCTGGGTTTCTTTCGCAAGCGTATCGAGGCGGTCAAGCAGGCTAGCTTCGCTGTTCAGCGGGGGGAAATCTTCGGGTACCTCGGTCCGAACGGCTCGGGAAAGACCACGACCCTGAAAATGATGATGGGGCTGGTCTTTCCTTCCTCGGGGAGGGCCGAGGTGTTGGGACGACCTGTTCCCGACCGGCAGGCCAAGCGTCGCCTTGGATACCTACCGGAGACCCCCTACTTCTACGACTACCTGACCCCCGAGGAGTTTCTGGACCTCGTGGGCGCCTTGTGCGACCTGCCACGAGCCGAACGGCGGTCGCGCGCCAACCGCTTGATTGAACGCGTGGGTCTGGGCGCGGCCCGCGGACGCCCTCTGCGCAAGTTCTCGAAAGGCATGCTCCAGCGCATCGGAATTGCCCAAGCGCTGATGGGCGATCCCGAGGTGGTGGTGTTGGACGAACCCATGACCGGCCTCGACCCCATCGGCCGAAAAGAGATCCGCGACCTCATGCTCGAGCTCAAGGGCGAGGGGCGCACCATCCTGTACTCGACGCACATCCTGCCGGACGTGGAGATGACCTGCGATCGCGTGGCCATGATCTTCGCCGGCCGCGTGCGCAGCGTGGGCCCCTTGTCGGAATTGCTGACGGCGCGTGTGATCTCCACCGAGGTGTGCCTGCGGCCGGGAGCGGAGGCCCTGCCCGACCTGCCACCCGGGGCGCGTAGAAGCGAGAGTCCCGACGGTCTAATCATCGAGTTGCCTGAACAAGCCGATGTGGATGCCTATCTGCGGGCCGCCATGGCCGTGGGGGCCCGCGTGCTCTCGCTGACCCCGCGACGCGAATCCCTGGAAGACCTGTTCGTGCGCGAGGCCGCCACAGCGGACCGGAGGGTCGCATGAGGCGCGTGCAAGCCATCGCCTGGAACACCTTCCGCGAGGCGGTGCGGAACAAGATCCTCTACAGCCTGCTCTTCTTCGCCCTACTCATCATCCTGTCGGCGCTGGCCATGGGCAATCTCACCCTGCACGAAGAGGTGCGCATGACCCGCGACATCGGCCTTTTCGGTATCGATGCCTTCGGGGTGATCATCGCGATCTTCGTCGGCGTGAACCTGCTTTACAAGGAGCTGGACCTCAAGACCGTGTACACCATCCTGCCCAAACCGCTGCACCGTTGGGAGTTCGTGCTGGGCAAGTGGTTGGGCATGCTGCTGACCCTGGCCGTACAGATGACGGTCATGGGACTGGTCCTAGCCCT
>CAZHUY010000559.1:0-1772 GCA_964535465.1 uncultured Myxococcales bacterium
GCCGTCCTGCTCACGCCCGTTCTCGCCGATCGGCTCGACCGTGCACGCGCCGCCAAGGCGCGAACCATTGTTGGGAACCGCCGCGAACGCTGGCTGGCTGTCGCGCTGGCATGCGCCTGGGCCCTCTTCAGCCTGGTCGCGCCCTTATCTTACGATGTGCGCCTCGATCTCTTGCGATGGCATTCCAGCGTGATGGATCGCCTTCTGGCCACCGGATCGGACGATGAGGACATTCCTTGGGAGGTCGTCGCGAAGGGGGGCCCCTTCTTTCGTGACCGGTCCGGTCTCGCCCCCATACCCGCGAGCGGATCTTCCCTCCTGACCGCCAATGCCCTGGTGGTCGTGATCTTGGTGGAATCGTGCCGTCGGGATGTTTTCGACAAAGTGGAGTCCGCCCGATCTCTCCCCTTCTTGTCGGAGCTGAGGCGGTCCTCCACGGTGTTTTCGCAAGCCCGAGCGCCAGGCACGCAGACGGTGTACACGATCTCGAGTCTTTCGACCGGCAAGTACTTCAGCCAGCTCTACTGGACGAGGTATCGAAGCGATCTCTGGCTGTCCGATGATGCTTCCACTCATGTCGCCGAGATCCTGAGTCAGCGAGGGGTGGAAACCATCATAGCCCCAGCGTCAGCTTGGCTTGGCCCCTCCTATGGCATCATCCGGGGGTTTCAGCGTGGCGCCTACCAACCAGACAAGGGGCATTGGACCGGTGCCCAGGATCTCACTGACGAGGTCTTGCGATTCCTGGACCAACCCCAATCTGCCCCGCGATTCATCTTCCTGCACTACTTCGATTCGCACTGGCCCTACGAGTCGACTGACGCGACAGGAACGTCTTACGAACGGTACCTGGGCAAGCTGCGGCTCATCGACTCCCAGATCCAACGCCTCGTTGAGGAGTTCAAGCGCAGGGGTGTTTGGCAGCGGACCTGGCTCTTCGTGGCCGGGGACCACGGCGAGGCCTTCGGGGAGCACGGCAGCGAGGCCCACGCGACCACGCTCTACGAAGAGCTCCTCGCCGTCCCCCTGTTTGTTCACGGACCGGCACTCCCCGCGCGGGTGGTCGACGAGCCGGTATCCCTGATCGACCTGGGACCAACCCTGCTCGATCTCTTTGGGGGCCCCACGCCGTCCTTCTTCTTGGGACAGAGCCTGGTGCCTTTCCTGCGCGGCGAGCGTCCCAGACTGGAACGCCCCATCGTGGCGGAAGGCCGGTTGAAGCAGGCCATGGTGTTCGGGGACGGCATGAAGGTGATCCGTGATCTCAAGGCGGGTTCTCTCGAGGTCTATGATCTTCAGGTGGATCCCGCCGAGTCGCGGAATCTCGCCGACAGGCTCGATGCTCGGGGCCGCGAACGCGTGGACCAACTCCGCCTCTTCTTCAAGGTGCACGCCCTGCGGAGGGACGGCTATGCACCTCCGATGAGGAAGTAGAGGCCCCGTCGACCAATCCTATCGACCCGCCGTGAATCCCTACCGTGCGAAGATGTCCGTCCCCTGGCTGTCGATGGCCACCACCACGGGGAAGTCTTCCACTTCGAACCTCCAGATGGCCTCGGGGCCGAGGTCGGGGAAGGCCACGATCTCTGACCGCTTCACCCGCTGCGCGAGCAGGGCGGCCACGCCTCCGGTGGCCACGCAGTAGATGGCCTGGTGCTCGCGGCAGGCGGCGGCGACCGCGGGCGTGCGCTTGCCTTTGCCCACGGTGGCTTTGACCCCCAGCGAGAGCAGCTTGGGCGTGTACGGATCCATGCGCGTGGAGGTGGTCGGCC
>CAZHUY010000560.1:0-1763 GCA_964535465.1 uncultured Myxococcales bacterium
TTGTCCTTGGTGCCACTATGTTCGAGTGGCGCGGTTACAGTACCTTGGAGTCTCCCACCCGGCGTGCGGTCGATGGTGGTAATGGTCATAACCGATTCTCCACCCTGGACCATGGTGTAGCCGCCGCTGTCGTTGAAACTCGCATTCAGGAGTATCCAGGAAATGCCGAAGCTGAGTGGCGGCTGCTTGTACGTGCCTGGGCCTTGAACTGTAGCAGGAATGCTCCCTGACAGGGCAAGCGTAGGGCCGGTGCACGTGCTGTCCGCATACCTGCCCCCGAAGTCGCCAATTGTGATTGAGGTGGCTCCAGCGATGACCGTCCTGGAGCAACTCAATGCTTGAGCAAACTTGCCCGTGTAGGTGCGACCATCGGCTCTGGCGATCGTGATGGCCATCTTGCACTCCGTCGGCTCGTAGCACGACTGCGCACTGCCACCCGTACCTCCAGATCCAGTCGTACCCCCGGTTGCTCCCCCCGTCCCGGCACGCCCGGCACCGCCGGACGTGCCGGCAATGCCGTTTCCTCCAGAGCCCGATGATCCGGCACCGCTGCCTCCCCCCGCACACGCCAGACCCAGCGCAGACGTGGCCATCAAAATTGCGGCGAGCGGCACCATAGATCGGCGCCGCGTTGGCATATGGCGACAGGTACAGCGAGAATCGGCGTCATTCATGGGGGTTCACCTCTTCGATCCTTGGGTCCTCGGTCCTGCCGTTGGGTCCGGCTAACGCCTTGGCGTTCAGCGGCGGGCGGCCGTCCGCGGCCGACCGACCGCTGCAACGCCTTGTTAGCCGGCCTTGCGGTCCTTTTTGCGTGCGCCGCAGACTATGCAAGTACCGACGTTGCGCGAAAAGTTGCCGTGCTCGCCTTCACAGAACCCCCGTTCGCACTGGTAGCAGTATCGCAGCGTCTGCCGACGTCGGCCGAACACCGTCGAGCAGATCCAGCAGTCAGCCCAATCGCCGTCCTCGATGAGCGCCTTGTCAGACTTGTCTGTTGTTGCCATCCCGTCATCTCCTCACAGAATTCGCTACTTCAACTTCACCCGACCGATCTCGGACTTTCCCGCGACAAAGATGTACTCGAGCACCTCCGCGGTCGGGAATGACTCCTTGAAGATGGTGCCGGCGGATCTTCTAGTGCCTTGTTTGGCCTTGCCCGTCAATCGCAAGAGCACCCGAACGGTGACATCCTTCCTGTCCTCGATTGTCTTCGCGAGCGATTCAGGCGTCTTGACCCGCACACCAACCATGGGGGTGTCGAAGACGTTGATCGTGAACGTAGGGAGCTTCTGCAACCACAGCCCCTTCACCAACGTTGGATTCTTCGAAGCCTCGCGTCCCCAGCCATCCTGGTCCTCCTCGACCATTACCTCAAACGCGTGCGTCTTCAGATCGTATCCGCGGTCCACCTCCCCCAGCGTCCTCACGTAGGTCTTTGCCAGGAGTTCGGTTCGCTTCTCCTGCATGCGAGCCGAATAGGTCTTCGCCTCGTCTGAGGCTAGGAACGTCTTCTTCTTCAGCGGGGTGTCGTACTTCTCAAGTTCAGGGAAGGCGTCGAAGATGTCGCCCGTGATCGCGGCGGCGATGGCCTCGCGAGTCGCCTTCCCGTTCGGGCCGTCGAGGTCTATCGGATCGTCGGGCGACGCTGCCCTTGCCGATGAATTCCCGTACCATGACAACGCGACAGCCATGAGCAGTGCTTTTCGAGCCATGAGAGCCCTCCTCGTCGATAGTATCGTGAAGCTGTTGGTCCGGCTAAC
>CAZHUY010000561.1:0-1740 GCA_964535465.1 uncultured Myxococcales bacterium
GAACGCGCCCCGTTCTCTTGATGGACTTCCTTCGGCACTACTGCCACACGTCCTACTTTCAGCGCACGTGCTTCCATTCGAGCCATGGCGTTGATGTGGAGAAGATGATCTTCAAGATCGATGAATGGCTCGCGAGAGAAGTCGATCTGCCGCCGCTCCCCGAGCAGCGCAAGATCGCCGCCATTCTCTCGTCGGTTGATGAAGCCATCGAGGGCACCCAGGCCGTCATCGACCAACTCCAGGTCGTGAAGAAAGCCATGATGGCCGACCTCCTCACCCGAGGAATCCCCGGCCGCCACAAATCCTTCAAACAAACCGAGGTCGGGGAAGTGCCGGCGGATTGGGAAGTCGTGCGAGCCGGTGATCTGTGCGAGTTCATCACCAAAGGCGCCACCCCGGCGCAGCAGACCCGCGACGCCGGGGAAGTGCCATTCCTCAAAGTCTACAACATCGATCCCCGTGGCTTCGTCGATTTCAGCTACCAGCCGACGTTCATTCCCGAGCGCGTCCATTCTGAAGAGCTGCGGCGTTCAAGAGTCGCGCCAGGTGACGTCCTGATGAACATCGTTGGGCCTCCGCTCGGCAAGGTTGCAATCGTTCCCGATGACATGCCAGAGGCGAACATTAACCAAGCTATCGCAGTGTTTCGACCCCGCCTTGTAGAACCTGAATTTCTCGCGAATTGTCTGTCGGAGACGGGGCTCTTTTCCTGGGCATCATCCAGAGCCAAACGGACATCGACGCAGCTGAATCTGACGTTGGAGATCTGTCGTGACTACCCGATGCCCTGTCCACCTGCAGAAGAGCGTTCCGAGATTAATGCGCTGATCGGTGCCTGCAATGCTCGAATTGATGCTGAGGTTGGTGCACTTAGCGCCGTTCGAGACGTGAAATCAGCCCTCATGTCCGTCCTCCTCACCGGCGAGGTTCGCGTGAAGGTGGACGAGGAGGCGGCGGCATGAAACCTGTCCTCGATCTCGAAGCCCTGGCCCGGCAAGAAGAAGGGCAATTCTTTGACCGCAAGTCCCTGTGGGAAGGCGCACCAGGGGCGAAGCGGGTGCGGGATCGGCGGGCAGTGCGGGATGAGATCGCGGAGTACGTGGCGGCGTTTGCCAATGCCGACGGGGGCGTGCTCATGCTTGGGGTCGAGGACGACGGCACGGTCTCGGGGCACGGCTATCCCGAGGAGGCCATCCAAGGTTTCCTGGACGTGCCCAGCAAGCGATTGCAACCGCCGCAGCCGCGGGGAATGACGGCCACGGTGGCGGGTAAGCCCGTCATGGTGTTTCAGGTTGAGCCCACGCCCACGGCGGTGATGGTGACCGGCGACGGCTTCCCCTACCGCACGCACGACCATGTGGTGCAGTTCTCCGAGACGGCGATCAACGCGATCAAACAGCGGGGCATTATCGAAAGCGCCGAGGCCCGCATGGCCCAGGCCCGCACCGTGGCCGATCTGGACCTGGCGTTGGTCGGCCGGGCCATCAAGGGCGCGGGGCTGGACGGCACCAACGTCGAGGACTACCTGGTCGAGACTCGGCGCCTGGCCGACCGGCGTGGCGACACCCTGATTCTGCGCGAGGCAGCGCTGCTGCTTTTTGCCCGCGACACCTCGAAGATCGACCATCCCAACGCCAGTGTGCGCGTGTTCCGCGTGCAGGGTCCGGCTCGGCGCACCGGTCGGGATCACAACGTTCAAGAGCTGCCCCGCTGCGAGGGCAATCTGGTGCAGGTGCTGGA
>CAZHUY010000562.1:0-1736 GCA_964535465.1 uncultured Myxococcales bacterium
TACTGTCCGCGAGCGACGAACAACGGAACGATCGGCGCATGCAGGCCGTCAGGCGACGGGAGCCGCTTGACACAAGTGGTCTAGCAACCGCGCGGGGAGCGAGGGGCGTACTTGGTATGTAGGAGATGGTGGGCTTTTTCCCCGCAGGGCTGGCCCAGAAACTCCTCGTACACCGTCTGAACCGCCGGGTTCTTGTGGCTCTGCCGGATGGGCAGACCGCGATCCTCGGCGTACATGGCCTCGATACGGCGCCGACGCGTCTCCTCGTCCGTGGGCAAGGGCTGTCCACCCCCGCCGATACAGCCACCCGGACAGGCCATGACCTCCAGGAAGTGAACCTCCTCGCCCGCCTTGATGCTGTCGAGCATCTTGCGCGCGTTGGCCAGGCCGTTGACCGCCGCCAGCTTGATCTCGCGATCGCCCACCACCACCGAGCCACGCTTGATGCCGCCGGTGCCGCGCAGGACCGAGTACTCGAGGCGGGCTGGGCTCTTGGGATCCAAGACCGCGGCCACGGTACGCAGCGAAGCCTCCATCATGCCGCCGGTCACCCCGAACATCAGGCCGGCGCCGGTGGCGTCGCCCAGGATGGGATCGAAGTTGGAATCGGGCAGAGTGGGCACATCGATCTCGTGCAGCTTGAGCAAATCGCCGAACTCGCGCGTGGTCAGCACCGCATCCATCTCGGGAGTGCCGTCGGGCAAACGCAGCTCGGGCCGCTTGATCTCGAACTTCTTGGCCGAGCAAGGCATGATCGACACGTTGAAGATCTTCTTGGGATCGATCTTGTTGCGCCCGGCGAAGAAGGTCTTGGTCAAGACGCCGACAATCTGCTGCGGCGATTTGGTCGAAGACATGTTGGGGATGAACTCTGGGTAGAAGTGCTCCATGAACTTCACCCAGCCAGGCGAGCAACTGGTGATGATGGGGAAGGGACCGCCCGCCTGCAGGCGCTGGACGAGCTCGTGGCCCTCTTCCATGACCGCCATGTCGGCACCGAAGTCCGTGTCGAAGACGTAGTCGAAGCCGATGCGACGCAAGGCCGTGGGCAGCTTGCGGGTCAGCGATACGCCCGGAGGCAAGCCGAAGACCTCGCCGATGGTGGCGCGTACCGAGGGCGCCACCTGCACGACCACGATGCGCTCGGGATCTTCCAGCGCGGCTTCGACCTTGTCGATGTAGCTCTTGTCGCGGATGGCGGCCACCGGGCACTTGAGCAAGCATTGCCCGCACAGCACGCACACGGTTTCGGCCAGGTCACGATCGAAGGCCGGCAGCACGGTGGTGGAGAAGCCGCGTTTGACGAAATCGAGCGCGTACACGCCCTGCACCTCCTTGCAGACCTTCACGCACTTGCCGCACAGGATGCAGTAGTCGGGGTGGCGGGTGATGGCCACCGACGAAGCATCGATGTCGTTGTGGCGCATCTCGCCCTCGTAGCGGATCTTGTCGATGGAGTATTCGCGGCAGACGTCCTGCAGGTTGCAGCGCTGGTTGCGGATGCAGGTCTGGCAGGCGCGCGGATGGTTGGCCAGGATCAGCTCGATGATGGTGCGGCGGGCTTGGCGCAGCTCGCGCGTGTTGGTGCGCACCACCATGCCCTCCTGGGCGGGGTACGAGCACGCCGGTTCCAAGCGGGTGGTGCCGTTGGGGCCTTCCACCTCGACCACGCACATGCGGCACGCGCCCGAGACGGTGAGTTGCTTGTCGTAGCACAGGGTGGGGATGCGGATGCT
>CAZHUY010000563.1:0-1735 GCA_964535465.1 uncultured Myxococcales bacterium
AGCCCTGTTCCTCGACGCTCCGAGCACCACCATCGCTGTTCCCACGAAGCGGCGGCTGCTCATCCCTCTTGGGGTCTCCCTTCTCGGGCTCACCGGCATCGCGGTCTTCGCCCTTCTCAGGGGCGGCGCGGGACAACCCGCGATTATCTCCCCGCCTCCGATCACGCCTCCTCCTACGCGCCCTCCTTCACCGGCCGAACTCCCTGATACTTCTGCCCCGGCGGCGACGCTTGAGCCGTCGCTCCCCCCTTACAACACACGGGTTTCCCCTCCCCCGCCATCAAGCGCACCATCACCGACCCCTGCGGCTTCTCCCTCACCACGTCACGCGAAACCAATCGGACGCGGCCCGGATCGGGAGCCTGCACCGGTGGCGCCAGCCGTTCGCAAGACTCCGCAAGACCTCCTCGATGAAGCGCTCGACGCCTACTCGGTGGCCGACACCGAGGCTGCTTTGAAGCTAGCTCGCGCATCTATCGCTGAAAGACCCAGCGCCGAGGCATACGTGCTGATCGGCCGTATCCTTAAAAAGTCGAACCCCGGTGCGGCCCGAGCCGCCCTCGAGTCTGCGCTGCGGCTGGAGCCAAGCAACATGAAGACCAAGCGCCTCTTGGAAACCTTCAGCCCACCTCCTTAACACAAGAGCGCGAAGGCCTGCCGGTGGTTGCCATGCTCTTGCGACAGGCCCTAGCGGACGCGTGCTTCCATGCCCCATACCTTGGTCATGCGATGGGTTTCAGACGCGCTTTGTTGTTGATGAGGTCGCCCGCCTGCGTAAAGATTTTCGCTGCCCGGTCGAAGGTTCCATCCCCGGCGGCCTGTAGCATCCAGCCCATGAATCCTTCATCCCGCGATTTCGTGCCTACAACGTTCACGCCACCAGTCCCGTTGGTGACGGCGTCGATTACCACAGCATCCGTGAGTCCACCCTCCGGGACCGAGAACTTCTTGAACAGGTTGGGTGGCTGAAAAGTCGGGTCGATCTCTTGCAGGATACTCCTGACCTTGTCCGGCTCGCAGTGAATCAGCTTGTTTCGAAGCTTGATGCATCTCCGAAGGAAGGTCTTCTCCTCGTCGGAAAAACCCAATTTGCCAAACAGCAAATCCAGAAGGCCGCCATCCGTGCCAATCTCCTTGGTGACGCTTTCGGAGGGAAAGTATTTCCCAGCAAGAAGCCGCACCTTCGCCTCGACGGTAAAGCAGCCCAGCATCGCACGCGCCCAGTGCGGTAAGGCGTTCGCAAGCGAAGGGCTGCCACTGGCCTCGTATCGGACGTAGTCGTCAAGCATGCCGCCCATTCTACCCGGCCAGACGCCGCCACGTTCGACGGCAGGCAGCGCTCCACACGATGGCTCCACTCCTACCCTTGACCGGTGATACCATGCAGCGTGATGTACTCGCGTACTGACCCACCCCACAGGCTGAACCATGGCGAAAAGTAGCGAGAAGGCCCCGGCGCCAAAGGCGAAGACGAACGGCGCCAACGGGAACGGGTCGTCGGCCAATCTCGGCTTCGAGGCCAAGCTGTGGTTGGCCGCCGACAAGCTCCGCAACAACATGGACGCGGCGGAGTACAAGCACGTCGTCCTGGGGCTGATCTTCCTGAAATACATCTCGGACACCTTCGACGAGCACCACGCCAGGCTGGTCGCGGGCAAGGGGGACTACGCGGGCGCCAATCCCGAGGACAAGGACGAGTACAAGGCCGAGAACGTGTTCTGGGTGCCCAAGGACG
>CAZHUY010000564.1:0-1734 GCA_964535465.1 uncultured Myxococcales bacterium
CGTAATTGTCCCCTGGAGCCGTCCTCGACTTTCAACAGTCAAAAGGACATCCCCCGCGCCAGTCTGGTCCTGGTGAACCCTATTCTCCTCGCAGGTTGTATATCGCTCCACCAGGCTAAGATGAAAAACCACCGACTCGCTCCGCGGGGCGCACAGAACACCGAGGAGGTGGTGTTCACTCATAATGAAACCGGACGCATCTGCCGAGAATGCCCCCTGCACCCCGGGCGGCACTGTCACGTTCTTCTCTATGACGTACTCCTCAACTCGGCATCCTGGAGCACAACAGATGGCCAGTAGCAGCAGTCCGGACCTTCTCAAAGCCATGCTGATGAGCATACCCCCCAGCGATGTGGCCTTGGACAGAAAACAAGGTCACACCGTTGCGTTGGTTCTTCATGTGGAGCTTCGGCATCGCATCCGCAGGCGGGGAGGACCGCCCATGCGCTGCGCTGGCGATCAGAGGTGTGCACGCGCACCGACGCCGCGGACGAGGCTGCTCGCCATGTCTTTCGCCTGCCAAGTGTAGTCCTTGGAATTGTAGCGGAAGGTCGTCTTGTTTGGCCAGAAGCCCTCCGAGTATGCCTTCTCGACGAAAGCCGCCCGCTTCTCACTGCCCAAGGTCGACCAAAGACCGCCAGCATTGAGGGCTCCCTCCCAGTCGTACGCGGCCTGGCCGTCTGTGATCTGGCCCAGCATGGACTCGCCTTTGTAGAGCGGCCCAGCATGCTGATATTGCCAGACATGCGTCATCTCGTGAACGAGGGTCACATACTCCTCGTCCGGATCCCCCATCATGTTTATTGTGTTGTCGATCGACATAGCCCTCGGGTACTTTTCCCCCATTCGACCAGGGATCTTGTTGACCATGTCCCACACGATACCGCAGTCCGTCCGGACGAGCACAGCGTCGTAATCCACGCTGCCGCAGAAGATGGGCGTGAGTTGCTCTATCTCCTTGGAGGTCAAACCTCGAGGGGGTGGCGCGAAGAACATCTGGTCAAGTAAGTTGATCTCGTGGGCGCCGATGGTGTGAGGTTCCCGACAACGTCCTCGGCGCTCAGTTCCGCCCCTGCGATCACAATGTCGAACAGGCCACCGTCAATGTCACCCGCTTCCAGCTTTTGAATCGCGACTAGCAGTTTGTCCGCGTTGGCAAAACGGCTACCCACCGAACCCTTGATCACGTTGTAGCCCATCCAGACCTGATCGACCGACACGAGGCCAAGAGTGAGTCGCGAGCTCCAGGCGTTCACGTGATAGAGGAACCCCGTGTGCATCTCGGACCTCCTTGGTCACGGCGTCCATCAGCCACATCTCATGCCGTTTGTCGATCCTTCGTGGCCAAGAAGTTGTGCGTGCGGTGTCCGAAGGAAAGCCGACGAAGCAACCACGACAGCGCATAGCCGACAATCAGTCATGTCCATCTCTCTGCCTGCATTCGATTATCAACGCCTAGACGCCTTCAAGGTCGCTCGCGAGGCCCTCCGCCTCGGCGACGCCCTGGCGCGCCGGCTGCCGCGCGGCTACGCCACCCTCCAAGACCAACTTCGTCGGGCTCTGCTCAGCGCCTACCTGGGCATTGCCGAAGCCTCAAGTCGCCAAGGCGCTGATCGCTTGTGCCGCTTCCGCTGCGCTCGCGGCGAAGCCTGTGAAGCCGCCGCTGCCCTGGAGGGCGCGCTCGTGCTCAACCTCGCTCCCGAGGACGAGATTCTGGCGCTGCTGGCATTGCTC
>CAZHUY010000565.1:0-1728 GCA_964535465.1 uncultured Myxococcales bacterium
CGACACTTCCAATTCGCCGCTGTACCGGTTGTGCTCATTGCAGAGGGGATAGACATACCAGTCCCGATCAGCGCCCCAAGCGGCTTTCTGGACATGGGCCCCGACCACATCGCGTTTTATGCATCCGCTTGCCTGGCAGAAGGTCGTGTTTTGCCCGCTGAACCTCTCCCAATGGGCGAGCCAGCTGCCGCATCCACAAGTGTTCCTACTCGTCCCGTTGATGTTCTTCACCTTCATGGCGGTCCTTTCCGTGCCTCCAAAGGGGCCCACAACAGTAAACTTGTCATTTGAAAGCAAGAAGGCAAGATGATAAGTTACAAAATCATGGATATGCAGATCCTCGCGCTCAACCTGCGCCGTCTTCGAGACGAGAAGGGGCTTACCCAGGGCCAGGTCGCGGAGAAGGCGGGCATTTCGCGCGTTGCGTACCGAAGCATCGAAACCGGGGCGGCCGAGCCTCGCTCTGGAACCCTGACCAATCTGGCTGCGGCCCTGGGCGTGAGGATTCCTGACCTGATGGTCGAAGTTCGACCGTTGGAACGGGTGCGCTTCCGCCAAAAGCGAATGACCAGCCGAGAGCAGGTGCTGGTGGGCGTCTCTCGTTGGCTTGAGGCGTACACCGAGTTGGAGACCCTGCTGGGTCAGAAGAAACCGTTCGTTTTCGGGAAAGCCAAGGCCCCTGCCGGGGCCTCGGGGCTGGATCGCGCCAAAGCCTTGGCCGAGGCCGCGCGCAAGGTGGTGGACCTTTGTCCCAAGGATTGCATTCGCGACGTGTGCGAGTTGCTGGAGGACAACGGCGTCAAGGTCTACCCGGTCAGCATCGCCAACGATGGCTTCTTCGGACTTTCCGTGGCCCAAGGGGATGGGGGGCCGGCGGTTGTGGTGAACACTTGGGAAAGGATCTCGGTCGAGCGATGGATCTTCACCGCGGCTCACGAGCTTGGACACCTGCTCCTGCACCTTGATGCCTACAGCGTGGACAGCCGGGACGAGAACAAGACCGAGGAGAAGGAAGCTGACGTGTTCGCCGCGTATTTCCTGATGCCGGCGGATGTCTTTGCAGAGGCATGGCAGGAATGTCGGGGTCTCTCGTTCATGGAGCGGGTGTTGAAGGTCAAGCGCCTGTTCCGGGTCAGTTATCGAACCGTGCTCCACCGCGTGCAGGACACCACACCCCTCGGCGCGACGGTTTGGGCGCGCTTCCAATCGGAGTATCGGGACCGATATGGCCGGACCCTCAGTATCAAGGAGGAGCCACAGGGCCTGAAACCCGCCATGGCCGAACCGCACAGCGCCCACGAGCCTGACCGCCTTTCTCCGCATGAGTTCAACGGCGACAGGTTGAAGCTGCTCGTGCGCATGGCCATAGAGAAGGAAGTCATTACCCTGGGCCGAGGCGCCGAAATACTGGGGTTGGACTTGCTCGAAATGCGAAAGTTGGCGGCATCGTGGGTTGAGTAAATCCATGGTGGTAGGGCGACCGGGTTTTCTGATCCTCGACGCAAACGTCTTGATCGACTACTGCGCCGCGGAGCCAACGATCCTGACGCTCATCTCGCGCCAGATCGGTCAGGTCCACGTTCCCAAGCAACTGCTGGAGGAGGTGAGGGCGCTGGATGAAAGCGAGTGCGAGCGGCTTGATCTGCGCGTCTTCGAGCCCGAGCTGGAAATGCTCGCTGCCGCCGGGAAGCGCAGGCCAGGGCTCTCGTACTACGACCACCTCTGCTT
>CAZHUY010000566.1:0-1719 GCA_964535465.1 uncultured Myxococcales bacterium
CGTGGGCGTGGGCGTCTCGGCTGTGCCGCTGGTGCAGCGGCCCGGAGCGGACCTCAGCGAATGGATTGTCACCGGCGTCACCGTGAAGAAGCTCAGCGGCACGTACGAGCTTGTCCGCTCTCAGACCGAGTTCTCGATGCACGATCGCCCGCTGGTGCTGGACGGCACGTTCGAGGAGTTTTCCGAAGATCCCAATTTCGTCGAGCACCGCCGCCACATCCCTGAGCCGGTCAAGATTCACCGTGAGTTCGAGTACAAGGACCAAGCCCACTGGGGCCGGGCCTCTCCGCCTGTACCGGGTGCGGTGCGTGCGTGACCGCTTGCCAGGCCGAGAACAACATCCCGGTCGTGGGGAAGGAGGAGTGCGGGCTCGGGCGCGAGATGCACTGGATGCGGATCGATCTCTATCTCGGCGGACCTGAGGACGACCCGGTCTTCCATCGCCAGCCGGTGATGTGTCAGCACTGCGACAACGCGCCGTGCGAGATGGTCTGCCCGGTGCTCGCGACCTCGCACAGTCCCGAGGGACTCAACGAGATGACCTATAACCGCTGCGTCGGCACGCGCTACTGCGCCAATAACTGTCCGTACAAGGTGCGGCGCTTCAATTTCTACGACTATCCGAAACGCAACCTGCGTGGGCCGGTCATGGAGCTGGCGCACAATCCCCAGGTGACGGTGCGGTCGGTCGGGGTGATGGAGAAGTGCACCTTCTGTGTTCAGCGCATCAACGAGGTGCGTTTCCGGGAGAAGAAGGAGGGCAAGTTCAAGACGCAGGACGGCGCGATCCAGACGGCGTGTCAGCAGACCTGCCCCTCGAAGGCGATTGTCTTTGGTGACATGAACGACCCGGCCAGCCGCGTCGCTCAGCTGCACCAGGACAGCCGCGCCTACTACCTCTTGGAAGAGCTGAACGTGAAGCCGAGCGTCGCCTACCTCGCCAAGCTGCGCAATCCGCATCCGGCCTTGGCGGATCGCGCCGCTGGGGCGCAGGCGGCGGACCACGCCCGCCACGGAGGAGAAGCATGACGGCTCAAGCAACCACGATGACACCAACCTCGGCGCCCGTGGCCATGAATCGACTGGAGGACGATGTATTCCAGCCGTTGGAATCGTTCCCGACCGGGCGCTGGCTCGGGGCCTTCTTTGTGGCCGGCGGGTTGGCGACTCTGTTCCTGGTCTGCTTCTTTTACACCATCATCCAAGGGATCGGAGTCTGGGGGAACAACAACCCCGTCGGCTGGGGCTTCGCGATCGTCAATTTCGTGTTCTGGATTGGAATCGGCCATGCCGGGACCTTGATCAGCGCGATCCTCTTTCTGCTGCGGCAGCGCTGGCGGACGAGCATCGCGCGTTTCGCTGAGGCGATGACGGTCTTCGCCGTCATCTGCGCCTTGGTCTTTCCGCTGTTGCACACAGGGCGTCCGTGGCTGGCTGCCTACTGGCTGCTGCCGTTGCCGAATGCGAACCAGATCTGGGTGAACTTCCGCTCGCCGCTCCTTTGGGACGTGGTCGCGGTCGGGACTTACGGCCTGGTCTCCTTTATGTTCTGGTACACCGGCCTGCTGCCCGATCTCGCGATCGCACGCGACCGGGCGCGGCACCCGCTGCGTAAGGCGCTATACGGACTCCTCACCTTGGGGTGGACCGGAAGCAACCGGGCCTGGAGCCACTACGAAAAGGCGTACCTCCTCTTTGCCGGGCTCTCCACTCCGCTGG
>CAZHUY010000567.1:0-1712 GCA_964535465.1 uncultured Myxococcales bacterium
TGGAGGTGCGGCAGCCAGAGAATACGAACAGCCCCGCGTTGTGGCGCGGCCGCATCACATCCCTGCCATCGTACGGACGTGCGAGCGTCCCGGGTTCGCGGCTGGAGTGGGAGGCCGCGACGGGCGAGGCGATATACGGCCTGGGCCAGCGATTCAACCGGCTCGACCAAGCCGGGCAGTTCGCCGAGATGTGGATCCGCGACGCCCCCGGGCAGGGTGACCGCAAGGAGGCCAGCTATTTCTGCACGCCAGTGTTGTTCAGCCCCCCGGTCTTGTCACCCCAGGGTGACGCGCCTGCGCGGAGCATTGGCTACGCCCTCTTCGCTGGGGACAACCCCGATGGTGAATTCTCACCCAATCCGCTCGGCGAAGGATTCAACCGGTACCTGCGTGCGGGGCAATCATGGAGTTTCTACCTGGCCTTTGCCCCCACGCTCAAAGAGCTGATCCGGCAACGAGCCGCGGTTCAAGGGCCGTTTCGCGGCGTGCCGGACTGGGCCTGGGGCCCCTGGATCAGCCGCAACAGTTACGAGAACCAGGGCGAGGCGGAGGAGGCGATCCAGGGAATGGTTCAGCGCAACTTCCCCGTTTCCGTGATCGTGCAGGAAGCTTGGAAGGGATCGAGCGACGCCGGTGACTTCAACAATTTCTCCAGCGAGCGCTGGCCTCGATTGAACGCGTTTCTTTCAACGTGCGGCGAACTAGGAATTCGTAACATCCTGTGGCAGGTCCCGATTGTGCATCCTTCCACACCCGATTTTGCCGGGGCCGAGCGAAACGGTTTCTTCGTACGTGCCCCGGACGGGTCGGTGAGCTGGCGCCGTGAGTGGCTGGCCGGGTTCGCCAATGTGGACTTCACGCATCCCCGCGCCGTGGCGTGGTGGCAGGACCAGATGCGCGATGAACTCCAACGTGGCGTCCGCGGGTTCAAGGCCGACGACGGGGAAGACATCAAGGGCGATGATGTGTTTTCCGACGGCCGCCGCGGGTGGCAACTGCACAACGAGTATTCCATACTCTACGCGAAAGCGCTGTACGGCCTGTTCGATGAAGAAGGCGTCGATGCCATGCTATGGTCGCGCAGCGCAAGCCTCGGCGTCGAGGACGTGCCTGCGCTTTGGGCCGGCGACCAGGGCGCGTCATGGGCCTCGTTGCGCTCGCTCCTTCCGGCCGGACTCAGTGCGTCGATCAGCGGGGCGCCTTTCTGGAGTCACGACATCGGCGGGTACTTCGGCGAGACGACGCCGGAACTCTACATCCGGTGGCTGCAGTTCGGCGCGTTCAGCCCCTTGATGCAGTACCACGGCGTCGAACCGCGGGAGCCGTGGCGCTTCGGCCGCAAGGCGGAAGCCGCATACCGGTTCCTTTCCCACCTCCGCATGAACTTGAAGCCAACGCTGATTGCCCTCGGCCGGGAGGCCGCGGAAACCGGCATGCCGATGATGCGCCCGATGGCCTTGGAGTTCCCGGATGACCCGCGGTTTGTCTCCGAGGATTCACAGTACATGCTGGGTGCGAAAATGCTCGTGGCACCCGTGCTCGATGAAGGCGCCCTGGGACGACGGATCAAATTCCCAGATGGCCGGTGGCAGCACCTGACGATGCCGTACGCCTACGATGGACCCTCGGAAGTGTACGTTCCCATCGATCCCGTATCCGCCCCGGTCTTCGTGCGCGAGAGCGCTTCACTGTCCGTGGAACTCGCCCCGGAC
>CAZHUY010000568.1:0-1417 GCA_964535465.1 uncultured Myxococcales bacterium
CATATCCGCCTTGATCGCTACCTGGCACTTGCCATCCGGCATGCTCTCGAGGAATCGGCGCAGGCATTGCAGGCGGCACAACCGCGCGCGGGGGCCGTACTCCTTGTAGGACAGGAACGGGTTGATGATCAGCTTGCAGCCACAGACCTCCGCGTGTCTGCCCAGGGCAATCCGTTCGCGGCGTTGCCCGCGACAGTGTTCTTCGCTACGCGGTAACCGTCCGTACCGGTCCCTCCAGATCTTGTGGCCGATCGACTCTTGCGGAATGTGGAACGAGCTGAGCCCGCCCTTCTGTCTCACGATTGCGTGGTACCCCAGAGCCAGCACATCCTCCGCGTAGTCCGCCAACATTCGAGCCCGAACCTCGGGAAAGTCGGCGCAAGTGTACAGGGCCGACGCGTGTGCCTGTCGTCCCAGGAGACGGGAGACCACCTCTGGCGTGAGCGTCTTCCGCAGTTCATGCAGCCGGGTCCTCTCCACCGTCAGTGCGTGGATCTGCTGCAGCATCTCGCCGGGCAGCTGTCCCACGGCAACAGGCAGTACCGGCACGCAGAGTGCCATGGCATATCCGATCTCCTGGTGCACCCATTTGCGGGCATCCGACTCGGCGGTAAGTATCGGAAGGAAGACGTGCGCATGCGCGATGTACAGACGGATCTGTTCGTGGAAGCCCTGGCCGAACGCGAAGTTACGGTCCCACATCGGCTCCAGGTGATTCTTCTTGAGCAGATCGGCAATCTGTTTTGCCAGCGCATGGTCTTTGTGCGAGTAGCTGATGAAGACGCGGTACAAACCGTGCCTATTGGCAGAGGATCGGTCGTTCTTCTTGATGGCCTTCGGCACCTCAGTCGTCATGTGCGTTCTGCGCGCTGGCGTGTTCATGGGGCAGGTGTCTCCATCTTCCTGACACGAAAGCCCGCCATCTTCACTATGTCGACGTAGCCGAACTGCTCGGTCCAAGGCTTTTTGTCTTCAGCCGGTGCGCCGATGATTGTCTGCCTGTCCAAGTCCTTCTTCGCCTCCGTGAGCTGGCTGTAGGGTATCAGCAGATTATGGAGCTTCTTCGCATTGTCCCGCACGGGCGCGTAGGTCCACCCCTTGAGCAACCGCTCGACCATCCAGCCGTTGTGCTCGGCCTCCGCGAGGAGCTCACGGTTCTCCGGCACCTCAAGCAGGCGCCGCACCTCGTCATCCTGCGGCGTTCTGTCCTTGACGATGGCGTCTGGCTTCACGACCGGTCCCTCCACGAGGCCAAGCCCCAGGAGGCGCAGGTTGTCGGGGATGCGCAGAGCCTGGGCCACATTGGCATCCTGCATCTCCGGCGAGAGCTTCTCGAAGGGAACTCTGTTTGGATTCGCGGGATCGCTGCTCCGCCGGCAGTAGGCCTCGTGCAGGGCGGCGGCCAGTTTCGGCCCTA
>CAZHUY010000568.1:1427-1703 GCA_964535465.1 uncultured Myxococcales bacterium
GTTGCAGGTGCTGGCACAGGAAGACGAGCGAGCGAGCGCCAGCCTTGTAGACACGCGTCTCCAGCAGAGCCCGCACGACGCCCATGTCCAGTTTGAGGCGCTGCTGATCATCGAGCTTGAACTGTCCGCGGATAAACAACGCCCTGCGGATCGGCAGGCAGAGGTCATCCGTCGCCGGTTTCCAGTGCCGACGGCCCTTCACCTCGCTACAGACCTCCCGCACATTGGGTCCGAGAACGTTTATATAACCCGCCAGCCGTGACCTGAAGTCGGGCC
>CAZHUY010000569.1:0-1699 GCA_964535465.1 uncultured Myxococcales bacterium
TCTCCGTCGGCGAGATAGGGGTTGGGATTGGCCTCGACGATGTAGATCTCGTCGTCGTGTGCCAGGCGCACGTCGATGCGGCCATAGTCGCGCAAGCCAGCGGCCTGGTAGGTGCGCACGGCCACCTCGGCCAACCGTTCGTGCAGCTCTTTCGATAGGTTGGTGGCGATGCAGTTCTCGATGCCGCGCGCCTCGCGGTACTTGTGGCTCCACTTGGCCTTGAAGGTGGCGATGCGGCTCTCCTCGTTCGAGCCTTGCGCGAAGACCATCTCGATGGGCGGCAAGGCGCGGGGCGGATCGGTGCCGATCACCCCGACATACAGCTCGCGGCCGGCAATGAACTCCTCGACGATGGCATCGGTGTTGTGGCGGGCGTGGATGAAGTTGATCCGCTCGGCCAAGGCCGCGTCGTCGCGCACCACGGAGCTTTGGGCGATGCCCACCGAGGCGTCTTCGTCGAGCGGCTTCACGATGAGCGGGAAGCGCACGTCGCTCGGGCGCTGCACGTTTTGACCGCGCGCGCATACGAAGAAGTGGGGGATGCGCAGACCTTGGTAGGCCAACACCATCTTGGTCAGGGCCTTGTTCCGCGACAGCATCAGCCCAGCAGCGGAGGCGCCGGTGTAGGGCAGATCCATCATCTCCAGCAAGGCGGAGATGCCGTAGTCCAGGGCGGACAAGTTGCGGAAGCGCTCGGTCAGGTTGAACACCACATCGGCGGGCTCGGCCCGCAACCCGGCGATCAACGCGTCCAGATCGTCGCGGAAACCGAACAGGCGAACCTCGTGACCCAAGCCGCGAAGGGCCCGTGCCACGTCGAACTCGACCTCGTCGCTCGATTCGAGCTGTCGCGAGTAGTCCTGCCCAGCAGGGGGATCCGTGTCGGTATCGAAGAGAACGAGTATGCGCATGATGATCAGGTGTCCGAAAAGAGGACTCTTATCGTCTTTACCACGATTTGCGCGGAGCTGGTGAGATGGCGACTTCGTTCCTGCCACTTCACGGAGTGGGCAGGCAAAGCAAGCGGTCGCCCGCCACGATGATGGACTTCGTGCCGGCATGGGTGAGCACGTGATCGAAGCGTCCTTCGAATCGACCGACGAGTCGTTGCGGGACGGTCCGTTGCGTGGTGAGCATGAGCAGACCTCCGACACCGGCGATGACGAACTCGCCGATTTCAGGGACGAAGTGCGTGATACGCACGGTCTGTGGCGAGCCGGTGGGCACCGGCGTGAATGAATGACCGCGATCGGTGGAACGCAACAGGATGCCGGCGTTACCGCCCAGGAAGAGGACGGCGCCATCATCGGAGAAGCCCAAGGTGAAGAGGTTCTCCTCGGTGGGAAGCGGGACCGGGCGAAAAGGCGCGCTGGCATCGTCCGAGCGCAAGAGGGTTCCGTTGTCGCCCACCACCCAGGTGTGTTGGGTTTGCGGTTGGCAAGCCACGTGTCGCAGGGTCGTCTGGACCGGGGAGGCAACACGTTCGAACGTGCCGCCGGTCGAGCGCAGGAGCGTCCCTTTGTCGCCCACCACCAGCACGGAACCAGGGCTGCAGCCAGGGGTCGCGTGGCGAAACGTCTCGGCCAGCCCCAAGAGGGGCGTGCTGAAGGTCTTGCCACCATCGTGGGTCAGCCGGGCCCCATTCTTACTGCAAAGGGCGAGGATGCGGCCCTCGCCGAGCCAAGCGAGTTGCAGGACC
>CAZHUY010000570.1:0-1675 GCA_964535465.1 uncultured Myxococcales bacterium
CGTCGTGACGAACTTGCCCGAAGGGCCGTCGGAGGCCGGTTCGGACGCACTCCGGAGGGCCACCCCGTACTTCGCCAGCATGGCGTTAGACACCTCGTAATCGTAGCTGTTTCGCGCCAGCCGGTCGAGTCGGTAGACCAGCACATAGTCAATCCTGTTTTTCCGATCCGTGGCGAACCGAATCATCCGCTGGAATTCGGGGCGGTCGGCGGTTTTGGCCGACTCGCCCCTGTCCGTGAACGTCTTCACAATCTCGATGGCGTTGTGCGAGGCATAGTCTTTGCAAGAGCGCTCCTGGCTCTCCAAAGACGTACCCTTGACTTGTTCTTGGGTCGATACTCGCAGATACAGCACGGTTCGCTTCATTTAAACACCTCCTTGTCCTTGTCCAAATCCAACGTTCCCTTGTAATACTGAAACATCTGAGCCGGCTTGAGGCCGTGCCGTTGTTGCAGCCGCATCATCGCGTCCACGAAGATCTCGGCCAGCATCCTGATCGCCGCCGTCTCGTCCGCCGTTAACGCCTGTTGCGCATCATCATGCCTGATCGGGTCTTGATGCCCCAAATCCGGGCTCGTGCCTTCTTCTTTTTCTGTGTTGATGCTCCTCATGTCCGAACCTCAAAATCATCGCCGTTGGTATCCTCTCCTTCGTTGGTGAGCTTCGGCGCAGCAGACATGGGTCGCTGCGCCTCTTTCTCGGTTCAGTCTGTGGTGCGTCGCACCGGTTCGGTCTAGCGAGCCGCCGCCTCGAGGCGGCCGTGTCAGTCTTGGAGCGCGGCCAGGAAGTCCCTGGCTGCCCGCTCGATGGTCTCGGCGTCCGCATCCGGCATCTCGTGCTCGAGATACCGGGTCACGAAGCGGTGTGCCTTGTCGCTGTCATCAATCACGCTTTCCATTTCCGGATCAATCTTCACCTCCTGAACGGCCCCGAAGAATTGTCCATTACGATCTTAACCAACTCATCCCACTTCTTCCTGGCCACGGCAGTGCGAGCATTTTTGAAGGCCCAATCACCACGGCAGAAGCCCAGCGACGGAGCCCGAGTCAGCTCGATCACATGGTCGCGCCCGTGCGCGTTGCGGATCTTCGCGATCGTCAAGTTCATCTTCTGGAAGCTGACTGCCCCGTCCGTCAGCACCGGCATACAGGTCTCGTTGAATGCAGATTCCGGCATCGCCTGCGGGCAGAGCGTGAGCACGAGGTCGCACACGTTGGTCATTGCGTAGGAGTGCGAAGAATATTTGAGCCCGGCGACCTCACGGCCTTCGGCCTCACGGTTGAGCTGCGTCGCAGTGATGATCGCGACCTGCTGCCGCTGGGCTATCTGGCGCAGCTCCTGCAAGACCTTCTGGAGTGCTGCGGCCATACCCGCCGAACCCTTGTCGCGACTCATGAACTTGTCAGCGGAAACGTATTCCAACCAATCCACCGCGACCATTTTGCAGAACCCCGGCTCGTGACCCTTCGCGGTCATAGCCTCCTTCCACTCGACGATCTTGCTCTCGATCTCAGCCGGGGTCGGGCAGTGATCCGTGATCACCGCCATTGACAAGTGGTCGCGGAACCTGTAGTCCGGAGCGAGAACGGCGTCAACCGCCGCAACGTCCAGTGGCGGGCGCAACTCGGGTTTCGTGCGGAAGTACGACACAGGTGCGTGCGCCGCCATGGCAACG
>CAZHUY010000571.1:0-1668 GCA_964535465.1 uncultured Myxococcales bacterium
ACGTGATGGATCTGGGCCCCGAGGGGGGCTCGCAGGGCGGCGAGATCGTGGCCGAGGGCACCCCCGAACGGGTCGCGGCCGAGCCGCGCTCCTACACCGGCCAGTTCCTGGCCCAGATTCTGAAAAAGCTTCCCGTTGGAGTCCGGCTGTAAGCCGGGTTCTGGTCCCGCGTTCGTTGCCTTGCGCGGGCGATGGTCATTCCTCTAGGCCGCTCGTTGCCGGGCGGCTCATGCGACCAACTTGGAGCCTGGAATCGACGAGGGCGCGTCGGCGGGTTGCCCCGCGGCCCCTATTCGGTCTTGCACCAGGTGGGGTTTGCCGTGCCCCTCCCGTCACCGAGAGGGCGGTGTGCTCTTACCACACCGTTTCACCCTTGCCTGACCCTCGGTTGCCCGGGGATCCGGCGGTTTGTTTTCTGTTGCACTTTCCTTCGAGTCACCTCGACTGGCCGTTAGCCAGCACCCTGCCCATGGAGCCCGGACTTTTCCTCGACGGCGTCAAGCGCCGCCGCGACCATCCGCCGAACTCCAGCGGGAAGCAAAACCAGTATAGCAGCGGGACGTGCATGACCACGCACCACTTAAACGAAAAGGCCGCCAGTTTCGTGGCGGCCTTTGGGCAAACAGGCGGTGGTGGGCTTCAGCCGCCCGAAGCAGGGGAGGAGGACCCGCCATCCTTGTCCTTCATCAGGTCCTCCCAGTACACGATGCGATGGCAGTACGGACAGGTCTCGAGACTGTTGCCACGCAGCAGGATGTTGTAGAGCTGGGGCGGCACGTTCATGTTGCAGCCCAGGCAGGTCCCGTTGCGGACGGTGGCCACCGCCATGCCCCGTCGCATGCGAATGGCGCTGTAGCGCTTGAGGTAGTCGGGGCGAATCCCCGTCGCGATCTTGTCGCGCTGGACCTGCAGACCATCGATCTTGCCCTGCACCTCGGCCATCTTGCCTTTGGCCACCTCGGCATCCTTGTCGATGGAGGCGCGCAGGGTCTTGAGCTCGCTGGCCCGCTCGGCCAGGACCTTCTCCTTCGCCTGGATGGCCTCGACCAGCTTGGCGACTTCAGCCTCACGCGATTGCACGCTCTCGCGCGTCTGCTCGATCTCGCGCTGGGCCGCTACGTACTCCTTGGAGTTCTTGGCCAAGGTCAGCTTGTGCTTGGCGCCGCTGACCGTGGTTTCCTCGGTCTGTAGCTGGTTCTTTTGGTCGCTGTAGTAGCGTTGGGTTTCGGTCAGTTGCGTGCGCTCGCTCTCCAGCAAGGCTTCGACCCGTATCAGGTCGTTCTGTGAAGCTTGCAGTTTTGCGGGGATGCCTTTGAGCGCGTTTTTGAGTTCTTGGATTTGAGCGTCGAAGCGTTGGAGTTCTTCAAGACGCTTAAGCTGGTCGCGCAACTGTACCTCCTGAGCCCATACGTGGACTCGTGCTGCTGATGGTGAAACTCGTTCCGGCGGCTGTGGGTCGAGTGGGCCCACCTGGATTCGAACCAGGGACCGAGCGGTTATGAGCCGCCAGCTCTGACCGCTGAGCTATGGGCCCAGCCTTGCGAAAAGTTTCTGCTGTCAACAAGAGCACGGAGAATACCCATACCTACCCGGACTGTCCAGGTAGGAGTTGACGTGACAATTCGCAAATGTGTCTAGGTCAGCCAGCCGGCCAATACCGCCACCAGG
>CAZHUY010000572.1:0-1663 GCA_964535465.1 uncultured Myxococcales bacterium
TCATCGTGGACGAGGCGCACTCCAGCCAGAGCGGCGAGACGGCGCGCGAGCTGAAAGCCATTCTCGGTGCTGCGGCCAGCGCCGAGAACGTCGAGGAGGAGCCGGATTGGGAAGACCGCCTCAACCAGGTCATGCAATCGCGCGGGCGGCAGCCGAACCTGAGCTTCTTCGCCTTCACCGCCACCCCCAAGGGCAAGACCCTGGAGTTGTTCGGTCGCACGGGAGCGGACGGGCTGCCCGAGGCGTTTCACCTCTACTCCATGCGCCAGGCCATCGACGAGGGCTACATCCTCGACGTGGTGAAGAACTACACCACCTACGCCACCTATTACCGGCTGGTGAAGGCCATCGCGGATGATCCGAACTTCCCGAAGAAGAAGGCCGCGCGGGCGCTGGCCAAGTTCATGAGCCTGCACCCGCACAATATCGAGCAGAAGACCGAGGTGATGGTCGAACATTTCCGCCATAAGGTGCTGGGCCTGCTCGGTGGACGGGCCAAAGCCATGGTGGTCACCTCCTCCCGTCTCCCTGCCGTTCGCTACATGCGGGCGTTTCAGCGTTACCTCACCGACAACAAAATCACCGACATCCGCCCGTTGGTGGCCTTCAGCGGCACCGTCAAAGATCCAGACATTCCGGGCGAGGAATTCACCGAGCCGGGCATGAACACCGACTGCGTGAGCGGCAAGCCCATCAGCGAGAAACAGCTTCCTGAACGTTTCGCCTCGCCGGACTATCAGGTGCTGCTCGTGGCCAACAAATACAAGACTGGCTTTGATCAGCCGTTGCTATGCGCCATGTATGTGGACAAGCGTCTCGACGGCGTGCAGGCGGTGCAGACGCTGTCGCGCCTCAACCGCAAGATTCCCGGCAAGGAGAACCCGTTTATCCTGGATTTTGTCAACAAATCCGAGGACATCTATAAAGCCTTTAAGCCCTACTACGACGCGACGAGCCTTCAGGAGGGTTCCGACCCGCAGCAGTTGGAAACGCTCAAGCATGACCTCGATGCCGCCCAGGTCTATTATCAGAGCGAGGTCGAGGCCTATGGCCGCGTCTTTTACAAGCCCGTTGCCCGCCAAAGCGCGCAGGACCACGCCGCCATGCAGGTGCACCTTCAGCCCGCGGTGGACCGTTTCATGGCGATGACGGACGAGGCGAAGCGCAGCGAGTTCCGCGAGAAGCTGGCCGGCTATGTCAACATCTACGCCTTCATGAGCCAGATCATGCCCTACGGCGACCCGGCCTTGGAGATGCTTTACAGCTTCGGTCGCTTTCTTCTGCCGCATCTTCCCCAAGACCGCGACACCGAACGGGTGAAGATCGGCGACGAGGTCGGACTTCAGTACTACCGTTTGCAGCGGACAGGTTCGGGCGAGATCGATCTTCACGAAGGTGATCCGCAAGGCGTGAAGAGCCCGACGGACGTGGGTACCGGCAAGGCGAAGGAAGAGAAAGCGCCCTTGTCCGAGATCGTGAAAGTGCTTAACGACCGTTTCGGTACCAGCTTTGCCGAGGAAGACCGCTTGTTCTTCGAGCAGATCCGCGAGAAGGCCTCCGCCTCCCAGCAGGTGATCCAGACGGCCATGGCGAATCCGCTCGACAAGTTCCTGCTGGGCATCAAGCCGCTCATCGAAACGCTCATGATCCAGCGCCTCAGCGA
>CAZHUY010000573.1:0-1660 GCA_964535465.1 uncultured Myxococcales bacterium
TTCGGCCTTGGCCGCGGCAAGCGCGCGCTCGAAGCAGGCGTTCATCTTCGCGACGTCCGCCTTGCGCCAGAGCTTGTCGCCGATGACGTGTCCGAAGCTCGACCACCGGACGCAGCTGACCGGGTACTTCGCCTCGCGGCGCACCTGGTCGACGTAGAGCAGGTACTCCCAGAGGTGCTTCGCCGCGGGCGCGCCGAAGCGTTTGACCAGCGTGTCGCGGGCGAGCGCCTTGTAGTCGAGGTCGGGGTTCCAGCCGAGACGGTACCAGAGCCAATTCGCGCCCCAGCCGGGGTCGCCGCCCGGCAGGCTGCCGCACTGCGCGACGCCGAGGCCGCAGTCGCGCCAGTAGCGGTAGTCCTCGGAGTGGCAGAAGAGGTTGGGCCACTCGGAGTGTTCGCTGTTGCCCGGATCGGGACCTTCCCAGTGGTAGATCGAGGTGCGGCCGTCGAGATAGGCAGTCCAGGCCTTGATGCCGTCGCGGTAGTGGCGGTTCGAGGACGACTCCAGGATGCCGTTCAGCTGGTCGCCGGCCTGGTTCTGCGAGAGCGAGCTCGAGACGACGCACGCCCAGAACTTCGGGTTGGGCTTCAGCGTTTTCGGCGGCAGCAGCGTGTTGAAGTAGGCGTAGGTGGACAGCGAGAGGTCGGGGTGGGTCTTCTGCGCCTCTTCGAGCGCGCGGTTGAGAAGAAGGAAAAACGGCGCCGCCTCGCTCTCCTCGCGCTCGATGAGATCGGTGCATGCCTTGCAGCAGCAGTTGGCGTAGTTGCCGTCCATCTGGGCGACAGAGAGGAAGCGGTCGCCTTCCGGCCTCTCGGCGAGCTTTCTTTTTCCGTACTCCTCCACCAGGAGCCGCGCCACGTTCTTCGCGGCGCCTTCGCTCGTGCCGCAGAGGCTCCAGTCGAGGCGCGAGCCGTCGGGCCGCAGCGCGTACCAGTCGGGATGTTTCTCGAAGTTGTTCTTCGCGTCCGCGAAGCTGTTGATGTTGTGGCTGGCGAGCAGACTGCAGAACGGCAGCCCGCCCGCGCGGAGCTTGAGGCCCAGAATGTCGTCGGGCTTGACGCCCCACACCGCGCCGCGCACTTGGAACGCCGGCTTCTGCGCGTCGTCGATGGGCGGCAGCGTCAGGTCGCGGCAGGACGGCACGTATTCCTCGTCCCGCGAGTAGAAGCGGCAGTCGAGGTGATCCTCGAGGAAGCCGAACACGCCGTAGTAGAGCGAACGCTCGTGCGGCGCGGTGATGGTGAAGCGGTCGCCCGCGGTCTTGAGCCGGTAGCTCTGAAGCGCAATGTACCTGTTCTTGTCGTCGAGCGCGGGGCCCGTCTTCAGCACGATCCTGCCCCCGGTGGCGACGTCCGTCTCGTTCGAGACGACCGGCACCGGCGCGCCGGTGATCTGCCCAAGGTATTTCGCGAGCTCGCGGGCCTGCCCGTCGTGTCCGTTCGACACGATCGTGCACTTCACGTGCCCGCCCTCGGCGATCACGAAACCATCGCCGCCGGTTCCGGACGTCATGCACGCCCCGCACACCATCCCCAGCACCACCGCACCGACCCATCCTTTTTTCACCTTCAACCTCCCGGTTCTCACAGGTGGAAACCCGACTCGGCAATTTATGGACGATATCACTAGCATCCCATAGGCGGCGCAGTTAACCCTTACC
>CAZHUY010000574.1:0-1648 GCA_964535465.1 uncultured Myxococcales bacterium
GTCCAGAACAGGCGCAACCCGCTGAAATGCCGCTTGTTTTCCCCCGGCCCATAGGGCCTAGTTTACAGAATCTCTCTACTCGGACATTGTCTGTAGCCCTCGCTGAGCCGTCGCCCTACGATGGAACCGATCGAAAATGGCGCTTGTAATACTTACGGACCCATTGTTCGTCGCTGACGCGCTCCATACCAAGCAAACATCACGACACAGCCCTCACCTCAACTTCTCTACCAAACGCCGAATCAAGGTTTCGAAATGGCTTCTAGGCTCGCCCGTGTCCGCGTGTTGGCCTTATGCCTGGGCGCCGGCTCGTCGTTCGAGGTGCTTTTTGAGACCCTGCACCTTGCGTTCGAAGAACCGGAAACTGAGTGAAGCTAGGGCGATGACCGCAGTCAGGGTAGCCAGGAAGAGCACCCATCGCCCTGCCGCTGGGGGCACGAGCTTGCGGACGAGATTGAAGGTGAGCATGTGCATGAGGTACATGCCGTAGCTGATCATACCAATGTGCCGGATCAGCTTGCTGTCCAACATCCAGCTCAGACAGTGTCGCTCGCGGATGATGCAGGCGACCACCAAGAACACCATGGACAACGAGATGACCAGCTCTGGCAGGTCCAAGCGGACCGCTGCCACGAGGAAGAGCAGAGCTACGGGAACGCTCCAGATCCTGCCGGCCATCTCGTACAGCACGCGGAAGCTTCGCCGATGGTGGAGAACGTGGGCGGCAACGCAACCGAGGCAGATGGGCGCGGCTATGCTTTTCAGCATGACGACTGGGAGCGCTCGGCCGTCAATCCAGTCAGCAGAACTAGCCCATCGGGCGGCCTCTCCCGCCAGCATCGCCGCGAGGATGATCGCCACCGGCGTGTAACGGTTTCGAGAGTATCGAACCACCGATGGCCAGAAGAGATAGAACTGCTCTTCGGTGGCCAGAGACCATGCAAAGTAGAAGATGACGGAGGACGTCGTTGACAGCTCGACGAACCAGTTGGACGTATAGGTCAGGTACGCCGGCAGATTGCTGAAAAAGAGGTTGCCTCGAGGCGTCCCTCGCTCCAACAGATACGTGACCACGACGTAGGTCGCCAGAACGGCGTAGTAGAGCGGGAAGATGCGGAGCGAGCGGCGGACATAGAAATTATAGAGGTTGATTTGGCCCGCGGTTTCTCGTTCTCTGAGCAGGAGTGTGGTGATGAGAATGCCACTGATGGCGAAGAATAGACTGACGCCCAGATACCCATTGCGGAACAGGAGGCCCTGCGGGCTGAGTACGTGAAAACCGATGACCGCGATGATGCTGAAGGCGCGGAGACCATCGAGCGATCGGAACACTTTTGTGGCGCGGAAAGTGTCGAAGGCGGCATCTGGTGCAGCCTGCACGGACGAGGCGAAAGCCTTGGTCGGGGGGGCAGATGGGGACAACTCGGTTCCGCTGTGGGATGCCATAGGGGCCAAGTTGTCGCGCGATTTCGGGCAATTGTCCAGGCAAGGGGACGTTGCGTTTCTGACGATCTGGCTCGCCGCGCGGGAGGTGAAATCGAATGTTCGATTCGCTGGGCTGTTCCGCCAATCATGCTCTCGCCCGCCTGTCCCTGTCCTTCGCCAGGTGGCCATCCGCGCTGCCAGATTCCCGACGCTGGTGACGATT
>CAZHUY010000575.1:0-1622 GCA_964535465.1 uncultured Myxococcales bacterium
TTCGAGATCGCACCGGAGCTGATCAAGCAGCCTGCCGATCTTCTGCGGGTGCTTCTGCGGCGGCACTACTGCGGGCAACGCATTCCGCCCGTCCTTGACGAGCGCCTCATTCAGCTTCTGCACCAGAAACAAGCCTTCGAAGATTGGCCACTCAGCATCCTTGTTCCCGACAGGGAAGCGTTCTTCGCTTTTCTCCAGGAGCGCTGGCCCATATTCCTGGACCGCCAGGCATGCAGCGAGCCGTCGGCAGTCAAAGAAGGTCACGATGGCTATGGGCTGAAGACTCCGGGCCCTGCCAATCTTCCGTTCGACCATCATGATGTTCGGGTCTATATCGACAACCTCTTCGTCGAAGGACTTCTTCGTCCCGTGTCGCATGCCCGGGCAAACGACCTTGCCGAGACATGGGCGCGTATCGGCCTGCTGACGAACCCTGTTGAAGACCGGACCCGCCGACTGCACAAGCTGGTCGAGACACTCGCGGCGTCATTGCCATCGGATGACGCGAAGCACACGGAATGGTCGGCGTTCGCTCGCGGATGGGCGGAACTGGCACTGCTAACGGCCGAACACGCGGATGACAGAGATGGCCAGGATGCCGTAGACAGCCTTCGGTCCCAGGTGGATAAGGGGTTCACTGAGTGGATGCGCAAGCGGTTTGCTGGTCTCGTGAATCTCCCTTCAACGCCGCCCGTCATGGTTCATCATATCCCTCGTTTCTTGGCTGGCCTGATGGAGCACGACGCCGCTGCCAAGGTCGCCATGCTTGTGATTGACGGGTTGTCGCTGGATCAGTGGCTGGTGGTCCGCGATGCCGTATCCAAACGGCAACCGGGTATGCGGTTCCGCGAGCACACAGCCTTCGCCTGGGTTCCTTCCCTGACATCAGTCTCACGGCAAGCCGCTTTTGCAGGGCGTCCACCGTTGTTCTTTCCAAACAGCATTCACACCACCGAGAAGGAGCCAGCGCTGTGGACTCAGTTCTGGTCGGATCAGGGCTTCACCACGCATGAAGTGGTCTACGTGAAGGGCTTGGGCGAAGGCTGTCTGGACGGGCTTTCCGAGGCACTGTCGCACCCAAGAGCGCGGATCGCAGGGCTGGTCGTCGATAAGGTGGACCGGATCATGCACGGAATGGAGCTGGGCACGGCAGGGATGCATAACCAAGTTCGCCAGTGGGCCGAACAGCCGTATCTGGCATCTCTCCTCGACATCCTCGATCAGGCGGGGTTTCGTGTCTTCCTGACCTCGGACCACGGGAATGTCGAATCCGTTGGATGCGGACGTCCTGCCGAGGGGGCGGTGGCCGATCTTCGCGGCGAACGGGTGCGAGTGTATCCCTCCTCCGACCTCAGGTCTAAGGTTAAGGCGAGTTTCCCCACTTCACTTGAGTGGAGCCCCGTTGGGCTTCCTGACGATTACCTGGCCCTGCTGGCTCCACCGGGACAGGCGTTCATACAGGAGCATCGCAGAACAGTTGGCCACGGCGGCGCATCCATCGAAGAGATCATCGTCCCTCTGGTCCAGATCGAGCGGAGGGATACATGACGAAGAGAGCGGACCAGATCGGATTCAGTCAGCGCGTGCGCCTAGAGTGGTTCGAACGAACGGCTAACCTGATC
>CAZHUY010000576.1:0-1610 GCA_964535465.1 uncultured Myxococcales bacterium
CGCCGAGGACCGCCGTGGAGGCCGTCATCCGCCTATGCGCAACGCGCTCCTAGTGCAGGGCTAGCTCCCCGCTTTCGCGTCCCAAACCATGTCGATGCGCCCCATCGGGCCGGCGATGCGCAGGGTCAGTCGTTTCTTTGCCGAGGCCGCGAACGCTCGCTCATCCGTGGGGCGTGAGAAGGTGATCGAGTAGGTGCGCGTGTATTCGGTGCGGTCAGGGAAGAACCTGGCCTCGTAGAGCTCGGGCAGCTTCATCACACGGACGGAGGTTGGGCTCAGCTCCGTCCCGGCTTCGTCCACCAACGTGACCCGCCACGGTGAATTCTTCCTTTCCAGGTCGTTCCACCGATCGATCGTGGTCTGAACGGCAACGTGGAAATCGAAGGTGCTTCGTGAGACGTCGAGCTGCTCTTTCTGCAGCTCCGAGCGGTCATGATCCGGCAGATCGTAGACTGCCGAATACTTCGCGATGTAGGCCTGACGGAAATCCGGGCTTTTGTAGGTGGCCCAGGCTTCAATCACGGTCCCCACCTCCTGCACCAATAGCGAGTGTCTCGTCCATTCCTTGTAGACGCTCGGGTAATCGGATTCTTTGTAGTCGCGTGGGGTGAAGGAAAAATCGACCGGCTTGGACTCGGAGATGGCATGGGTGCACCCGGTAGACGTCAGCGTCGCCCACAGAATCGCGGTCAGGTGCCCCCGTCTCGACATCAGACGAACTCCCTGCGCCGGAACAGTGTCTGCAGCGGGGCCTCCTTCTCCAGAACCTCGCGTCCGCCTTCCTCCCGATCCACCAGGCCGACGATCAGGCTGACCTTCAGCCCGAACTCGCGGGCGCGGGCGATGGCCTTGAGGGCCGAGCCGCCCGTGGTGACCACGTCCTCGAGAATCGCGACCGGCATACCAGGACGCAGCAGCTTGCGACCTTCCAGCCATTGCGCCGTGCCGTGACCCTTGGCTTCCTTGCGTACGTAGAAGGCATCGAGCGGCTTGCTCCCGATGTAGCTGACAGTGGCCACGGCCGAGGCCAGTGGATCGGCCCCCATGGTGAGGCCACCCACCGCCTCGACCTCGGGGGCATGCCGGGCGATCACCTGGTTGATGAGCCAGCCCACCAAGAAGTGCCCCTCGGCGCTCAACACCGTCTGCTTGCAGTCGATGTAGAAGTTGCTCTTGAGACCCGAGGAGAGGATGACCTCGCGCTCCTCATAGGACAGACGCTTCAGAAGCTCGAGCAGACGTAGCCGATTCTTTTCGAACATTTCGTGGCCGTTCATGCGGCCGTTTTTACCACGAGGCGAAGCGCGGGAGGATTCGAATCAAATCCCGTCGAGCGGATCGTCGGAGATCTTGCGCCTTTCCTTGATGAGCGGTCCGGCTGCAGGCTTGGGGGCGGACTCCTTGACCGCCGCAGGCTTCCTGACGGTGGTGGCTGCCCGGTGCGAGCTGGCCTCCTCGATCTGTCGCTTCAGAGACTCGCGTTCGGCCTCGGTCTTGGCTTCGGTGAGCTGCTTGGTCAACCTGGCAATCTGGGCCTGGAAGGCGGCTTCCTGCTCTTGCTGCTTGCGCAGGAGATCGTCCTTCTCTTTTTGCGCCTCGGCCCTGGCCTT
>CAZHUY010000577.1:0-1594 GCA_964535465.1 uncultured Myxococcales bacterium
CATGCACGCGCCCGACACCCACTCGACCGGACAGGCCTCGGTTGGCATCGGAGGCACGACGTTGTAGGGGGCCAGGAGCTTCGACACGACTCCCAGTCTGACGCCACCGATGAGCTCGGACAGAATTCCCGGGAATCGGAACGGTGAGGCCTGCACCTCGTTATCGGGCGACAGCAGCGTCGAACCGGCAATGCCGGCGCGCGGGTGACTGTCCATGAAGGCCACGAGCGGCTCGAGCGTATCGTCTTGCACGACGGTGTCGGCATTGAGCAGCAGGACGTATTCGGGAGGATTCGGCGAAGCCAGTGCGGCGCGGATCACCAAGTTGTTGCCGCCCGTGAACCCCAGATTCGTCTCGATGGCCGTCAGCTTCGCCCACCCACCCCATCCATTCTCGTCGATCGCGCGTTGCAACTCCTCCGCCGCTGCCGCGTTGGTGCCGTTTTCGAGCACCGCCACCTCGGCATCGGGGATGCGCTGGATGCGCCCGGCGAGAGAGCGAAGGCAATCGATGGTCAGCGCCGTCACACGATAGTTGAGGATGACGATGACTAGCTTCATGGTGCCTCGCCCGTCGGAGTCGTCGCGGAATTTGCCTGAGTTCTCCGACCCTGTCAACGCTGGGTCAAACCCCGCACACGACAATTGCCGCGCGATGCGGTTGAAGGCATGCTATGGGGCGAAAGAAGCAGGAGTACTCCACGTGAAATCCGATCTGTCCAAAGTCCCAGTGTTCGTGCTGTGTGGCGGGCTCGGGACCCGGCTGCGCGAAGAGACCGAGCTGCGTCCCAAGCCCATGGTCCCCGTGGGGAATCGCCCGATTGTCTGGCACATCATGCGCTCGTACGCCCGTCACGGCTTCAGGAGGTTCGTGCTGTGCCTGGGCTACAAGGCAGAGGTCGTAAAGTCCTACTTCCTGAACTACGCATCCATGGGGAGTGATTTCACTGTCGAGCTCAAGACCAACGCCACCACCGTCCATTCGATCGATCACGATCAGGACTGGGAGGTCACGCTGGCCGACACGGGTGAGCTGACCATGACCGGTGGACGCGTGGCCCGTGCAGCCGCAAAGTACCTGGGCGATGCACCTCGTTTCGCCGTCACCTACGGAGACGGCCTCACCGATGCCAATCTCGCGGAGGAGTTCGAGTTCCACGTCACGCAGAAGCGAATCGGAACGCTCTTGGGGGTCAATCCGCCGTCGCGCTTCGGTGAACTGAAAGTGCACGACACCCGCGTCTCGGAGTTCAGCGAGAAGCCCGACTTCAAGGAGAGCTGGATCAACGGCGGCTATCTCCTGTTCGAACGCGACTTTCTCCCGTACCTCTCCAAGGACGAGGGCTGCGTGCTCGAACGCGAACCCCTCATTCACCTGGCCCGTGATGGTCAACTGAGCGTGTTCAAGCACCGGGGCTTCTGGGCGTGCATGGACACCCAGCGCGATCGCGAGTACTTGGACAAGCTCTGGGCCGCCGGCAAGGCGCCCTGGACCAAGTAGCTGCGCCGCCCCGTCGGTAAAACCGTGCCGTTCGGCACGTGTCCGTCCGCCAGTCTGCCGTTTGATTGAACCCCACGTGGGCTCCGGGTTCCT
>CAZHUY010000578.1:0-1588 GCA_964535465.1 uncultured Myxococcales bacterium
CCCGTGCTTTTCAACCTTTTTTCTGATCCGGAATCACGAACGGTGATTTAGAACACGAACACCGCTTGACCCATGCCGCGGATGTTGTGCGGTTTCTGGCGCTTTTGCTGGTTGTCGTCCAGGTAGGTGACGGTGGTGTACTGGCCCGAGATCGCGACACGCAGCGAGGGTGTCACGTCCCAAAACAGGTTGGCGTCGGCGTAGCGCGAGGTGTCCGCGATCCTCACCAGTTGCTCGATCTCCGCGCCGCCCTTCATGTACAGCTTGGACAGATTGCCCGAGTGGGCCTGGGTGTAGTTGGCCGAGAAGAGCACGCGGCCGCCGAAGGGGAAGGCGTACTGCAGGCCCACGCGGAAGGCTTGCCAATCGATGGTGTGCAGAAGCGTGGTTCGCGGATCGAAGGCGACCAGGCCGGCATCGGTGTTGCTCTCGTAGACCAGGGGCGGGCTGGCCTGGGTGGGGTTGGGCAAGGGCGTGAACCTGGCGCCGCCGTCGACGGTCAGCAGATCCGCGATGCCGGTCCCGGTGACGAAGGAGCCCACCAGGGTCAGGCGGTTGCTGCGATCGTGCGCGTCCTTGGCCGGGATGACCGGCAGCAGGATGTCGGCCGAGAGTCCCCAGCCGCTCACGCTGTTGGAACCTTGGACGGGTGGGGGCGCAAAGGCGTTGGCCTTGAATTGGCGGTAGGTGCCCGATAACCCCAGGGACAGCGGCTGGGCCGTGGTGCCCACGGCGCCCGGGGTGGTGATGCCCTTCCACGAGTTGAGGCTGAAACGAACACCGCCGTTGACGTCGGGGATCTGCGAATCCCGCTGCGCCGGCCGCACCGCCGCCACCGCCACATCGACGCTGAACACGCCGTCGGCGTTGAAGGTGCGCGACAAGCGAAGTTGCGGATTGCGGGAAAAGAGTTGGTTGGGAAGTCCCAGGAACTGAACCGAGCAGGGTGCGAACATGTTCTGCCAGCCGAACACGTCATAGGTCTGGCCCGCCACGATGTCGACGTAAGGGCTGGTCAGCTTCACGTAGGCGTGGCGCAGCCGCAGGGTCGGGTTGACGAAATAGTCATGCTCCGAGGCTTCCGGTGGCTCGCCCTGGTGCCCGAAGAAATCGACTTCCAGCACGGCCGAGGGCCTGAGTGAGCCCCACGCGGGCGCCTCGAAGGCCAGGCCCAAGCGCGTGTTGCGCATGGAGAACTGCGCGCGACCGCTGCGGCCGTCGTAGGTGTCGTCGCGGGCCACCAGCGAGCGGCCCATGGCATCGCCATAGCTGCGGGTGGTGTCGACCATGAAATCGGCCTCGATGAATCCGTACAGGGTGGCTGTCCACCGCCTCGCGCCCTGGCCCACCTGCGCGGTCAGCGGCGCCCGTGCGAACCACGACCCGGCGTCTTGCGCGGGCGCGGGATCGGGCGCGGCCACCTCGGTCGGGGCGGCCACCTCGGTCGGAGCGGCCACTTCGGTCGGAGCGGCCACTTCGGTCGGAGCGGCCACCTCGGTCGGAGCGGTTGCAGCCGTGGGGGCCGGGGTTGCCTCTTCGGCGCGCAGCGCGGACGTGCCCGCGGCCAGCGTCAGACCGAGGGTGAGCA
>CAZHUY010000579.1:0-1573 GCA_964535465.1 uncultured Myxococcales bacterium
CGGGTGCGGAAGGCGGAACGTAGCGTTCCAAGGAGGCTCATGAGCAGGGCGACCACGGCTGGATCATGCATCATGTCGGCATTCATCGTTTGCCAATCGTCACCAGCGTCGGGAATCTGGCAGCGCGGATGGCCACCTGGCGAAGGACACCGGTCGTCCCCTACATGATCCCTCCCTCAGAGCAGGGCGAATGTGGACCGGTTCTCTTGAAGCCCGAACAGGAGTTCCCCGTACAGCTGGCACGCGATTTTCTGGCGCGTGCCAGCACCGCCAGTGCCAAACAAATGCTCCTCGACGGTAAGGATCTTCTAAAGGCCACCGCCAAGGAGCACGCCGGCGAGCAGCCTCGCCGCTGAGGGACCCGCTCCTCAAAAAATGCGCCGGGAGGCGCTGATCGTTTCTACCTAGATATCCGCGAGAATTTGCCGCTTCTTGTTCTCGTAGTCGTCTTCTGTGATCAGTTTCTGATCAAAGAGCATCTTGAGATTGCGTAGCTTGGCTGCGGCATCTTCGGTCGCAGTGGTGCCCGTGGGGGCAACGACCGGCACAGTTGCAACACCTCCTGCCATCCCTATTCCTAGGGCCATGCCCATCCCGGTTCCGGCTCCACCCGCGTTCTTGGCTGCGTCTCGCAGCGCGGATAACTGTTGTAGCTGGGCGTAGCTGACGCCTGCCGCCGTAGCTGCGCGCGTCTCTGCATTGATGTCCGCGATGCGGTTGATCCGGCGCATCGTATTTTCGTCGAAGCTGGAACCCTCGATGCGGAAGTCATCCAGCACGAACCCGAGTTGAATGAACTCCGGCGCCAGTTTTGCTGACAGGCCGGCCGCGATCTCCTCGCGGTTCGGGTCGATCTGAACGTAGCTGAGAGCGGCCTCGGCCAGATAGTCGGTCAACGGCTGAACGAGGCGACCGTTGATCACTTTCCGAATATCGTCGACCCGGAATGCAGACGCCCCACCCACCACCTGCTGGAAGAATCCGCCGCCATCGACAATCCTCATCGAGTAATTGCCAAACGCACGCAGGCCCACCGGGAACTTGTATTCCGGATCTTGGTATTTGATGAGGGACTCGGTGCCCCACTTGAGGTTGAGCAGCTTGGCGGTACGGAAGTAGTAGAGTCCGACCTTGTGCTCGCTCCTGAAGGCCTGCATGAGCCTGACCAAGGTCGTCAGGAAGGGGATGTTCGCGGTTCTGATTTCGTAGATCCCCGGCTCGGTGTACACAGCCTCGACCCGGCCTTCGTAGACGAACACGCACCCTTGCCCCGGTCCCACGATGAGCTTGGAGGCGTTCTTGATCTCATCCCCGTTTTCGGACCAGCACTCGAAGAGGACGCCGGGATCAGGGTCACTCCACTGAACAACAGATCGAAGCTGACGTGTCACGAACCCCATGTGATTCCTCCTGGTGGCGCAGTGTTGAGTGGGTGCTTAGCAATGGCAATGCTGGGACACGCGGCAGATGGGTTACTCGAAATGGTAGACCACGCTGCCGGTCTTGACGTCGATGGCGTGAAAGCCTTTCGACGAGGTCAACCACAGGAGATCTCCGTGATAGACCGGCCTTG
>CAZHUY010000580.1:0-1570 GCA_964535465.1 uncultured Myxococcales bacterium
AAACCGGGTACTCGTCCAGACGCACGCGATTCATCCCGACCACACGCATCGGGTGACGGGTGTTGCGATCGATGAACTGGATGGCGCGCTCGATGGCCAGAGGCGCGGGCGCACGGATGTCTTCGTGGTCGCGAGGGTTACCGTCGGGCTCGCGGGCACTATAGGCGTCGGCCAAGATGCGACACTGGGGGAACACGGCCGAGGGATCCTTGCCCAGAAGGACGATACCGGCCCCGGTGGCAAAGGCTTCGCCGCTGCCGGAGTCGCGCCAGAGAAGCCCACGCACGTTGGCTGCAGCCATCAAATCCTGATCGCTGATTTCCGCCTCGACACGCTTCTCGGCAGCGGCGATTAAGCGACGGGCCACCGACATGTCCAGGTCCTGCCAGCGTAGGCGCTCCAAGGGCTGCGACTCGAAGGCAGAGGTCGCTTCGATGGTGTGCGTTGCGATTTGGTCTTCATCGCTCGAAGGTGCCACCCCGAACTGGTTTCGCAGCAGCCTAACCAGGGCGGCCCGGACTTCCTTCTGCAACTCGATGACGTTGCCAAAGCGCTTGTATTTCGTGCCATCGCCCTGCAGCTCGGCCAATAGTTTCTGGGTGCCCTTCTCTCGTTGGGCGTCTTGGTCGCCCTTGATGAAGGCCAGCACGGGCAGCTTCCGCGCCTTGGCGCGTTGGAACTCGGTGTGCGTGATGGAGAGCGATCCCACCATGGAGCCGTATTTCGAGCCGACCATGAGCAGGTAGACCTGGCAGGTATCCAGCGTGGCGATGCACCCCTCGACGGCCCTCTCCGGCGCCGCAGGCTCCAACTCGTAGAGCACTGGATCGCAGTGCGCGGCCAGGAAGGAATCCGTGCTCAGCAGCTGCTGCACGACGAGGCGCTCGTCCTCCATCTCCTTCTGAACCGAGCTGACGAAAACACGAAGCCGCTCGCCCTTCATGGCTGCATTCGGTCCCCGATCTTCGTGCCTGGTCATTGCTGGAACTTCCCAGAAAGCGGGCTCATCGTAGCAGCTGGCAGGTGGAATGCGAAAGCGTCAACACCCTGGATGACCGAGGCGCTGCGGCCAACGAATCACCACCACCTGCTCAGCAGCAACACCGGCAGGCCCAGCCACAGGGCTAACAGGATCAACGTTCCCACCGGGGCCAACCCCAGGACACGTTTCCTAGCCCAACTCGGGCCCCACCGTTCCACCACCACCGTTGCGGCGCTCAGGAACCTTCCCCCGAACCACCCGACCGAGGGGAGCTGGTGCTCGGCCCTGACCTTCCGCCACACCATGGACGCGGTCCCTACGCCCGCAGCCCGAGCCAACCAGCTTCCTCGGTCAACCCTCATGGCCATGCCCCACGACTTGGCTGCGTTCGGTCAGGGCCTTTGCGGCGTGCTCTATCTGGTGGGCGGCCTCCTTCGGGCGATGGGCAGCCGCGAACCAGCTAGCGATGGCGCAGTTCTGCTGTGCGATCGCGGCGAGCAGCTCGCCCATTCTTAGCGAGATGGGGACTCGGTCCCCCTGTGACAGGGTAGTTGCCGCCCGGAGCTGATGGCCCGGATCCAACGGCAA
>CAZHUY010000581.1:0-1543 GCA_964535465.1 uncultured Myxococcales bacterium
GCTGATCGGCCGTCTCCGCGAGCGCCGCCCCCGCGACGGTCAGGGGCTTGTTGATCCAGACCGCTTGGGGCAACGGAGGCCCGGCAGGCATGCCGTGCGGGAATCGTTCAGGGTGAGCCTGATAGGCGGCTTGCATGGCGTGCATGCGGGCTGCACGTTTGGCCTCGGCATGGCCGTAGTGGACGTCATACGGGGTGAAATAGCCGATGCCCGCGTGGTGGTGCTCCTCGTTGTACCAGGGAAAGAAGTCGCGGCAGTGCGCTCGGGCGTGCTCCTCGGAGCCAAAACGCGCAGGGAAATCGGGCCGGTATTTCATCGTCTTGAACTGCGCCTCCGAAAACGGATTGTCATCGGAAACGTGGGGCCGCGAATGGCTCTTGGTCACGCTGAGGTCGGCCAGCAGAAATGCCACCGGCTTCGACGTCATGGGCACGCCTCGATCGGCATGCAAGGTGAGCTGATTCGGCGCGATCCCATGTCGCCGGCAGGTCTCCTCGATAAGAGCGTGCGCGACGGCTGCGCACTCGCGGGTTGCCAGCGTCCAGCCAACGACGTAGCGGCTGAAGATGTCCAAGATCACGTACAGGTAGAAGTACGTCCACTTGGCCGGGCCCAGCAGCTTCGTTATGTCCCAAGTCCAAACCTGATTGGGACCAGTGGCCATCAACTCGGGCTTCTTGTACTCGGGGTGGCGCAGTTGATCGCGTCGCTCACGAACTTGCCCGTTCTCGTCGAGGATTCGGTACATGGTGCGCAGGGAACACATCCACTTGCCTTCGTCGAGCAGGGTCGCATGCACCTCGGGTGGTGCCAGATCCAGGAAGCGAGGCTCGTTGAACACCGCCAGGATCTGTTGGCGCTCCTCGGGTGGCAACGCCCGCGGCGGCGGTCGTCGAACTGAGCCCTTCGACGGCTTCGGGTGCAGCTGTCGATAGTAGGTGGCTCGTGGCAGCCCAAGCGCCTGGCAAGCGGACGCGACGCCAACCTTGCTGCCGGTTTCGGTCACCGCATTCATCACAGCTTGCCGCCTTCCAGCGGTGTCCCCAGCAAGCTGGCCACTTTTTTTTGCAGCTCGACCAGGGCTTCAGCCCGCTCTGCACGAGCCGTCAGCCGCGCAATCTCTCGGGCTTGCTCGGTGATCTTGCGATCGCGGGCATCAATCTCGACGCGCTTCCGCCCACGTTTCTTCGGCGTCAGCCCCGCCAATTCGCCGGCATCACGCTGCCTGCGCCACGTCGCCAGGTGCGACGAATACAGCCCTTCGGCGCGCAACATCGCGCCCAGCGAGCCAGGAGCCGTGCATGCTTCTGCTCGCCTGAGAATATCCAGTTTGTACTTGGCGCTGAACTGCCGACGTTGAGCCTTGGGATCCACTTCTACCTCGGGGACGGTGGCCATCTGGGACTCGGTCATGGTGCATCTTCCTTGTCCCGCCCTCTACTCTAATTTCCAGGGTGGCCACTGTCTCACTCACGTTGGCACAGAGGGAAGAGCGCGGTCAGCCGGCGCTTCGTAGCAGCCACCAAAGCTACCGTCGACGCAT
>CAZHUY010000582.1:0-1537 GCA_964535465.1 uncultured Myxococcales bacterium
GGGCCAGCAACAAGACCCATTTAGGAAGGAGAAGTCATGTCGACGAAACAGACCACGTTCTTGGAAAAATACGGGATCCCCCTCATGGCCATCATGGCGATTGCCGCCGTCATGCTATTCGCTGGGCCGGTCCTCGCGGACGGTGTGGACCTGACCGAAGGTGTGAATACAGCCACGTCCAGCTTCAAGGCGATGATCAAGACCGTGTTCGCCATAGCAGCGGTGGTGGTGGTCGTCGGCGGCCTCGTGCTCTCGGCGTTCAAGTTCACCCAGCGAGATCCTCATGCGCTCCATTACCTTGTGGGAGCGATCGCAGCCGGTGTGATCTGCGGTATCGTGTCCACGGTCCTCTAGGTGGTGTTCCGTGGCTGACGAGCGCCGAACGCCCATCTACCGGCTTCTTCACGGGGCACCAATGCTCGGCGGGATTCCCGCGCATTACGTGATCGTGCTGCTGGGCGCAGCCTCGGTCTTCGGTCTCGGTGGCATGAGCGTCCATAAGCCTACTGGGCTCGCCATTCTGGGCCTCGTGGGCTTGACCTGGTTGGTTCTGGCGTTTGTCTACGGGCAAGACAGAACGCGGGTGCCGGTGATGCTCCTGCGCCTCCGCTACCGGTTCGCCCGACGGACGGATAGCTACAGCCCGAGTCAAATCCGGGTGCACATCGAGGAGGAGGGATGATGGGCTTGCCCAAATCCACAGCCGAGGTCGCGCGAGCCTGGAGTGGGGACAGCTCAAGCTTGGAGTGCGAGCTGCTCCTCTACGACTTTTTTCGACGGGAGGAAGAATACTCCGAGGAACGCCCGCTTGTGCTCTGCAGGGACGGTGGCCTCATGGGGGTTTACCGGATGGAGGGCCTGGATCCCGAAACCATGGCCGAGGATGGGCTGGAAGGTGCAAGCGCTGCCATTCGTCGCGCGCTCGACGTGCTGAACCCGTTGAATCAGGAGGGTGAATGGCGGCAAGGGACATGGGAGGTGCAGAACATCTGGGAACGCGCGCTCGGCCAGGCGCCTCTGCTGGCGCAGCCGACGCGTGACTCCGCGGCGCTTCGATACCTGGTCGACGCCTCGAACAGCTACTGGCAGGAGAGGGTGGTCTTCGAGGATTCCATCCTGTGGGTCTTCCGCTATCTGCCTCGGTTCCGTGAGCGGAACACGCTGAGTTGGCGGGTCTGGAAGCTGCGTGACAGCACGTCCGAGGCCGTTCTCAAGCTCCAAGCGCTGCAGGCGCAGGCACGCATGTTCCGTCGGACCATGAGGGTGGTGGAGGAGAACCTGCTCGCCTACCAGGTGCGCCGGCCGAAGATGGGTTTTGGCTTTCGCGCGTTGTCCGAAGACGAGACGTACAAGGCCCTCTGGCGAGTGGTTAACCGGCGGTGGGGCGAGCCTGTGCCTTTGCGGAAGGACTTACCGTTGGTGGTGCAGGTGGCCCTATCGGCGCGAGACGATTCCGGCGAGCACTACACGATCAACGGTCGTCCGACCAAGGTGCTGACCTGGAAGATCCCGCCGGCGCGTTCGGTGGCCTACGCCT
>CAZHUY010000583.1:0-1529 GCA_964535465.1 uncultured Myxococcales bacterium
GGTGCCGGCATGCGCCACGATGAACTTGCCCTTGGGGATGTACTTCTCGACGTAGTCGGCCGGCAGCGCCTCCCCCGGGCCCAGGGCCGCTTCGTCGACGGCCATGGGGATGCAATACGTCGTCTTGGGCCGTCCCAGCACACCGGCCACGTGTTCACCGAGGTTGGGCATGGTGCCCACGATGGCATCGGCGTGACGGTAGCCCAGCTTCTCGATGAACCCCAGTCCCAGCACCAGCGGATTCCAGCGGCTGAAGCCCCCCTCCTCCGTAATGGTCAGCGGCCAGATGTCGCGGCTTTCGGCCACCAGGCGGCACTTGTAGCGCCGACGCAGCAGAAAGCCATTGAGGATGGTGAGCAGGGACAGGCTGGATACGATCACCACGTCGGGAGCCGGCAGTTTTTCCTTGGGCAGGCACCAGAGCCGCCACTCGAAGTCCAGCCAGCTCAGAATGCGCCGCAAGGACTTGGCCACCGTGTACTTCATGGTCCGCACCCAGCACAGCTGCATGCCGTCGACCTGCTGGAAGAGATAGGGCGCCTCCAGCACGGGCACCTCAGTGAGCTGGTTCGAGTCCGAGGTGACGATCACGCTCCGATAGCCCATGCGCGCGAACTCGCGCATGATGAGGTAGCCGCGCCCGCCCGCGCCGACCTTGGCCGGCGGCGCCACGTATTTGGAAACGTACCATATGCAGGGTTTCACGGGCGGCTCAATACATTTTGGGAATGGCGTTCACGACCTTGATGGCTTCCTTGAAATCCACGCCCACGGCGTCCAGGTACCACTTGATGTTGGGGTAGCGCGGTGCGTTTTCCTCCTCCACCAACTCCAGTGCCTCGGCACGCGTCAGATCGCCCTCGCGAATCTGGTTGCTGCGGAAGGTGTCGTGCTCGGTAAAGCCCGCTACCGTGTAGTAAACGTAGTTGTAGAAGGCGGCCGTGCCGTCGCCAATGCGCCAGGTGGTCTTGGTGTCGGGCGCTCGCTCCCAGTCGTAAGTGGCCAGCGTGTCGTCGATCTGCTTCTCGTCCCAGCGCCAGTAATCGAAGATATGGTAATAGTCCGTCTTCTTCGTGAAACTGCGGTAGTACTCACCCGACAGTGTGTCCCACAGCGAGCTGTTGAAGTAGCCCGGGCTCTGCAGCATGGCCCTCAGGCGCAGGAATTGGTAGCGCAGCTGCTTCATCGCGCCATGCGAATAAACGCGCTCCTCTTCGAAATCAGGCGGCACGCCCAGGAATCCGGCCTTGAAGTGGGTTACCTCCAGCGGATTAATGCCCCACAGATTCAGGCTGATGCCGGTCTGCTTCTTGATGGTTTCGATGTGCCGAAAGAAATGCTTGTCGCCAGCCGTCAGGATACTGATCAAGTCCGGTATAGGTGAGGTAGACATTTATTTTGTACTTTTGCTCGCTCTGACCGTAAATATCAACGTTCATGTTTTCCATTCCAAGATACTCACTGTAACAATGCCACAGCTTTTCGTAGTCATCAAGATTGCGCTGGAGAAAGGCTTCGTTTACCTGTCC
>CAZHUY010000584.1:0-1510 GCA_964535465.1 uncultured Myxococcales bacterium
TGTTCATGCCCGTGAACACCGACGGACAGCTCCGTTTTTGAATCAGTAGTGTTAGCCATTTCGTCCAGCGCGTGTGAAGTGAATCTCACGTCACCCGAGGCGAGGGCCCGGAGTATGAACCGCTTCGCATCAGATGGTGTGAGGGACTCGCCAAATAACCTCATTGATTACTGCCAGAAAGTTGACTAATAGTCAATGCTCGGGCCTTGGGTGCGGCCGCGTCGCCCTTCTGGCCACGCTTTGCGCGTCTTTCGCGGAAATCGCGATCCGCGAGCTCCTCCGGGCTCATGTTCTCGGCGTGGTCGGGCGTTGGGCCGATCGTGAGGAACCGTTCCAGATCGGTCCTTTTCACCCGGAGCACCCGGCCGGCCTTGTAGGTCGCAAGTTTCCCGGAACGCATCCATGCGCGGATCGTCTGGGAGCTGACCGAGGCGATTTTTGCCGCCTCGGCAGCGCTGACGAACTCGCCAGCAGCGGCCGGCTTCTTGCCCATCACCTGCAGGACCGCAGATTGGACTTCCTCGTGGATGATCTCTCGCAGTTCGGCTTCGTTGAAGAGGCTCATGGTTGGACTCCGTTCGCGTCGGGGGCGGACGGACCTCTCGTTGAGCAAGGGGCGTGCCGGCGGACAATTCACGCGATCACGCGGAGATCGTCGAGCGGTGGCGAGCCGCGAAGTGTTCAGGTTGACGTTCAGTTAACGTTCAGGTGCCCGGAAGTCGCCATCGCGCCCGCTACGTGCACGGATCGACACTCACGGCTGCGGTCACATCGAATGCCTCGACCACCTGTCCATGTACCCGCGTCTGGATGCACACGGCCTCCTGCCTCTCGACGGCGAGGGCAATCGCGTGGGCGGTCGCCCGGTGCCATTCGCGAAATCGGCGGCTGTCTACCTCGTAGGTGCGGCTGGTCTTTGGGGTCGGGGTAGGGCGGGTGTTCGTGTGTTTTGCCATCAATGTTGCGCTTTCTCCGGCGGCTGCCGGTCCATCGGGCTTCTCGCCCGTGGCCCCCTCCGAGTGGTCGGGGAGGGCCACCGACGCGGAAACCGCTCAGGATTCCTCGGGCAGCATGAAGGTGAGGCCGGGGCGCGGGTCGTCGATGTCAACCGGGCCGCACTCGACGCGCACGCGGTAGGTTGAGCGGCGCCCGGCTCCCTTGATGATCACCGAGTATTCGGCGACCGAAGCATCCCGGCTCGATCGGATGGCCAGCTTGCCCATCCAGCAGACGTCGTGCCACACGCCGCGGAAGTCGTTGCAATAACGCTCGTTGGCGACCGCCTTCTCGATGATGGCGAATAGGCCTGCGGTCATGTAACAGGGCAACTTGAAATGCTCGCGCGAGATTTCGCCGAAGTCGCCGATGTTGGCGTCAACTTGGATGCCGTCGTCCAGCGCCTGCGCGCGCGTATAGGTCGAAATCACAGGGCCAAAGAGATCATCCTCGGTGTTCTCGACTTGAACTGCGGAGTTGAGGGGCGGGTCGGTAATGTCCCCCCTCGGGGGGA